>DASREQ010000044.1:0-9921 GCA_035651975.1 Candidatus Udaeobacter sp.
TGGTAGAGCAGCTGATTTGTAATCAGCAGGTCGTCGGTTCGAATCCGACTGCCGGCTCTCTTGTCAGGCGAGGATCGAATCTCGAAGGGCGTGTGTGTGCCTGGAAGATCCCAATGGTCTAAGACCGGCAATTCAAGTCACCGGTTGCAGCGGGAACGTTTTCGTCGATGTGCAGGCTCATGCTGATGTCGAGGGGCTCAAAGAAATTGCCTGCTTCCCGTTCTTCGAAATGATACTTTAGCGATCTGATCACAATGGCCCAACCTCGCTATGACTTTGATTTCGCTGTGGCCGGGGGCGGTCCTGCTGGTTCGTCGGCGGCTATCTCGCTGCGGCAGCACGGTCATTCTGTGGTTCTCTTCGAGCGTGAGACCTTCCCACGATTCCATATCGGCGAGTCGTTGCTATCGACTGCTAACGATGCGTTCGCGGCTTTGGGCGTGGCCAAGCAGATCGAGGCCGCGAGTTTCCCTGAGAAATGGGGTGCGCGCCTCGTGACGCATGATGGTCAGAGCGGCCGATACGTTGACTTTACCAACGTCCGGGAGGTCAGGCGGGCGCAGACGTATCAGGTGTGTCGCCAAGAATTTGATCGCATTCTGCTGGAGCGGGCTCGGGAAGTGGGTGTCGATGCTCGAGAAGCGTGCAACGTAATTACATGCGAGTTTGCGCCAGACGCCGCGGTCCTGGAGGTGGCGTCACGCACCAATGCCGCGACTGCGCGTATCCGTGTGCGGGCCCTGGTTGATGCCACAGGCCGCGGAGGCTTGCTCGCTCGAAAGTTTAATTTGCGCACCGAGGAACCCCGGCTCGCTAACATAGCAATATACTCCCACTATACGAACGTGCCGCGACTGGAAGGACCGCGACCCGACGATATCCGCCTTATCGCACGCAACGACGCTGGCTGGTTTTGGCTTATTCCGATTTCAAAAGAGTTAACGAGTGTTGGCGTAGTTCTACCAAAGGCCCTTTACCGCAGGTTGACGAACGGTTCGGCGGAGGAGACGCTCAACAGCACGATTGCCGATACGCCGATTGTCGCTGAGTTAATGCGCGAGGCCCGGCGCGAGTGGCCCGTGCGCGTCGAGAAGGATTTCTCCTACAGCGCTTCGGCGTACGCTGGTGATCGCTGGATCCTGGCCGGGGACGCAGGATCGTTTCTTGACCCCGTATTCTCGACCGGAGTCTCAATTGCCATGGAATCAGGGATTGAAGCCGCTGGCGAACTCCATCGCGCGCTCGTGAGAAATGACTTCTCAGCGTCGAGTTTCGCGGCGTTCTCTCGTCGCCAACGAAAACGATTCGAGAGGTTTCGCCGGTTTGTGGTGGGATTCTACACACCACAGTTCCGCGACGTTTTTTTCAGCCCGGAGCCACCGAAACTGATCTTTCGCTCAGTCACCACGGTGCTTGCTGGTAAGTGGGACTCGAGCCTGTGGACCCGCTTTCTGAACCAACTGTTTTTCGGTATCATATCGATCCAGAAACGACTCAACCTAACGCGACCCGTTTTCCGACGCGACCGAGATGCCGGTTACCCTGGCAAAATGTCTTCCAAAGGTTCCACTGCGAATGGAGCTTGACGATTGGCGACGTTCAAAGGTCGCCAAACGACCACAACCCAGCTTGCTGATCACGCTCTTTCGGACGGAGGAGTCTGTACGGTCAACGGACGAACCTGGGTTCGCTTGCTTCTTCAGCCTCGGCCTCGGGAACTGGTTGGTGCGTCCCGCTTCCCACGAGGCATTCAAAGAGCGGCGAGGCCATCAGTGTCGTCAGCACCGCCATAATCACCAGCGTGGCGAAAAGGCCCTCCGATATGATGCCGCGCTGGAGCCCGATATTGATAATGATCAGTTCCATTAATCCACGGGCGTTCATTAGTGTGCCGATGCCGAGCGCTTCCCGATTCGGAATGCCAGTGGCGCGTGCGGCAAGCCAGCAGGCGACGCCTTTCCCCAGAACGGCCGCGACCAACACCGCGCCACACGTAGCCCAAAGGAAGCTTGTATTGAGCAAACCGATTTTTGTATTCAAGCCGGAGTACGTGAAAAAGAGCGGGAGCAGCAGCGCCACGGTAAGCGGCTGAATCCGCCCAATAAGATCACGCACCACAACGCCGCGCGGCATCGCGGCGCCCATGACGAACGCTCCGAATACTGCGTGCAAACCAATAAGATCGGTGAACCATGCACCCAATGCCATGAGCGCAAGTCCGACAACCAATCCGGCTTCGGTGAGTGTTCCGTTTTTTACCAACCAGACTTTGGCACGTAGCAGCAACGGGCGCACAATTAGCAGGGTTAAAGCCACGTAGGCGACGCCACCGGCGATGTTTACCAGAGCGTGGCTCCAATTTTTCTCAAAACTCGCGAGGACCACTGCGAGGAGGCACCACGCGGTTGCATCGTCGATTGCCCCCGCGCCCAAGGCAACTGTTCCCATGGTTGTGCCGGTAAGTTTTTTGAAATGAATGATCCGCGCGAGCATGGGAAAGGCAGTGATACACATGGATGCGCCAAGAAAGAGCATTGCCTCTGAGAGTGAAGTCGTGCTTGGAAAAAGCGCGGTGTGCTGAAATAGAATCCAACCCAGGCCAGCGCCCAATACGAAAGGTGCCAACATTCCGGCCACCGACACGGCGATTGAGCTTGTCAATCTGCGGCGGACAATGTCGACACGGAATTCCATTCCAACCACAAACATGTAAAGCGCCAGGCCCAGTTGCGACGCTGGAAACAAATAACTCTGGGTATCACGCATTTTCTGAGCGCTGTCCCATGGGAAAAGCCAATGTTGCGCTTCGGGCCAAAGCAAACCAAAAAGCGATGGTCCCAGAAGCACACCGGCGAGCATTTCCGCTACGACTTGCGGCTGGCCCAGGCGCAAAGCGATCGCGCCAACCAACCGGCAGAATAAAAGAATAACGGCAAGCTGAATAAAAAACTGGACGGCAAGATGCAGATTGTTCATGGACCGACTTAGCCTCGACTTTAGCGGAGTGAGACCAAATCGAACAAGGTCAAGATTTGCTTCGTACAGATTATGCCACTCAGTTGGCAATCAATTGGGCACTTGACGTAGTAAGGCTGGGCCAAGAAAACTATCTGTTCGTAAAATGAAAGCCGACATAACGCCTCAACCCAACCGGACGGATTTTTATGATGTCGTAATCATGGGAGGCGCGCTTTCCGGGGCAGCAACGGCAATACTCTTGTTGCGGCAAAACCCAGGAATTCGGATATTGATTCTGGAGAAATCGACAAAACTTTCGCGGCGCGTGGGCGAAGCAACCGTTGAAGTCAGTGCCTATTTTATGGGTCGAGTGCTGGGACTAACGCAATATCTAAACGAATCGCATCTCGCAAAACAAGGACTGCGGTTTTGGTTTACAAACGGCGAAGTAAAAACGCTCGCCGAAGCGAGCGAACTCGGGCCGCTTTATCAAGTTCGTGTGCCGTCGTACCAACTGGATCGTGCCGCCTTTGATGAAGAGGTGCTTCGCCGCGCCGGTGTTGCAGGGGCAGAGATTCTGCGTTCCGCAACAATAACCGATGTGCAACTACAACCCGGAAAAGAACAGACGGTAACATTTCGAAATGGCGACGGCACCAGGACGGTGCGTTCGCGCTGGGTTGTTGATGCGTCGGGTGTAGCTGCGATTCTCGCCCGCAAGGAAGGCTGGTGGAGAACCAATACCGAACATCCCACTGCAGCGGCGTGGTCGAGATGGAAAGGCGTTAAGGACTGGGACGGCCGCGAACTGGCCGAGAAATATCCCTCGTGGTCGCGCGCTGTTTATGCGACGCGGAATACGGCAACAAACCACGTGATCGGCGACGGCTGGTGGAGTTGGTGGATTCCACTGAAAGGCGGAGACGTCAGTGTCGGGGTGGTTTTTGACCAGAGACTCGTCGATTGGCCCCGGGAGGGCGGAAAACTCGGCGAACGGCTCAAGAGCTTTCTGATGAGGCACCCGGTGGCGCGCGAGATTTTGGCCGACGCCCAATTTGATGAGCAAGATATGCACTGGCGGAAAAATCTCGCTTACTATAGCACTACTTTTGCCGGAGACGGCTTTGTTCTGGTCGGGGATGCGGCGGCATTCATGGATCCGTTTTACAGCCCAGGTATGGATTGGATCTCGTTCACAACTTCACGTGCAGCAGCGCTGATTGGGGCACAGCGAAGAGGCGAAGCGATGGATGGATTAGTTGAGCAGCACAATCGCGATTTGGCGAGATCTCATCGTTGCTGGTTCGAGGCCGTTTATAAAGACAAGTACGAATACATGGGCGAATTCGATCTAATGAGCACTGCCCTGATCTTCGATCTTTGCCTTTATTACCTAGGCGTAGTATCCCGCATTTTCAGGTACGGCGAGAGCGCTCTGCTGGTTCCGCCGTTCTCCGTCACAGGGGTCGGGCCGATTTTTCATTTCATGCGAACGTATAACCGCCGTTTTGCTGAAATTGCGCGTCGTCGTCGCAAACGTCGAATGCTCGGCAAGACGAACCGCGCGCGGCGGTGCCTGATTCCTGGTTTCAAATTGCATTCCAGCAATCCGAAACTCTTTGTTCAAGGTCTCGCGAAATGGGCGCGAGTGGAGCTTGGCGAGCTAATTTCCTCGAAGAGGGTTGCTGACACTCACCGGAGTGCAGACGGAAATGCCAGCGTAGAGCTCGGACCAGAGAAAATCGAGGAGTGCAACTCGCGAAACCTTGTTCATGAAATCCGTGGCTGAGCACCGAGTTCGCGCTGGCGGCGCGCTCGCTTCCCAGATCACAATAACTGATAAGGATCAACATCGACTGTGACCGTGACGTCTTCGGGAAATGGCAGTTTATCGACAGTTTCGCGGACGCGGCGGCTCAGGCGCATAATGGCTTCGCCGCGGATCAGGATGTGAAAGCGGAATTGGCCTTGTAGTTTTTCCAGAGGCGCGGGCGTTACGTCACCTGCAATGAATTCTTCCGGCAACGCTTCCTTCAGCCGACGTCGTAACGTTTGGGCTGACAATTTTGCGCGTCCTTCGTGCGCGGAACGCACGGTGATGAGAATCGCGTGCTTGAACGGCGGAAAATCGCCGCGCTGACGAAATTCGAGTTCCTGTTGAAAATAACCGGCGAAATCATGATGGCGCGCAAACTGGATCGATGGACTAAACGGGGTGTAAGTCTGGACAAAAACTTCGCCTGACGTTTCTCCACGTCCGGCGCGTCCGGCAACCTGCGTGAGAAGCTGAAACGTGCGTTCGCCTGCGCGAAAATCGGGCAGATGCAGCGCGAGATCTGCATTGATGATTCCGACGAGCGTCACATTCGGAAAATGGAGACCCTTCGCGATCATTTGTGTGCCGACCAGGATATCGATCTTCCCCGTGCGAAAATTCCTCAGAGTTTCCCGATACGCTTCCTTGCGCGTCATCGAGTCTGCATCCATCCGGCGCACGACAGCTTTTGGAAAAATTTGTGAGACGGTTGATTCAACCCTTTCCGTGCCAAATCCCGCATAAATCAGCGCGTCTTGCCCGCAGGCTGGGCATTTCTTTGGCACCGCGGCGGTGTGCCCGCACAAATGACAGCTCAACCGTCCCGCGACCGCGGGATGCCGGTGAAAGGTGAGCGCGACACTGCAATTCGGGCAATTGCGCGCTTCACCACAATTGCTGCACAGGAGCGAAGTGGAGAAACCGCGCCGATTCAAAAATAGAATTGTCTGCTCTCTCTTCTCCATCCGATCGGCAATCGCTGTTCGCAATTTTTCTGACAAGATCGTCGCCGCCTTCTCTTTCCGCCGCTCCTGACGAAGATCGACAATGCGCATGAGCGGCATCTGCTTTTCATCTATCCGCTGGGTCAGTGTAACCAGCCGATATTTTCCAATTACAGCGTTGTGATAACTCTCGAGTGACGGTGTGGCGCTTCCCAGGACCGCGACACACTTCTCCATCTTGGCACGCACGATCGCCACGTCACGCGCGTGATATCGCGGGGCTTCTTCCTGTTTGTATGTCGTCTCGTGCTCTTCATCGACGACGATGAGTCCCAGGTTTTTCAGCGGTGCAAAGATCGCGCTCCGCGCCCCGATTGCGATACGGGCGCGACCAGAATGGATTTTGTGCCATTCGTCGTGACGTTCGCCTTCGGATAAATGGCTGTGCAATACCGCGACGGCATCCTGCACGTCGGCAAAACGGCCTTTGAAACGCTCAACCGTTTGTGGCGTGAGCGAAATTTCAGGAACGAGAACAATTGCTGTTTGTCCACGATCAAGCGCCGCACGAATCGCCTGAAGATAAATTTCGGTCTTACCCGAACCGGTGACGCCGTGGAGCAAAATCGGGCGCGACTTTTCCGGTGAATCGAGGGCTTGTGCGATTTCCTTCAGCGCATGGGTTTGCTCGGAATTGAGAATGAGGTTCGACGTCGCAATGAATTGTTCGTCACCATGTGGATCCCGCACGACGGCTTCTTCGCGCAACTCGGCGAGACCGCGTTTCACCAGCGCGCGAAGTGTCTGGTTATCGAGAGCGGTTTGCCGCAAAAGGCGCGACGCGCGGGTTGGGGCTTCCAATCTCAGGATTGCCTCGAGCAGTTCTGCTTGCCGGGGCGCGCGTCTTCGCAACTTCTCAAGTTCCTCATTGTCGATCTTGCGTCCGGTCTGGACGAACAATTGCTTTTTCCATCCGACTTCCGCGCGCCGGATGACTTGCGGCAACAAGCTCCGCATCACCGTTTCGATTGGGCAGCAATAATAGGCGCTGATCCATCTGCCTAACTCGAGCAATTGTTCGCTTAAGATTGGCGCTTCGCCTACGACCGCCTCGATTGGCCGGATGCCTTTCGCTTCGCTCTGTTCTGTCAGAGCGACCACCGTTGCAAGAGCAGATTTGTCCCGAAACGGCACCCGCACGCGGGAGCCGACACCGACTCGGTCCATCAAGCCCTCGGGCACGGCGTAGTCGAGCTCGCGGTGAATTGCCCGATCGATGATGACTCGAGCGTAGCTTGGTTTCGTCATGGTGACCGCGTTAATTTAATTGCTCGTGAGAGCAGGAGCACGAGATTTGATGCCGGCGTGATGCGATTCCTGTTCAAACTGCTCCTATGCGTAATGTTGGCGCTGGCCGCGGGTTTCGCTTATCTCGCCGTGCGATCGGGCGATCCGGTCTACACGTTTTACGAGTGGATGAGCCCGGCCCGGTTTCATCAGTACGATCGCCTGATTCGCCTTGTTGCAGCCGGACATCATCTCGATCCGATGCTTGTGAAAGCAGTCGTGTGGCGCGAGAGCCGCTTCGATCCGAGAAAATATGGCAGCCACGGAGAGCGCGGGCTCATGCAAGTGAGCGAAAAAGCGGCCTACGAATGGGTGCATGAAAACAAAGTCGACAACTTCCGGGTAGAGCGACTCTTTGATCCGAAAACGAACCTGGAGGCTGGGACCTGGTATTTGCATCGCGCCTTTGAGCGCTGGGAAGCGCAGTCAGACCCCGCTCCGTTTGCACTTGCCGAATACAACGCGGGCGCGAGTCGTGTCGAGCGATGGAGCGGAGGAAGCGGCAGCAGTAATATTCCGGTGGAGCAGTTCCTGAAGAACATCGACTTTCCCGGGACACGAAAGTACGTCGATTCAATTATCGAGCGGTACCAATTTTACCAACGGCGAGGGCAAATGTAACAGGTGCTGGTTGCGCAGTCACCGATTGATTTAAAGCTTTAGGCGGTGCGATTTTTTCAGCTTGTGCGGTAAGAATTGTCCATCTAAACTCGCGCCTTTCATAGCAAAGGCAATGCGGGTGTGTTTTTTAAGAACGGGTTTAGTTATTGTCGCGTGTGGCGCAGCATGGGGGCTGGCCGCGCCGTTCGAGAATACAAGTTCACCAGGGCAACATAACACGCTCGCAGGATCGCCGCCTGCGTTTCAGGCAGGCACCGCGACGCACGAAATGCGGACGGAGTTACAAACGGCGCCCGAGTTTCCAAGCGCCATCGAAACGCCCCAACAAGGTGAAATTGAGATACCGGCACCGACGCGCAGCAGCTTTATGGCGAACTGGACGCGTGTTGGGGGGGCGATCGGCTACCTGTTGGATGTTTCCACGGACCGCTCCTTCAGCAGTCACGTGAACGATTATCATGACCTGGACGTGGGTAATACAAGCGGACGGGTGGTGACCGGCCTGGATCCAGGCGCGACCTACTATTACCGGGTGCGCGCTTACGGTGCGAGCGGCGTGGGTGGGTATTCAGGCGCAATGAGTGTTAGAACCGTAGCTACCCCTGGGCCGATCATTCACGCAACGTTCGACAGTTCTATTACAAACAACGTCAACGCAGCGGCCATTGAGGCGATGATCAATCGGGCCATCTCGATTTATGAATCGCTATTCAGCGATCCGATCACGATTCAGATTCGGTTCCGCTACTCAACCACTGCGCCAAACGGCACTCCCTTGCCGGCCGGGACTGTCTCACGAAGTGATTGGGTATTTTACGCGGTTCCGTGGAACGTTTATATCGATTCCTTGAGAGCGGATGCAGCAACCAGCAATGACAATGTCGCCAATGCAAGCCTACCCGGCAATGCACTATCCACCAACATCACGCCGTCGAGCGCGAGCGGGAGAGCGATAGCCTTAAACACGCCAACCGCGATGTTTGCGAACGGCACAGTTGGCAACGGTGGGCCGTATGATGGAATTGTTACGCTTAATTCTGCGAAGCCGTTTGATTTCGCACGGCCTACCAGCGCCAATTATTTCGATGCGCAGCGTTCCACGGAGCACGAAATTGACGAGGTTATCGGCCTTGGATCGCATTTAAATATTTCTGGCACATATAGCGGCGATTTTCGCCCGCAGGATTTATTCAGTTGGTCGTCGGCCGGTCACAGAAACATCAGTTCCTCTGGAACACGCTATTTCTCGATCAATGGCGGGACCGCGAATCTCGTGAGCTTCAATCAGAACCCAAACGGCGATTTCGGTGATTGGCTAAGCACGGCTTGCCCACAGGCGCATCCCTACGTCCAGAATGCGTTTGGTTGCACCGGACAATCTTCAGACGTCACGGCGAGCTCACCAGAAGGTATCAGCCTTGATGTTATCGGTTACGACTTAGCGAATGCGCCGACGCCGACCCCAACGCCTACACCTACACCGACACCGATAGCGAGGGCGGCAGTAGGCGACTTTAATGGCGATGGTGACCCGGACTTTGTAGTGCGGAACGCAGCTACCCATCAAACCGTAATAGGATATCTGAATAACAACGTCTTAATTGGCGCCGCTTATGGGCCAACTCTTCCCGGTGGCTGGAGCCTGGAAGCTGTGGCGGATTTCAATCGCGATAGTTCTCCGGACTATGCCTTATTCGTCCCAACTACGGAGCACACGATAATTGGGTACTTAGCCGGGCCAACGATCATCGGAGCGGCTTATGGGCCAACTCTTCCGGGCGGCTGGGAATTGGTGGCTACGGGCGACTTTAACGGCGACGGCAACTCTGACTATGTCCTCTATAAGGCCAGCTCCCATCAAACAGCGATCTATTATCTCAACAACAACGTTTTGATCGGCTGGGCGTTCGGTCCCACTCTTCCGACAAACTGGAACTTGATCGGTGTCGCGGATTTTAATCGCGACGGCCATGTAGACTACGCCCTGTTCAATTCCGGCACCGGCCAAACACTGATCGGATATTTGTCAGGACCAACGGTTATTGGAGCTGCTTTCGGTCCGACCGTTCCCGGCGGCTGGCAACTGGTGGCGACGGCCGACTTTAACGGTGACGGCAACTCCGACTATCTGCTGTATAACGCCGGCTCCCGTCAAACGGCGATATATTATCTCAACAACAACAGTTTCATCGGCTGGGCGTCTGGTCCCACTCTTCCAGCCGGCTGGAGCCTGGT
>DASREQ010000045.1:0-18044 GCA_035651975.1 Candidatus Udaeobacter sp.
ATTCTCAACTCCCAGCGCATCGACCGCGATGACTGCGGTCACCGCGGAATCGACTCCACCGCTGAGGCCAATTACGGCGGAATGGAAATTGCATTTGCGAAAATAATCGCGAACTCCCAGCGAAAGCGCGCCGAAAAGTTGGTCCGGCGTCTCGCCTTCCTGAAATACAATTGCGGCAGTGGAATCCGTATCAACAATTTTCTCCTCTTCGCGAAACGGTGCCAGTTGTTCGATCAAATCGCCCGAAGCATTCACGGCGATCGAGTTTCCATCGAAGACAAGTTGATCGTTACCACCAACGACGTTGCAATAGCAAATCGGTCGTCGATAATTCCGGGCCTGTGTTGCAATCATCTCGAGCCGACACGCCGGTGCTCCAAGGCGAAATGGTGACGAGCTCAGGTTCAGAATGATCTCTGCGCCTTGCTCTACCAGACTGCGCACCGGTTCGACGTCGTACAACGGTCGCGGCAGATAATCGTCTGTCCAAATATCTTCGCAGATGGTGACGCCAATTTTCCTGCCATTGAACTCGAACGGCTCGATGCGACTGGCCGGCTGGAAGTAACGGTCCTCGTCGAAGACGTCGTAAGTCGGCAAGAGGCACTTGTAAGCTTTGCGAATCGGTTTGCCGCGCTCGAGCAAAGCGGCCGCATTGTGAAAGGGTTTGCCGCGCCCCTCATTACGATCAACGAACCCGACCAGCAGCGCCGCGTTTCCAACATGAGCGTGTAACTTTTCCAGTACGGCAAGGTTTTCCGGAACGAACCGTGATTTGAAAACCAGGTCTTGCGGAGGATATCCGGTGATGGCCAGCTCCGGTGTTAGCACTAATTCCGCGCCTGCATTCGCCAGCCGCTCGTAAGCGCCGATGATTAGTTCGCAATTACCCCTCAAATCCCCGACCGTCGGGTTAATTTGAGCAAAACCAATCTTCATGCCGAGCTAAGGCAGATTATGCGCAACGCCGCAGCGGGCAATCGTCTTTTATCAGCACTCATCTTACGAATAGTTTGATCGGTTCTTCGCGGGCCGAGGGCGGCCCGGCTCCATCCATCGACATGCCGGCCCAACGGTGAGGACAGCCTGCCGTCAGGCTGTTTTAATTCCTGAGATGGGGTTTGGCGCCCCTTGAGCTTGAAGTTATCCGTCGTGACTGACTCGCCAGATAGTGCCGTTCCCATCTTCACTGACAAAAAGGCTGCCATCTTTGGCGACGGTGATTCCCACCGGGCGGCCCCAGACTTTGCCCTCGGGGGTAACAAAACCAGTCACGAAATCTTCGTATTCGCCACGCGCTTTGCCGGTCGAATGATCGAACGGCACGCGCACGACTTTGTAACCAGTGCGTTTCATCCGGTTCCACGAGCCGTGGAAGGCAGCGAAGATGTCGCCTTTGTATTCAGACGGAAATTGGTCGCCAGTGTAGAAACACAAATTAAGGCTGGCCGAGTGCGCCTGCACCAGCACATCTGGAACAATGACCTTATCGGCCAACTCGGGATGTTTCCCCTTGTGTCGTGGATCAGGATGATTCCCGATATAAAACCATGGCCACCCATAAAAGCCGCTGGGACGCACGCTACTGATGTAATCGGGAGGTAGATTTTCGCCGATCTCGTCTCGTTCGTTCGTGCTCATCCAGAGTTCGTTTGTGCCGGGGCGAAACGCAATTCCAACAGCGTTACGAATGCCCCACGCGTAAACCTTTTGTCCCGTCCCATCGGGATTAAACTCGAAGATGCGCGCGCGATCGGCTTCCGCAGCACTATCAGAAACATTCGAGCGCGACCCGATCGAGACATACATTTTTTTACCGTCCGGTGAAAAGACGATATCGCGTGTCCAGTGGCCGCCACTACGCAGGCGTGCTGCGCCGCCCGACAAATGCGCACTTAATTTTTCAACTGATCCGCGCGCTTTGAGGTCGCCATTGCGATATGGAAACCGAATTATCCCATCGGTGTTAGCGACGTACAAAAACTGAGGATCATTGCCAGGCGGATAAAACGCGATGCCGAATGGTTTGTTTAAACCCTGTTCGGCAAATGTCTCGACCACGTCCGCTTTTCCAGTGCCTTTGGTATCGCGCAGCGCCTTGATCCGATTGGCACGACTTTCCACGACGAAGATGTCGCCGTCGGGCGCAGTGAGTAGAAACCGAGGATCGCGGAAACCGCTCGCGAACAATTCGATCCTAAAGCCAGGCGGCACCTGAAGCTGAGCATTCGTTGGCCGTTGTACGACGCGCGGCAAGTTGATAGCCAGCACATTTGAACCCGCCGGAGACAAATCTTGGACGGTGATCTTGCGGCGCACCCCGGGCGCATCGTTTGTCCAATCGCCCATTGCGGACGTACCAGTGAGGAGTTTCCCTTTCTCTGCGGCGGCCGTCGACGCGCCGGTGTTAAGAGCAATTGCGATGAAGACCGCAGAAGAAGAAAGACGAGCGGTTAGGCGATTCTCCATTGTTCATTTTGATCGATTTTCGCTCGGAAATCGCGTGGATTAGGTAGCGCACTCGTCTCGCATGCTGGTTCCGGTGTCGCCCCGAAAAAGTCTTGCCTTTGATGGCGAATCGTAGGGGCAATCAAATGCACAACAAAAGTGCGCGATCGCGGGGCGCGCTCGCCAACACCCGGGATGCGTGCGCTACCCAGAGGCTTAATGCGCAATCGTACCGAGTTTTTCCGCGAGCGCTTTGCCTTTTTTCCGTTCGTTGATTACGAACGTGTTGTTATCGCCGTGTGTTGACCACGGGCCGTGCGGCACTTCGCTGAAATCAACAAACTTCCAGTCGGTCACGTCGGTTGTCTTCAATCCAAGGTAATCGCGCACAGCAGGCGAAACATCGAGGCCAGCGCCTTTGTTGAGATTCGGCTTTGGGCGTTCATTGCCGAACACGTATTGCCAGTGATCGGTACGGAACGGACCTGCATCTTCCCATTGTGCATAAGCAGTCCGGTTGCCTTTGCGAATGGCAATCCATCGATCTTTGCAGGTAGAAACAGCGGGGCCCTGGTACGCTTCGTTAAACCAGGGAACAACGCGCGGCGCTTCCGGTCGATGGCCTTCTCTCGCTTTATCGTTATAGGGAAGCGCACAATAGAATGGATTTTGTCGCGGCATGAATTTCGCCGGAATGTAATTGCTGCGACGGGCAGGATTTGGATCGTCAGTGCCGCCATAGTTCCTTGTCCATTGCTTGTCCCAACAGCTGTTTCGATTGGGGACCAGATTGTTTCCTCCGGCTTGCTCCCCAATCCAGAACACGGTTGTCACGATATTGCTCTTCCATTGGTAACGATGCCCGGTGTCCGACCCTGTTTTGAATAGTTGGCTTGGGATAAATGAGATCGAAGTCGCCCTGCTCGAACGATCGTCTACTGATTTGTCGGATTTTTTGCTGAATTTTGTTTTGGCTGGCTCCGCTTTTTCTTCGGTCCCGTGTGCGAAAAGAGATGAAATTGACGAAAGGATGACCGCAATCGTGTGAGTAAATTTTCCTGGTTTCATTGGTCTGTTGTTTCAGCGCCGCAAAAAGGAAGGTCTCCTTGTTCCTTCGTTTACCAACACACGGATGCGTATCGGGTCGCGGCAAATTCAGATGTGCCGTAAAATGATCAGTGAATCTCCACGCGCTCGGCGATTAGTCAACCTTGAACGCCTTCGGGGTCGACAAATTTTCCCGGATTCAGAATTCCATTTGAATCGAGCGCTTGTTTGAGCTGGTGATGCAGCTCACGGGCCACATTGCTGGTTGCCTGTGGCCACCAACGTTTTTTGGCCAGGCCAATCCCGTGTTCGCCTGTAATTACGCCACCCCACGCCAACACCTTTGCGAAGAGATCGTCCAGGGCGTGTCCGACTTTTTCGCGCACGGCGGCGTCGCGATTATAACGCTCGGCCATGATGTTGACGTGAATGTTGCCATCGCCGGCGTGGCCAAAGCAGGCAATCGGAAATTCATACTTAGTCTGCAGGCTCTCTGCGAATTCCATGAGATCAACGAGCCGACTGCGCGGCACGACCACGTCCTCGTTTAGCTTCGTCAGGCCGGTCGCGCGCAGTGAATTGCTGAATTGACGGCGTAGGGCCCAGAGCTTTTCGCAATCGGTTTCGCCAATAGCCATCTCCAGCGAGTTTGGCTTTCTTCCCTCGAGCAATTCGCGAATGCCTGCGGATTCGCTGCGAACACTTTCCTCCTGACCATCGAGATCGACCAGCAGATGTGCATTGCCCTCGGGCACAAGCATTTTGCCCAGATCGCGGCGCGCCGCTTCCAACGTGAAATGATCGGCGATTTCCAGCGAAGAAGGCAAAAACCCCGCCGCAAAAATCGCCTGCACGGCTTCGGCAGCTTGCGCGGCCGTCGGAAAAGCGGCCGACAGCGTCGCGCGCGCCGGTGGAAGTGGAAGCAAACGCAGGGTGATCTCGGTCACCACGCCAAGCATTCCTTCCGAGCCAACAAACAGGCCGATTAGATCGAATCCGGTCTTGTTCTTATGCACACGACCGCCTGTTTGCAGCACTTCACCATTGGCCAGCACCACTTCAAGCCCTATTACATAGTTTCGGGTCACGCCGTATTTCAGACAACGCGGTCCGCCCGCATTCGTGGCGACGTTTCCTCCGATGGTGCAATCCTTCATGCTCGCAGGGTCTGGTGGATAAAATAATTTTTGTGCACGCACCGCCCCTTTCAGGTCAGCCGTAACCACTCCCGGTTCGACAATTGCAACTGAGTCGGGAAAACTAATCGCCTTGATTCGATTCATCTTCGCCAGCGACAAGGCGATTCCGCCGCGTGCCGGCACGCATCCACCCACATAACCAAATCCGCCGCCGCGCGGAGTCACCGGAATTTTTTCGCGTGACGCAAACTGCAGCAATTTGCTGACGTCACTCGTCGATCTCGCGAAAACGACAGCACTCGGTTCGTGAGAGGCGAACCATTTGTCCCTGCTGTGCGCTGCGACCGTTTCAGGATCGTCCTCGACAATTTCGGCGCCCAAGACTTCCCGAAGTTTCGAAGCGAGTTCCATAGGAGTTAACGGTGGCGCGTGTCAGTTGTAGGGCAAGCCCTCGGCTTGCCAATCGAAGCGACGGCAGGCGATGCGCGTGCCCTACAATTCTTTCGCAATCGCCACGCGATAATGCCGCGCCGGTTCCATCCGCGTAAGAAGTTTTTCGACTCCGGGAAAAATCACTGGTTTGGTCTCATCGGAGCCGGCGAACTCTTTCACGGCGTCCATTGAATCAAATCGGAGCAGCGTAACAAACTCCATTTCATCGCCATCTTCGCGGATGAACAATTCCGCGCCGCGATAGCCTTTGATGTTTCGAGCAGCAATACTGGGGAAAATTTTGTCGCGCAGCATCTTCTCGTACGTCTCCGCGTCCGCTCGTTTTGTCCAGCCATGCCAAGTGCGCGCAATCATATGTCATCGTAAGGGTGGGGCGCGTTGCGCTGCGACTCGATCATGGGCATGAGCATGGAGTAAGAGTAAGGCCCGGTTACATGCCCATTATTTGATACCCGCCATCGACGTAGATGACCTGGCCGGTTATCGCTGCTGCGGCGTCACTGGCGAGAAAAACTCCGGCGGCGCCTAACTCTGCTGGATCGCAACTGCGTTTCAAAGGCGCGCGCTCCTGGTAATGCTTCAACATCGAGGTGAATCCACTGATGCCACGCGCGGCCAGCGTCTGAACCGGTCCGGCAGAAATGCAGTTCACCCGTATTTTTTTTGGTCCCAGGTCGTAAGCAAGATAACGCGTGCTCGCTTCAAGGCTGGCCTTGGCCACGCCCATCACATTGTAGTGAGGGACGACCTTTTCCGCTCCGTAATAGGTCATCGCCACGATACTGCCGCCATTTGTCATCAAGGGCGCCACTTCGCGTGCGAGCGCCACGAGCGAGTATGCACTCACGTCGTGCGCGACGCGGAACGCCTCGCGCGTTGTGCTCAGAAAATCGCCTTCTAAAGCTTCCCGTGGCGCGAAGGCAAGCGAGTGAAGCATCAAATCGACGCGATCGGTGTTTCCCCGCACATTTTCGAAGAATGCTTTGATCTCATCGTCGTTGCAGACGTCACACGGAAACAACGGAGTGTTCTCGCCAAACTCGCCGACCAGTTCCTCGACGTTTTCCTTTAGTCGTTCGCCTTGATAATTGAAAATCAACTGCGCACCCGCTGCGGCCCATGCTTTTGCGATTGCCCACGCGATGCTTCGCTTGTTGGCCACGCCGAAGACCAGGCCGACTTTTCCTGCCAAAACTTGCTGCGTCATAAGAAAGTTAAAAGGTTACAATGGTTACAACGGTTCGGCGAATCGCAAACCATCTGCCTGACTGGCGAGCAATTGAGGGCAGGCGCACCGCGTGCCACTCACAGAATCGACAAGCGCCACGCTTGCCCTGTAAGCGCAGAAAGCGATTGTAACCACCTCATGACTACTCGACTTCTGTGTTGCTGCGCCCTGTCATTTGCGATTGCTGGTTTTCTTCCAGCTCAGGAGCGGCCTTCACCTTCTCCGCAAAGCGTTGTGTCGCGAACCACGTCACCAACGAGCACCACGCCCCCATTGACTGCGTCAGCTTCGACTCCTATGCCCACTGCGCCCCAGTTGACCGATGTGCTCTTTAAGAACTTGAAGGCACGCTCGATTGGACCGGCGGTGATGGGTGGTCGCGTGTCGGACATTGCAATTGATCCGCATAATCCGTTTGTTTTTTACGTCGGACTTGGACACGGCGGCGTTTTCAAAACCAACGATGACGGCGTGACGTTTGAGCCAATCTTCGACAAGCAACCAATGCTCTCGATCGGTGCAGTCGCAGTTGCACCATCGGATTCGGATGTGATTTGGGTAGGCACCGGGGAGGCCAGCGATCGGAATTCGTCGGATTGGGGCGACGGTGTTTATCGATCGACCGATGCCGGTGCGAAGTGGGAGAACGTCGGGCTGAAAAACAGTCGTGCCATCGCGCGCATTGTTGTCGATCCCAAAAAACCGGACGTCGCCTACGTGGCCGCAATGGGCAACTTGTGGATCGATGGCGGCGAACGCGGGTTGTTTAAGACGACTGATGCGGGCAAGACGTGGAAACTGATTTTGAAAGCACCTGCTCCGCACGATGCCCGTACTGGATGTGGCGACGTGATGATTGATCCGGCGCACCCGGAAACTGTTTATGCTGCGCTTTATGCACGACAACGCACACCATGGAGTTTTACTTCCGGTCCGAGCGTGACAGGTGGTGAAGATGTCGGCGGAATTTTCAAGAGCACTGACGGTGGTACGACTTGGAAAAAGCTTAGAGGCGGTCTGCCAACGCAAACTGGCCGCATCGGTCTGGCAATCAGCGCGAGCAATTCGAAAGTCGTAATGGCTGTCGTGCAAAGCTACGAAGGCGGCACTAACGATATTCGAGACATTCACAGCAAAAGCGGCGGCGTGTTTCGGTCTGAAGACGGAGGGGAAAAATGGACGCGGACGAGCGCCATCGATCCGCGTCCATTTTATTTCAGCCAGATTCGGATCGATCCTGCAAACGATCAGCGCGTGTATGTGGCGGGCTTCGCATTGCTGGTGTCCGATGACGGCGGGAAAAACTTTCGCGAAGACCTCAGCGAAAAAGTCCATCCGGACGACCACGCGCTGGCGATTCAACCCGGAACGGTGCCGCCGCCGAAGCCGCCGAAACCCGAAGACAAAAACAAGCCCCCAAAACCGCAAGTTTGCCAGCGTTTGCTACTCGGGACGGATGGCGGTGTTTACCAGAGTTTTGCCGGCGGTAAGAACTGGGATCATTTGAACAAGATTCCTTCGGGAGAATTTTATCGGATTTCCCTCGACGACACGAAGCCGTATTTCCGAATTGCGGGCGGCCTGCAGGACAACGAAAACTGGGTTGGACCGAGCGGGGTAGAGAGTAAGGAAGCTATTCGCAATTGCGATTGGACTGCGCTTGCCGGCGGTGACGGTTTTTATGTCCTGTTCGATCCGACCGATCGCGACACGTTTTACGCGGAAAGTCAGCAAGGTGAGGTCCATCGGATCAATTTGCGAAATGGGGAAATACGCCGGTTGCGTCCTGAGCCTGCCGAAGGTCAGCCGCGCTATCGCTTCAATTGGAATTCACCAATGATCATGAGCCGGCACAGGCCCGGCGTGATTTATCTTGGCGGCAACTGCGTCTTCAAACTCACCGACCGGATGGAAAAATACTCGGTGATCAGCCCGGATCTGACCTACAATGATCCGACCAAGACAAACGCTAGCGGAAGCGGCGCGGAAAATTACGGTGTTGTCTTTTCGCTTGCTGAGTCGCCGAAGCGCGCCGGTCTTTTGTGGGCGGGCACCGACGATGGGCGGCTCTGGATCACCGAGAACGACGGTGGCAAATGGACGGAATTGACGAACAATTTACCGGAGTCGGCGCGGGGCCAATGGATCGTGCGCATCGAGCCGTCTAACACCGATGCGAACGTGGCGTACGTTGCGATCAATGCATATCGCTCGGGCAACGATAGCCCCTTGATCTTGCGTACCGCCGATCTGGGGAAAACATGGCAATCCGTCACCGGCGATCTTCCGCAAGGCGATCCTGTGGAAGCGGTCCGCGAGGATCCGGTAAATCCGAAATTGCTTTACGCGGGAACCCACTTGGGACTATTCGCATCTTTCGATCAAGGCGTGCATTGGGTGCGCATCGGCGACGTTCCTTCGGTCCGTGTAGATGACATCCAGATTCATCCGCGCACATCAGACCTGGTCATCGCAACACACGGTCGCAGCATTGCCATTCTTGACGACACGGTCCCGTTTCGCGAGTTCACACCGGAGATTGCGTCCAAGCCGGCTCATTTGTTTAGCGTGCGTTCCGTGACCGGCGCTTATCTTCAGCCAGGGTTTGTTGATTCGAACGGGAAGGGGATTTATCGCGGCCAAAATCCGCCCGAAGGGGCGTTGTTTACAGTCTGGGTGCGAGAGTTTACAGGCGACGAAATTAAAATCGTGGTGACAAAACCCACTGGCCAACCAGTCGCGAATCTAAAAGCGCCAGGCGCCCCCGGTTTTACCCGGTTTAACTGGGACCTGCGACCAACCAAGGACGTGATTGCTGAATACGGTGGCGATGATCCCAAGCGGCTGCTCCCAGCCGGAGATTACACAGCGGAACTAACTTTCGGCACAACGAAGGTGAAACAGACGTTTCACGTTGATCTTGCCGAAGGCATCACACCGCGGTGAGCCTTGCGAATGCCTGCGATCGGGATCACGGGCGGAATCGCCACCGGCAAAAGCTCGTTCTGCGATTGCCTGCGGGAGGTTGTGCCGGCGGCGAAATTTTTCAATGCCGATCTGGCCGCGCGCTCGGTCGCCGAACTTCCAGAGGTGAAACAGGAGATCCTCGGTCAGTTTGGCAGAGAAGTCTTTTCGCCCAGCGGGGACTTGAATCGAGGGAAACTTCGAGCGATAGTGTTCGGCGACGCGGCCAAGAAGCGCGCGCTCGAACAAATTCTTCACCCTAGGATTCGTCGCCACTGGATGGCGCAGGCGGAAACGCATCGTAATTCTCCTGATTTTTTCTTTGCTGATATCCCACTTCTTTATGAAACGGGCGGTGAAAAATTGTGCGAGCGAGTCGTCGTGGTCGCGTGTTCCCGCAACGTGCAGCTAAATCGGTTGGTGAAGCGGAAATCTCTAAAAGACTCCGAAGCCGAACAGATGATTAACTCACAAATGGACCTCGAGGAGAAAATCAAGCGTGCGGACCATGTCGTTTGGAATAACGGCGACCGCGTGACGCTGATGAGGCAGGCGAAGAGTCTTGTGGCGCTTTGGCAAGAGCAATCATGGGAGAAAAACTAAAGGGTTCGACCTCGCAGATGGAAGCTGTAGAGCCAGGGGCCTCGCCTGCACACATCCAAAGTGCAGCTGAGGCTCCCCAATCCTGCGGGATGCGATCTAACGAAGAGTGCAAGTCCGTCCCGGCGGATTCCTCCGGTGGCGAATTAAGAATAAGAACCGATCTCGAGCTTGACCTAAACGAGCTGCAAAAGTTGTCGGCTGAAGAGCTCGAGGCGTCGGCTCGCGATGTGGATGTTTACCTGCATCCTGCGCGGTCGCGTCACCAGCACATTCTGGATATCATCCGTGCGGCATTAGCCAGTGGCGCTACGGTCACTGCGGAAGGTTTCCTCGACCAGGCAGGCGATTCCTTTGCCATGTTGCGCTGGCCGAAATTGAACTTTTTGCCTGTCCCGGAGGACGTTTGTGTCTCTCGCGCCCTTATTGAGCATCATCGCCTGAGGGCCGGACAAAAGATTGCGGGGACCGTACAGTTGCCAGGACAGCGCGGCAAGTTCCTGTCTCTGGACAAAGTCACAAGAATTGAGGGCCAGGCGGCCGAGGAATGGACGGAGCCTACGGACTTTGAAAAGTTAACGCCCCAGTTCCCGCAGGGCAGGATCATTCTGGAAAATCCAAAGACGAATTCCATCACTGCGCGCGCGGTGGATTTGCTTGCACCACTGGGTCGTGGACAGCGCGGGCTTATCGTGGCGCCGCCGCGCGTGGGCAAGACCATTGTGCTAAAGGAAATCGCCAAAGCAATTCGAGTTAATCATCCTGAGATTGTTCTTATTCTGCTTTTGGTGGATGAGCGGCCGGAGGAAGTGACGGACCTGGAGCGGGAAGTCGATTGCCAGATTTATCATTCCAATTTTGACGAAAGTGTGCAGCGGCACGTGCAAGTAGCAGAGATGGTGATGGAGCGCGCCAAACGCCTCGTGGAAATGAAACAGGACGTGGTGCTTTTGCTCGACAGCATCACGCGGCTTTCACGTGGGTACAACAACATGCAGCCGGGGAGGGGGCGAATCATGTCTGGCGGCGTAGAGGCGAAAGCGCTGATCAAGCCAAAGAAATTTTTCGGTTCCGCGCGGAACGTGGAAGAAGGCGGCAGCCTGACCGTGCTCGCGACGGCTTTGACCGAAACCGGCAGTCGAATGGACGAATTAATTTTCGAAGAGTTCAAGGGCACCGGCAACATGGAGTTGCACCTCGATCGCGCCCTCCAGGAGAAACGACTCTATCCGGCGATCCACCCCATGCTTTCAGCAACCCGGCGCGAAGAGCTGCTTTATCATCCCGATGAATGGGAGCGCGTGCTGATGCTTCGCAAGACGATGGCAGCGCTGCCGCCTCTCGAAGCAATGGAAAAACTGATCGACAACCTGCACGCTACCAAAACCAACGCTGAATTGCTCTTGAGCGGATTGCGCTGACGCGAAATGTGATTACGGACCCCGCGCAACTCGCGAGTGTAGTTAAGCAAATCGAATCTGCCGATCGCATTGCAGTCGATACCGAAGCGGACAGTCTGCATTCGTATCGGGAAAAGCTGTGTTTGCTTCAGATAAGCGTCCCAGTTGTGTCCGGCACCGTCGATGCGGGAGACGACCAGGCTGATCTTGGAAAGGTCGAGGATCATCGATCCCGGCTGCAGCCAAGCGACTTCATTGTCGATCCACTAGCCAACCTCGATCTCGAACTGCTGCGTCGCACGCTGGAAGGGAAAGAAATTGTCTTGCATGGTGCCGACTACGATCTGCGAATGCTGCGCCGCGGTCTGAACCTGGCACCAAGCAGAATCTTCGACACAATGATTGCAGCACGCCTTCTAGGAATTCGAGAATTTAGTCTGGCGGCGGTGGTGAAACGTTATTTTGGGCGCACGCTCCTGAAGGGTTCGCAAAAGGCAAATTGGGCACAACGACCTTTGCCGGCGCGCATGGCGGAATACGCGATTAATGATGTCCATTATTTGCTGCCACTTGCCGAAAAATTGGAAGCCGAGCTGGATCGTTGTAAGCGCAGAGATTGGTTGCGGCAATCATGCCAGCGTGCTGTCGAACTGGCGGCCGTGGCGCGGACCCGGAACCAGGACGAACTTTGGCGTATTCGCGGATCTGGCATACTTCGTGGGCGCGCCGCTGCGGTACTTCGTGCGCTTTGGCAATGGCGCGAAAAAGAAGCAGAAAAGGCGGATCGTCCGCCGTTTCACATTTTGCAGAATGAGGAACTCTTGAAGGCTGCAGCGAAAATCGCTTCAGGAAGTGTTCCTGAGTACAGGCATTTTTCGTTCCGCCGACGTGAGGCATTTCGCGAGGCAGCGCAAGCCGCATTGCGCGAGCCCGAATCAGAATGGCCAGTTTCGCGTCGCCGCTCCGGAACCCGGCCGACCACTGAGACAATCCAGCGCGCGGAAGAGCTACGCCGCCGACGCGATAAATCTGCTGAGGAGCTCGGATTGGAACCTTCGTTCATTTCACCTCGAAGCACTGTCGAGGCGATCGCCGCGGATGGCGCACGAACCCCGGCATTGCTGGTCCCGTGGCAGCGCGCGTTGCTAGGCATCTCAGTTTCCGGCAGCGAGGAATCGACAAACGCGTAACCGTGTTCTGCGTTGAAAGCTTGGCGCCGGAACACCACGATCGGCCTTTGCTCGGGCCGTTTACGGCGTTCTTTGAAAGCCCCGGATCGAAATTTAAACTTTCAGGAAACTTCGGTGCGCCGTTTCCGGATAAGTACCTTGTAGAGTTGTAAAAAATCCTTGACCTAACAGGGTTTAGGCGCCAAAAAGCCCGCCGGAATTAGGTCTTTCGACCAACCTGCGAATGAACCGGCAGCTTACCCTCCTTGTTTTCATAACGAGCATAGCCTCGATTGCGGCCTGGTTTCCCAGTCGACTCAATGCCGCTCCGACTAACGAAGCGCGAGTCACCCGGGTAAAAAATCATGTTCAAATAGGAGATTCAAAGAACGCCGCGCGCGGGGCCTCGGTAAACGACATTGTCCGTGAGGAGACTCTCTTGCGGACGGGCACCGAATCGCGCGCCGAGTTAACCTTTTCCGATGAAACAGTTGTGCGACTGGCCGCTCATACTGCATTTGATTTCGATCGGGGAACGCACTGTTTGAATCTTAAGGACGGGGCCGTGCTCGTTCAGGCTCCCAGGGAAGCGCGAGGCGCAACAATTCACGCAGGCGACGTCGCGGCAGCCGTGGCGGGAACTACCGTGATGATCGAGTATCACCCCGGCGTTTATAAGTTTTTAGTGTTGGAAGGCACCGGGCGATTATATCGCCCTGGGCATGTTGGCGATTCGGTTCTTGTTGCTCCAGGGCAGATGGTGTTCGGCAATCCCGAGGCTGCGGTTAGCGATCCTGTGGACGTCGATATTGCCCGCTTCATGCAGACCAGTGGCTTCATTAAAGATTTTCCTCCACTGCGCAGCGAGAAATCAATCGTGGCAGAGACTCGAAAGCAGCAACATGAGAAATCGAACAAGACTCTGCGTGACACAAACCTGGTCATTTTCGGGGGCGGCACGCAAGTGTCGGCTATCAGTCAAGAGCAGACCGACATGGCGGTTCGCACAAGCACAGACCTACTGGCGCCGCGTCGGGTGTCCAGCGCGAATCGTAACACGGCTCCCGCCTTACCCTAGCCACCAAATATGAAAAAATCTTTTGTGCGAACCTTCTCGCGTAAATTCATCGTTCTGTTTTGGCCCGTTTGCGCAGCGTCGCTTGTTACCGCAGCAGAACCGGAGCAAGCGCGCGTATCGCAGGTGATTCAGGACGTGAGGTTGTTGGAACCTCATGGCGCGCCGCGCCCGGCGGCCGTGAATGATACAGTCACGCAGCGGATGGGAGTACGCACAGGCACGGAATCGCGCGCGGAACTGACCTTCACCGATCTGACGTTAACGCGACTCGGGGCGAACACGATTTTTAGTTTTAAGCAGGGAGCGCGTGAACTTGATCTAACGAGTGGTGCGGTTCTCTTGGAGGTGCCGCCCAAAGCACCGGCGGTTAAGGTCAACACATCGGCCGTTACCGCGGCGGTGACAGGAGGGACGGCTCTTTTGGCCACGGGCCCGCCTACGAAATTCATGGTCCTGGAAGGGACCGGCACGTTTTATCCCGCGGGTCATCCTGAAAGAGCTGTGACCGTGCACGGTGGCGAGATGATGATGATGACCGCAGACGGGCGGATGACCAAACCAGAGAAGTTTGATGTAAAACTCGTGGTCGAGACGTCGCGTCTGATTCAGGATTTTCCGCCGCTGGAAAATCTGCCGTTGATCATGGCAGTGGTGAACCTGCAGCTCGCAGAGCAGCAATTGCCGGGCAGTCATTCTCTCGCCAGAAACCTGGTGGATGTGATTAGCACGACCGATCAAAACGCCAATGCGAATCCGGTTATTTTAGTGAGTAATTCGACGTCGAGTCCAACTGTGCCGCCGATAACGCCGACGCCGCCGCCACCTCCGACGCCGACACCATCGCCACCTACGCCGACGCCATCGCCGTCGGGAACACCAACTAAATTCGGTACGCCAAGCACCATTGCTTCGCCGAATCCTTACGTGATAACGAGTGGCACAGTCATTACGACGGATCCTTCTATTACTACCAACGGGGTAACGGACCAGGGCAAAATCTATCGAGGACGGTCAATTGACGGTCCGCTCTCTGCGTGGGCCTTTGGATCAACATCGGCTTTTGATACCGCAAGCGGTTTCGACGATCTGATCGGCGATGGTTCCGGGGCAGCCTTCAAGTTCACTGCTCTCCAGCTAAACGGTGATCCAACCATCCAAACGGCGAATGGCGAAATCAACCTGGGACTGATTGCAGTTAATAGCATTACTTCCGGCGGCGCTGGAGGTGTACTGACATTCGAAGGTATCCGCGGTCTTTTGCTCGCGACGCAGAATGGTCCAATTACCCTGGGTCCGGAAATTTCGTTTTCTGGTTTGCACGACCTGACGATTTACGCTCGCGGTTTCAGCAGTGATTTGACCCTTGGCTCCGATATTAGCACAACGAGCCAGGTCAGGCTGTTTGCCGAACGCGACATGTTAATGACGTCGAGCATCACAACCGACGATCTGTACGCATTCGTAGGGCGCAACATTTCGATTGACGGTGAAGCGCTCATCCATGCCCCAACCATTACTTTGTTCGCGGGTCAGGACCTGCATTGGAGCGGTCAAATCTCTGATGAAACGGCGTTCAATTCCAACGGTAACGTAAGTATTTCCGCCGCTCAGATGCTTGATATTACGAATGATCTTACCATTATTCGACGAAATGGGGGAATTAGTTCCGGTCTCAACGTCCTTCTTTCTGCCGGTACTGATTTGCTGGTCGGCGGCGACCTCGCAATTGCCACGGACATTAGCAACTTAACAACCGGAGCTAACATCGATGTCCTGGCGAATGGAGATCTCACCGTTGGTGGGTCGCTTGCCTTGCAGACATCGGCAACCGCACAATCAGGAACCGGAGCTAATATAGATCTTAGCGTTGGCGGCGCCTTGACCGCGTCGGATTTGTTTCTTGGGGTCGAGGCCGGGGTGCAGGCCCCACAACAGAACGGAGAAAACGTCACGCTCTCCGTAGGCCAGGATCTGATCGCCCACAACGGCGCCAATTCCGGTGGAGTCGACCTTGAGATCATTACTCCGGTTCAGCAAACCCTTAACTCCGGCGCAAACCTTTTCCTAAGCGTCGGAAACAATCTGACTACGGACGTCGGGGGCGACACCACGCTTTTCATTAACAACAACATCAATAACGTCGTCAATGGGGCGAATATTCTCGCTGCGATCGGTGGAAATCTGAACACCAACAACCTGACGCTTCAGCTCCTGAATAATGGGGGAGAAATCGGCACCGGAGGCATTGTGGACCTGGCCGTATCTGGCAACATAACCGCTCAGGGCGCTGCGATCTTGGACATCGAAAACAATGGCGGAATAATGGATAAAAATACCGCCATTGCCGTCGCTGCGGGGAACATCAACGCGAATTCGTGGTTAGCTCAGATCGATAACAGACAGGGCGGCGTCATCAGCGGTGCAGGCGTTATCGAAATGGACGTTGCTGGCACCGCAAATGTAAGTAACGACGCGACAATCGCGTTCTACGGTAGCGATGGGGCGGGGTCCAGCGCGATTCTGGTAAACGGTGGTAACTACAACGTTGGCGGCACGTTTCTCAGCTACATGGATGGGAACGGAGCAATTACATTCAATAATGCCAGTGCTCACGCGGATATACTGAAAGCCGGAGTATTTGGGGCAAACGGCGTGCTCAACATCGGCGGGGGCACGCTTTCGGCTGATACGATGTTGAAACTTTACGCGCCGGGAAGTAATGGAGCGCTCAACTTCATTTCTAATGTCACTCTTGGGGGAAACAGCGCAAAGATTCTCGCGGCGAATTCAATTACGATTTTCGACGGCGTTGTAGTTACCATAGGCGGCAAGAGTCCGGCAGATGTTTACACGAATAACGCTAATTACACGGGCTTCGGTGGTAATGGCACCACTACCGGAACGTTCGCAGGCGCGGGCGCGAACAGACCGTTGCCACTCTCAAAGGCACCGCCGTTTGATACTGCGTCGCCCAGTAGTCCCACCAACGGGAAGAGATCCAGGACAGTGATCAATATCAACAACAGCGGGCAGTTGCTATCTCTGCTCGATGGTGCTGTTCCCGGCCCTAATGGAAGACTTAGATTTCCCGGTCACCACCGTATCCATGCCAACGCCGATCACCTCAACGTCAATCGCATGATCAGAGCAGACCGCGACATGGCTGATATTCGGCATATGCATGATCGCGGATTGATTAATAATCGTCTTGGCTCCGGTACGCGAGCCTTCTAATTATTAAGCAGCTGTTATTTCCAACCTGCTCATTGATATGGCTGAGAAAACTGGCGGCATCAGGGACGAACCAGACACCAGGTGGTCGCGCTCGTGAGACCTCGTCTCGACCGTCTACTGTGCGGGTTTGTCACGACGTTGTGCGTGCTCGTTTCTGCCGCAGCAAATGAGGCTTGGGCGCAGACTGCGAACCAGGCGCAGTTGACGCGCGAGCAAGCGCCGCCAGCTTTTCCTGCCACTGTGCCTCCAAGCGCGGAAGGGGGCAATGTCGCCGCCGCGCCTGGCGACGCCGATCTCGGCGAACAGCAAATCCTCAAACGAACGGAACAATATCAACCATTCACCATCTCCGCCGGCGCGCCCTTTTACTGGACCTCAAATGTTGCGCTTACGCGAAGCGGCGAGCAGAGCGATTTTGTTGTTGCGCCGGCAGCAGCGGCTTTTTATGAGCCGCGAATTACGAACACCTTGTACGGATTGATCGATGTTCGGGAACAGTTGTTTTATTACGATCGATTCGACAACTTTGATTTTGGAAGCTTTGATGTTGAAGTCGGCTTCAGATATCTCGTCCCGCAGTGGCATAACCTGCTTTTGCGCCTTGAGTACGACTACAACCGGTTGACCGAGAAAAACAGCTTTGCGGCCTTCTTTCAAAACCATGGCTTCATCATAGACGCGTCGATGCCATTTCAGTTCGGCCGCGCGCAAACGCTCACATTGGGTGCCGACCTGAACATCAGCGCCGCGGCCGATGAGTCCGGACAGCCACCAAGCATCAATGCCATCTCAGCCCAACGAAGCGATTATGCACTCTATCTTGGGTATTCGGCGGTTCTCACCCGTTCCTTTTTCATTAACGCCGTGGGCACTCTGGTGGTGCGCCAGTATTATGAAGGCGACCGCGATGACATCAGCGAAATTCTTGCGCTTACCGCAAACTACCGCGTGAACAAATATCTTACGCTTAGCGCTGTCAGTACTTTGGCGGCAAGCCAATCGAACCAAAGCGTCTTCGATTACCAAGTGGCCAACCTCGGAGGCGCTGTGGCCCTCCAGGTGAAATTTTAGATTCCTCTTTCAAGACGCGGCGCGACTGTCGCATCACAGGCCCCGTTGTTCTTCGTATCAAAATCCGTTTTGATCTTGTCAAGATTTGTTGACTTCTCTGAAAGCGCTGGTCAAGCGTCAAATCGTTAGGCGTTTTTGGTTGTTTAGTTTTTATTAAGTTGGCTTGCTTCGATTGTTTCTGGGAAAGAATGAGAATCGTGATCAGTCTTCTCT
>DASREQ010000046.1:0-2218 GCA_035651975.1 Candidatus Udaeobacter sp.
ATGCGTCGCAGAATTTCGACACTGGTAAACCGACCGGCCAGTGCGGCTGTTTCTGCCGCGGCCCGGGGCAGACTCTGTTGCGTCACTTGATTGCGCGATCGCAGAACGTCGGACCACCAGATTAACAAGATCTCAATCAAACCGGCACGGCGTTGGAGATAAAGACTTTCCGCGCGAGCTTTGTAGTACTGTTCGCGCTCTTCCAGCCAGGTTCCATCGGTGGCATCTTTATACCGTCTCTGCTCTTCGCCTAATGCATCGTCTGTTTCGCGCCTGACTTCTTCGCGGATCGATCGCAGTAAACGTTGAAATTCCTGAGCCAATCTATAAGCGGAGCGAACCGTCCAACTTTTTTCGCGGGATGTTTCTTGCAGCAACTGTACCAGGCTTTGCTCTTCCCGGCTCGTCTGTCCCTCACCTTTTTCTCGCGCAAGGTGAATTGCGATACAGCGCGAAACAATTGTGTCCGGTAGCGCCTCCGGCAACGCCGTTAGCAACAGTAATAAAGAGTCTTTGGGGGGTTCTTCCAACGTCTTGAGAAACGCGTTCGCAGCCTGCGGTTGCAGCCGATCAGCGTCGGAAACGATTGCCACTTTGCGTCGTTCATTGGTCGCCCGCATTTGAAGCGCATGCTCCAGGTTGCGAATCTGCTCGATCACGATACGCCGCGATTTTGATTCGGGCCGGGCAACGAAAACGCCAGGGCTCCTTTCTGAAAAAACATCTTCGGAAGCTGTCTCATTCACAAGGCTGGCCACGTCGCTGGCCAGCTTGTGCTTCCCACTGCCTGGCGGTCCTGTAATCAGATACGCATGGGCCAGTCGGTTTTGTTCATGCGCGCGGCGTAAGTAAGCGAGCGCCGTTTCGTGAGACAAAGGCATCTTCAGGAAGACGGGTTGGCAGCCAGCGCCGGGAAACGCGAGGAAAGCACTCCCCAGATCTCGTTTTCAATCTCATTCACGTCTCGTGCGCCATCGATCAAGAGGACCCGATGTGATTCGCGCTTGGCCAGCTCGCGATACGCCTCCCGAACCCGCTCGTAAAATCCCTCGGATTGCTGCTCCATTCGATCCTGCCGGCGCGGTCCTTGCATTCGAGACCTGGCGACAGACGCATCCACATCAAGAACAAAAGTAATGTCCGGAACGCAATCACCAGCCGCGAACGCATTCAATCGCTCGACGATATCGGGATTCAATTCCCGAGCGGCGCCCTGATACGCAGTCGTGGAATCAAAGAAGCGATCCGCGATCACGCACACGCCGCGTTCCAGCGCCGGCTTGATGATCTCGCGCACAAGCTGGCTCCGGCTGGCTTCAAACAGAAGCAGCTCCGTCTCCGGGGTCATAGCGGCATTGTGCGAAGCGAATTGCAAAAGATCCCGGATGGTTTCCCCAATCGGCGTGCCACCCGGCTCGCGAGTGACGAGAACCGGGCAGTTTAAGCGTTGAAGCCGGGCCGCCAATCTCTGCACTTGCGTTGATTTCCCGCTGCCCTCGGATCCTTCAAACGTGATGAATGGCAGCTGACGCATGACATCGATTTTGAAACAAGCATCTTTGATTGTCGAATGCGTAGCGCGTCTGGCAATTCTGACAGGCGGGGCATTCTGCTGGCTGTGCTATGTTTTTCTTACATGAAGAATTTTTGGCTCGTTAAACAGGAACCATCGTCCTACTCGTGGTCGGATTTTGTGGCTGAAGGGCGCACGAGCTGGACTGGTGTGCGCAACTTCGCAGCGCGTAACAATCTGCGCAGAATGAAAAACAATGACGAAGTCCTTTTCTATCACAGCGGCGATGACAAAGCTGTCGTTGGAATCGCGAAAGTAATTCGGACCGCCTATCCTGATTCAACTGCAAAAGAAGGTGACTGGTCCAGTGTGGATTTAGCACCAGTCAAGCCGCTGCGCCGGCCGGTTACGCTTCGTGAGATCAAAAATCACCCTCCGTTAAAAGGAATAGCGCTGGTGCGTCAGTCGCGTTTATCGGTCATGCCGCTGGCCGAATCGGAATTTTGCGAAATTGTGAAGATGGGCTCAGGTAAATGACCTGGCACGGACATCGAATGTCGAATGAGGCACCAAGTCCTTCGTCATTTTACGATTCATCTTTTTTTCGAATTTCGTTGTGACTTGGCCATCTGGCTCGGCCACCTTTTGGCTTGTTCAGAACTTGGTCGGGGTCGAAAATTCCTGAATGAGTAGCATTGCGGCAAC
>DASREQ010000047.1:0-57262 GCA_035651975.1 Candidatus Udaeobacter sp.
AAACGCGACAGTTCAGACGTCAGGTCCTGCAACGCGCCATGTAGCCAGCGCAACTTCATGTTCCTGATTGGGTCCATTGCAACATAAACCTTCCACCGCGCGCGCTCTGTTTTCAATCTGTAGCCGTCGCCCTGTCGGCGAGGTGACGGGAACGTTTCTCTTTCACGCGCCTGCATTACGCTTCGCACAACAAAGTGGCTACAGCAGACGCCTTCCTTTCCTTATGCGGCAGGGATTTTCCTCCGGCGCGATTGCGCTCCGGGACGCTTGGGAAGATCGATCGCAGCACGCCTTTTTTGAATTCAGCTTTTGCTTTGGATTCGTCCACTTCCGCCGGCAATTCGATAGTGCGTTGAAATGAACCGTAGCTGCGCTCTATGCGATATTGCCCTTCCTCCTTTTCTTCGCGCTCGTATTTCTTCTCGTCCTCGACACGCAGCGGCTACTTCGTTTTCCCCGGACCCCATAAGGCCCGGCCAGGTTTCGCACCGGTGTGCTCGCCATCCTTGATTACTTGCACGCCATTCACAAAAACGTCCTTCACGCCCACTGCATATTGATGCGGTTTTTCGTACGTGGCACGGTCGGCAATGGTCGCCGGATCGAACACCAATACGTCCGCAAACATCCCCTCCTTAAGAAAACCGCGGTGATCGAGCCCTAGATTTGTGGCAGGCAATCCACTCAGCCGTCGAATAGCTTCCTTCATTGGAATCACTTTTTCGTCGCGCACATATCTACCCAGCACTCGTGCAAAATTTCCATAAGCGCGCGGATGCGGATTGGATTTAAGGAAAACGCCCTCAGGCGCCTGGGAAGCTTCATCTGAGCCAAATGAAATCCATGGCTTAGTGAGCTTCTTCTTCACGTTGTCCTCGGACATGAGGAAATAAAGCGCGCCGATACGCGATTCATCTTCGGCGATCAAATCCATCGCTGTATCAATGGGATCTTTGCCGCGCATTTTCGCCACTTCAGCCAGTGTCTTCCCGGTAAGCGGCTTGAGCTTTTCCGACCTGAACTCGGCCAGCAGAATATGCTCCGGCCCTCCGGCGTCCAAATACAGGTTTTCCCAGCCGCTCGCCGGCTTTTGAACCTCTGCCTTGATCTTCTCGCGCGTCGCCGGATCGCGTAACCGCTTAAATAACGCAGGGTAACCGCCGTCTTCCGTCCACGGCGGAAGTGATGCGTCCAGCCCGGTTCCTCCTGCGGTGTAAGTGTACATGTCGGCGGTGATTTTTAGTCCTTCCTTCTGCGCGGCCTCGATTCGCGAAAACAGATCGTCAAGCTTTGGCCAGTTCTGCCGTCCCGATGCTTTGATGTGATAGACTTCCGCCGGAATGTTCGCCTCGCGACTGATCCGAATTAGTTCGTCAAGCGCTTCAAGCAGCCGACTGCCTTCGCTGCGCATATGCGAGATGTATTTGCCCTGGTATTTTGCGGCCACTTTGCACAGCTCAATTAGCTCTTCTGTTTTCGCATAAAACGCGGGTGGGTAGATCAGAGAAGTACCTATCCCCAGCGCGCCTGCTTCCATTTCCTTGCGCACTAGCTCGCGCATCTGGTTGAGTTGTGCAGGCGTCGGCTGTTTATCCTCAAAGCCGATCACGTACTCACGAATCGTTGTCGCGCCGATGAACGAGGCCACATTGCACGACACGCCACGCTGTTGGAGGTACTGCAGGTATTCCGCCAGCGTGTTCCATTTGATGTCGTATTTGATGTCGATCTGCTGACGAATCATGTGCTCGCGTACGCGATCGTTCACCGGACCCATCGATTCGCCCTCGCCCATGATCTCAGTCGTTACGCCTTGCCGAATTTCACTCTGTGAACGGCCATCCTGGATCAGCGAGACCGTGGACCAGGAAAGCATGTTGATAAACCCAGGCGCCAAAGCGAGCCCCTTCGCATCGATAACCGTCTTCGCCTTTGCAGCTTGGAAATCGCCGATGCCAGCGATGCGATCGCCACGAATCGCGACGTCCGCTTGTTTCGGTTCGGCGCCGGTTCCGTCGTAAACCGTTCCTCCTTTGATTATGACGTCAAAATCTGCCGGCGTTGATGGCGAGCGATCCTGAGCGAACATCGTGAACCCAATGGTGAGGAGCGCGCCGAACCAAAAGAACTTTCGCTTCATTATATCGGCTTCAAGGTACCGAGCCTCGATTTTGGTGCAAAAGGCGAGGCAAGACTCTGCATATCTAATTGATATTGTGTCTGCGTCGCGGAGCGAATCGCTGGTCACGGCCAAAGGCGCAACGCGACGCGATTCTTAATATGAGGCCTGTTGCCTTCGAATTGGGCTACCGAATCGAAGCAGGCCGCCCGATAAACGCAGCTCCGGTTAGCTCCAAAAGGCTTGAGGCTCGAAGGGAAATCAGAATTCAATGAAAGGGAACATCTGATGAAAACGATAACAAAATCCAAATCCATGCGTCGCAGTCGAACATTCTTGCTGGCAATTGTGTGCGCGGGCGTTGTTGCAACGCTGCTAGGCGGCTGTGCAGAGGGCCCTTACGTAACAGCGTATGATGGCGGTTATTATTATCCGACTTCCTACTACACGCCCGGTTACGACTACTACGCCTATCCGTCTTCCTACTATGAATACGGACCGACGTACCAGAGGACTACTGTACGCTCCGGCGTCCGCTATAACGACGCTTACGGCCCGCGTTACTATGGCAGCACAGTTTACGGCGACTGGTACTGATTTGCGACACGCACTTGGATAACGTATCGGCGTCGTCCGCTACTGGCGGATGCGCCGATGCAACAGGGGTGTGACAAACGGAGTCAAAATTTCCTCGGCGTTGCTGTAGCCACGGCGCTGTGCGCCGTCACCGAAGATACGGCTTGAGCGAATCAAGCCGCATACCGCCTTTGCCAAGGCGTGCCAAGCCTCAACGCGGTTCTACAAAATTTATTGTAATTTGGCTTTGTTTGTCTGCGCCCCTTGTCATTTAATGGGCAGATGAAGACGGCGGCAGCGACTATCAACACACCTCGAACAGTACCACTGGTGCTCTCGCTCTTATGCGCAGCGCTCTTTGCGCTTTCGTTCAGCGGATGTGCCGATACGTACTACGGTGCCATGTACTACACCCCGGGACCCGAGGCACGCTACAATACTTACTACGCACCGTATTATTATCCGTACTATCCGTGGTACGCTTATTATGGCAGCGCGTACGACTACGGAGTAATTCGCTGATCAATTTTCGGTTTCCTTAAGCAAGTCCGCCAACTGATCTTTCCACAACGCCGCTACGGTGTGGCTGCCGTGACCGCGTGTTTTGTCGCTGAACGGAATCACGATTGCCCGCCCATGCGGAACACGTTTGATCTCGCGTTCGAGGATGCCGAGCTCCGGAGGATTGATTAAATCGTCGGCTGAATTGATTGCCAAAAGCGGAGCGCGAATTTTTTCAAGATTCGGCCCCGGATCATAATCATGCGAAGCTTCCACTGCGTAGAGAACATCATTGGCATCATCCGTCTTGACAATTTGCTCAACAAATTTGTCGAGAACTTCATCTGTTTTGGAAAGCGTGGGCGCGTCCTTCTGACGCAGCACGGGATTGCTGCTCATGAACCACAGCATCTCGGCGGCGGTGCGCAGGCTCGGCGGCTGGGTTTTGTACTCACCACCTTCCCAGGCCGGATCATTGCGGATCCCGTCGATGATCATGCGGCGCCAGGCACGGTTGCGTCCGGAAATTTGTGTCGGCAAGCTCGCCAGTGGCATCAGCGCATCCATGAAATCCGGATGTCGTTCGCCCCATAACCACGTGTGCATTCCGCCCATTGATGTTCCCATGATCAGACGCGCGTGATTTACGCCAAGTCCCTCTGTTAAGAGGCGGTAATCCGCGTCCACCATGTCGACATAACCGTAGCGCGGGAATTTCGCATTCATGCCGTCGCTCGGTTTGCTCGATTTGCCGTGGCCGATCCCGTCCGGCAACACGATGAAAAATTTCGTAGCATCGAGCGGCTGATCTTTTCCAAACAGTTCGCCGGCAAACTCCGGCCGGATAAATTGCGCGCCGCTGCCGGTCGTCCCGTGCATGATGAGAACGGCATTCGTTGTTTTACCTTGAGCATCCTTCTCCGGTTTTCCAAGCGTCCGGTAATGGAGACGCAATTCCGGTAGCGTCTCGCCTGAAGCAAATTTGAAATCGCGAATGGTAAAGTCGCCTTCAGTCGGTGCGGGATAATCGGCAGCCAGCGCGGAAGTCGCCGCCAGGAACAACAAGGGAGGTGCGAAAGTTCTGAGTATTTGATTCATATCAATAATCGCGTTGCCGCTCGGCCCGAATCTGCTTGAGCAACTCAGTGTGGGTTCGTTCAAGCTCGTGCGCAAAGCTCACTCTTTCTTCAAGAGCTTTGGGATATATCTCGAATTGTTTTCGCAATTTCCTGGTCGCCGGATCGTAAAAGAAGGAAATATCCTGGTCGAGATTCGGCACAATCAGCTCGTCGCTTAATTTTTGATAACGCGCCATTCGCTGGAGTCCCCAGCGGATAACTGATTCGTCGCTGCGCAGCGCTCTGAGCGTCTGTACGTCGAGCAGTTGGACACCTCCGGATTGCAGCATTGTGGCCAAGTCGCTCGGGCTGTAGTCCGTGATGAAAACAAAGGGACGTAACGGCGGCATCTCATCGGCGTCGAGCGCGCGCCGAAACTCCGCCGCCTCTGGTTCTTGTTCCTTCGCGCGGTTAGCTTTTGAGCTCTCTATTCCCTCGCTCAACGTTTGCTCGATGAACCCCAGGATCTGGTCGCGCCGTTGGGCGTCTTGCTGATGCTGCTGATAACTATTGAGCCAGAACGCTGCATAAACGCCAACGAACACCAGAATTAATTCGGCGACCCAGCCTCCGAAGTGCGCGAAACGCGAGTGTTTTTCAGTTGTTTGACTCATGATTCACGGGAACAATTGAATCAATGAGACAATCGTGGTCAGTCAACAATTTGACCGCTTTCGTAGCTAACTCAGTCCAAAACGCCCACGCAGATGATGTCCCATTCTTTCATTTGAGATTCGACCGCGTGTTTCCTGATGACTTTTACGCGGAGATGTTGTTGGCCATGCCGGTACCGGAAGAATACCGGGCCATGTCAGGCAAAAGTAAAATGGGCAGCAGCAGGCCCGACGGCAAACCAACTCGCGCCAAGATTGATCTTTTCCCCGAGTACATCCGCCATTTGTCGCCGATGAAGCGCGAAATCTGGGACAAAGCCCGCCGTGCATTGCGTTCTAAGAAGGTTGAGAAAGCGTTTATGCAACGACTGGCGCCGGGCTTGAAACGCCGATTCGGGGCAAACTTTGCAAACGTGGGAATGTACCCTGTGCCAATCCTGACTCGCGACATCCCCGGATACCGCATTTTCAAACACACCGACAGTCTTTGGAAAGGCATCACGGTGCAATTCTACCTGCCCGCGGACAACTCGACGCCACACATCGGGACCATTTTTCACGAAGTGCTCCCAAATGGGAGAAAGCCGAAAAAGACGCAGATGCCGTTCTCGCCCAATAGCGGCTATGCGTTTGCAGTGGCTGACAATACCTGGCACTCGGCCGACCCGGTCGGATCGGAAGTAAAGACGCGCGACAGCATTCTGCTCACTTATTTCGTCGATGCCGGCCCGTGGCGATTTGTGCGCAATCGCGGCCGGCGAGCAGCCAACTTTGCGCTCAACGAGCTGCGCAATTTGAAGTCACACGTCTAGGCTTCATTTTGCGCCGCTTAAAAATTGAAGCACAGCGGCCGCAAATTCCCTGGGGCATTCAACCTGCGGCATGTGACCACAATTTTCGATGATACGGAGTCGAGAATTCGCGAGCTCTTGATGAAAACGCTCACCGAAAGTGAGCGGAACGAGTTTATCATCACGGCCCCACAGCACGAGTGTCGGTTGCTTAATCGCGTGAAGCCTGTTATCAAGCACGTCATCTCCGCGGATTATCGAATCGACCACCTGACCGACAGTGTAGCTGTCGCCGGCAGTCACTCGCTCTCTGAATGCAAGATCGACATCCTGGTAGAACCGTTTGTCGTGAAAAGTGAGCGGGCCCAAATAGAGAATATCTTCCCGACTAGCTAAACGAAGCGCACGCAACGCGCGTGGATCCATGGTTTTTGCCAACGCCGCATAGCCCGCCGCGTCGGAAAGAACAAGGCGTTCGACTCGCTCCGGCCGCGCCAAAGCGAAGGCTGCTGCAATCCAGCCACCCAACGAATTGCCAACCAATGATGCGCGCCGGATTTTCAGTTCCGTCATAAAGCCATCGAGAAAATCCACGAACGTGCTGATCCGATAATTCAGCATCGGCTTGTCCGAACGGCCGAAACCGATCTGGTCAAGCGCGATAACCCGAAATCTCGTAGCCAGCGGCGGGATTATCGAATCCCAAATTGCGGCATTGTCTGCCAGGCCGTGAATTAAAATCAGCGGAGCCCCACTGCCTGCTTCAACATAGTGGATCTTTGCGCCAAAAACCGTGACGAACTGGTCGGTCTCTGGTGCCGCCTTCTTTTCGTCCTGCGCCCGAGAGTGAGGCGAACACGGTACGACCGAGAACAAGCCGATCAAGAGAACAAGTCGCAATGTCGGCATTCGGCTCAACGAGGCAACGGTTGCTCCATGTTTGCAACCGCATACGCAAGGACCGCGACGACGGCGGAATTCTCAGTTAATTGTTTCGGGACGATCTTGTCCAGTGTGTCGGCAGCTGTGTGGTGGTAATTGAAATAAAAGCGGCTGTCTTGAATCGGACTGAAAGCAGGGACACCGCCTTTTTCAATCGGCCCAATGTCGGCACCACAATGTTCGACCAAGCTAAGCATGCCGGCGCCCGACTCCTGCAAAATTGCCGCAACAGGCGCGAACATCTTTTTCACTTCTGGTTTTCCCTTGATGTTGATGCCGAGCGGGTGATCGGCGCCACCATCCGTTTCCATGGCTGCAAAATGATTCGCCCATTCTTTTTCGTGATCTTTTGCGTACTGTTTCGAGCCGGCGAGACCGTTCTCTTCATTCATCCACGCGATCACGCGAATTGTGCGCTTTGGTTTGAGATGAAGTTTCTGAATCAGGTTCGCCACTTCCATCGAGACGGCGACGCCCGCACCATCATCAATCGCGCCCGTGCCCAGGTCCCACGAGTCCAGGTGACCGGAAACGACCACGACTTGTTCCGGATGTTCGCTTCCTTTGATGTCGGCGATCACGTTCGCGCTTTCGACCTCCGGCAGAGTCTGCGGCGTTAAAACCAATTTCATTCTGACTGGTCCTTGCCGCGTCAGGGCCGCGATTAAATCCCCATCTTCCGCGGTGACGGCACCGGCTGGAATTTTCGGCGCGTCATTCACGTAATCCGTCTCGCCCGTATGGGGAAGCCGATAATCGGCACCACCTACTGAACGAATCAGGCACGCGACAGCACCTTGTCGCGCGGCTGCGGCTGGGCCGTTGCTACGATAAACGACTGCTTCGCCGTACGCCTCGCCGCCACGACCTTCCGCGGCCATTTGTTTATCGAATGGATAATTGAAGAGCACAATTTTACCCGCGACTTTGTCGCGTGGCAGCGATTTCAGTTCATCGAAATTTCTGACAGCGACCGCCTCTGCTTCGATTCCGTTCGGAGGCGTCGCCACGCTTCCGCCCAGGGCGCAGACCACAATTTTTTGAATCGTGCCTGGCGCTTGTCCGGGAAATTGAACGAGCGCGGCTGTCTCTTGGCCGCGCACCCAATGCGGCACCATCGCTTTCTCCAGTTGTACTTCGCAGCCAATAGCCTTCAATTCACCGGCAACGTAATCAACCGCTTTGGCCGCCTGTGCCGATCCGCTCAAACGCGGTCCGATGTTGTTGGTTAGATGCGCGACCTGCCCGTAAGCGTAGTCGCTGGTCAAAGCTGCCTGTTGCAATCGTTTCAAGTCTGCGAGGGTCCGCTCTGAAAAGACAGCCGGTGTCGGAGACGGCGACGCGCGGGGACTCGATGTTGCTGCCGACGTTTGCCCCGCTTCAACTCCATAAGCGCGGAAAAACAATGAAAATGAGAGAAGAAAGATTGCAGGAAAACGATTTTGCGATCCAAGCATCCCGAACTTTGTCAGAAGAGCCGTCAATCATCAATCGCTGCAAACGATTCGAAAATATGCGCTAGTTGAGGAGTCAATCGCCTTTGATAACCAGCTGGCATCCGCATCCGAATTCCTGGGGGCGATTCCCAGGCTCATTCGAGAAGAGCTTCGTTGGCGCTAACAAACAGGCCGCTGTAAGCCAACGCGATTATTTCTCTTTACGAAAAATGATTTCCTCGCCAAACAAGTCTGGGTTTCCAGCGTTTTTAGTCAAAAGGGCAGCAACAGCGGCTGAGTCTTTGGTTTCCTTGGGGACTACCTTGTCGTTGACGCTCCGTAAACTCAGGCGGTTGCCATCATCGGCCAATTTCCAAACCACATAAGCATATTTGCGATCGTTTGAGTTGAGATCCTGAACGCTGGCAAACGGCATTTCGGCGACATCGGAGTGATAAGCACGGAACAAATCACCATCGTAGTAAACGACGTAAGTGCTGTCATCCCACCGCCGCACTCTCATGTTCTCCTTGCCGTCCAATGAAACCCAGTTTCCGAGAAGCTGTTCCTGCACTTTGCGAGTGGGACTCGACGTGATCGGAACGCCATACTTGCACGCACCAAGGGTCAGGATGCAAAGGCAGTTGGCGATGCCGACGAGGATTCGCCGGTAAGTGGCGGCAGATGAACTCACAGAGTCCTGGCTCCCTCTGCGAGCCGGCCTTCGTCAAAATCGATCAGGTCAGCCATTGTGAGAATGTCGGGGCGATCAGCGATGCCGTGCTCCTTTTTCCTTTCCTCCAATCTCGGACTGAAAGAATCGCGCCATCCGAGTTTTGATGCGAACGCATTCCAGACGAACAGGTCCCCTTCATTCAAGCGCCGCCCTTTTTCAAAACACCATTCAAGGATCTCTTCGTCGGTTCCGCCTTGAAGCACGCGCTCGCGAAGGTCAGCGTAGTTAACGCGCAAAAAATTGCAGCAGGCGCCGTCAAGCGTTCGAGGTGTACCAAGATTTTTGTGATAATCCTCATGCAGTTCGCCGCGGGCGTACTGCCGAATCTTGTCCACCATTCGTGGAAAATACATCATTCCACCAATCATCTCTTTCGGGCTCTTTGGATAAGTTGTCATGCCAGAGTAATCGCCGTGTCGCTATCGTCGCGCAACTGCGGCGGCTAGCTTGTCTGATTCGGACTGCGATTTGTCAGGGCCAGAATCCGTGTCCGTTTCCCACCGTAATCGAGGCAATGAAAGCGGCGTATTTCATCGAGGCGCCGCTGCCCATTGAGCGTGTCGAGGTAATGGGTGTAACTCGCCGCGAGCTGGCTTGTTTCCAGATAGCGGCCACGCAGGTTTGCATCGCGAAATGCCTCGGGACATTGGCGGGCGAAAAGATGAAAGCGCAGCCAGCGCCGGTCCATGCGCGAAACTCGCTGCGTCTTTCGAAAGAACGCGATGAACAAAAGTAGAACAAGATAGGTATCAACCTGCGCCTGGAGCTCCAAATTCCGGGCGAAATCTTCAGAAGCGATCTCGCGGCTCCCGTTTTTGAATTGAAGCGCCGCATGCAACGCGTGGTTGAGTTCTTCGACGAACATGATCAGCGATCGGATGTTGCGATCGCCAACACCTGCGCGAGGATCGTGCTGTTCGAGTTGTTCGATGAGCCAGCGCGAATAGTAAATGCCGACATAAAGTTGGTCGCCGGCCCGTCGCAGAAAAGTGCGCGCAAGCTCGCTCAGTTCACGCGCCGACCTTCCAGCGAGGATCGACAATTGCGCGCAACGCGTCCGATCGATCAAACAATCTTCAAGGTTGATCCCGACCTGTGCGTACGTTCGCTCGAATAATTTCTGGATCTGGCTGAAGAGCGTCTCGTTCACAGGGTGAGCGACGGGCAGGCGTCATCATCCAGGTTGAGCAGTCGATCGGAGAGTTGATTCAGCGCGAGCCGGACATCGCGAAACCGATCAGCTAATCCTTCAAAAACGTCATCGAGTTCGCATCGGCGAGCGACGGCGTGTGACGCTACGAGTTGATAATTCGTCCGACCAACCTGCTCATAGAATTCGATGTCCGGTCCGCCGCGCAAACTGCGCCGTTGTCCGGCAACGGCCGGATGAAAAATGCCGCTGATGAACAGGGAGTAATTGCCGATATGCGCCCGTAGCAGGAATGCCTGCTCGGGCGTCGCGCGAGTCAACGCAATCAGCATGTCTGAAATGTATTGTTCGGCGAGGTGATGAGTTTCATCAGAGATCTGTAACCGGCTCGCACGCGAAAACGTTTCGAGCAACGAGGCGACATAATCGCAAAGCTTCCGGTCCCCGATGCCGCCCTGCTGCAAAACGTGCCGGGCCAGAACGTAAAAGTAAAATTGAGACGATATCCGCAGGTGACCGCAGTGGTTCAAGATGGCGTCCACCAATCGTGGATGATCGAGAATGGAATCGCGCGTTTCAACATCACTTAGAAGATCGACAAGCGAAACCTGATCGGTTTGCGAACGCGCGAGCGTGCGCACGATGAAGTCGAAATCAGCCGCGGTAAACCGCGCCCGACAATTCGCACGAATCATCGGGATTTTATTATGCGCAACCGAGGCGCGTATGGCAAGCCAGATTGCTGACTGGCTTTATGCGCCACCAAAAACAGGTATCTTTGCCTGGAGCAGCACGCCCGCTTCCAACCCGCTCGGCTAAGATCCCGGCGTGGCGAAATCGCCAAGCGTTTGCCTTTAGCCAGGCCTCTTCCTCAACATGCTCAACATCAGGGTCGACTCTGACAATAAGCGGTTAGCGGGATGTACCAACACGGCGTTAACTCAATCCAGAAAGATAAAATAAAATGAATACACCAAATAAAGTAATTGCATGGAATCCTCTGAGAGAGATCGACGAAGCGCAAAATCGCTTAAGTCGATTCTTCCTGGGCGGCTTTCCCAACAGAATGGGCAGTAGCGAGATCCCCAGCCTGGCGGTCGCGGATTGGTCACCGGAGGTTGATATCAGTGAGGATGATCACGGGTATCTCCTGAAGGCCGACCTGCCTGAAATGAAGAAGGATGACGTTAGGGTAACAGTCGAAGACGGCATTCTTAGCGTTTCCGGAGAACGTAAAAGCGAGAAGGAAGATCTCAAAAAGAAATTCCATCGCATCGAGCGATCCTATGGCACTTTCCGACGCAGCTTCACTCTGCCTGAAGATGCCGACAGCACGAAAGTGACGGCAGAGTTCCGAGATGGTGTGCTGAAAGTGCATCTCCCCACAACGACGGTAGCAAAATCAAAAGCTACTCGAGTTAAAGTGGCGTAACGTTCTAACACTGACGGTGAGCGTGCGGAATGGTCCGCGCGTTTGCCCCAGTATAAGTCGGCTAACTTAGTCGCCTGCTTCTTTAAACCAAAGAAGAAGGGCCTCATGATCTCGAAAATTATTAGCCGCGCAGCATGTCTGAGAGAACTTGCTTCGAATCCCAAATCCTTCTGCAACTGTCCAGACTTGCACGGTGGTGTCCCGAACTTGCTCTAAGATAGAGTCTGTACGAAACCCGCTTTGGGAAAAACATAGGTCGGCCCGCCGGCAATTTGCAGTGCTTGTGCCCTAAAATTCGCCTACCCGCTCGACTCGCATGTATCGTCGACCTGTCGCAGGCTACAGTGCGTCCTGGTGACTTGCATACTCCATGAGTCTTTAGCTTCCAGTCACTGCCGGTTCCAGTGCGCGATGAAGAGGAACAATCGATCCGTTGGATGCTGTTCGCTTCAAAGTGTGGAGCATTTCCGTCAGGCACGCATCGTACGAGTCACACATTGGGGATTCGCCATTGGACTCAATCCATTCGGGATGTTGGATCCGCAGGTCGTTGTGAATCTGGTTCTGGAGTTCCGCGTACGTGTGGATTCGAGGAGACATGGCAGTTGGCCTCGGTAAAAGATTTAAGTCCGGCGCAAGAGGTATCCGACCGGGGGCTTGGCGCGAATGGCGTGTACGGGCATGGGTGCCGTAAGCGCTCGCCACGGCAAGGCGAAGGCACTCCAAAGAGCGGTGCGCATGTGCTTGCGTTGGGCACGGCGCCAGGCCAACTGGTTTATTTTGTAGCGCTGGCGTTGCAGCAACACCGCCAGCAGGCCGCTTTGTGTAAGAGTCGGAGTTAATTTTGTCATGACCATCTTTCTATTTTTCCTTGTCCGAAGGACTCTGTAATTTACCTCGTCGGCGAGTACAGTCTGGCCGTATTTTCCGAAAAACTGGCCGTTTGTTGTCTTGGCGAATTCCAGCCTCGGCAAGAGACCCACGACGCGTTGCGTGTCTAGCATCGCAACCGGGGTCCAGTCGAACCGCAATTGCCTCACCAGCGACTCGTATGAGTCACCCCTCGCCGAACTTCTCGGACTTTCTCACCGGACGCGCAACGCTATACTGAGCGTCGCAGCTTCGGAAGCGCTTCGCGAAATTGGGTGGGAGAGCGACCGACGATTCGCTTAAACTCGCGATTGAAGTTCGTCATGGATTGAAATCCGCATGCGAAGGCAGCTTCGCTGATTCGAGAATTGGGATTGAGCAAAAGGGTCTTCGATTTCTCCACTCGAACTCTCGAGAGGTAGTCGGTGAAATTTATCCCAGTCGCTTTCTTGAACATCTTGCAAAAGTAATGCCTGCTGATATTAGCCACGCGGGCGATCCGTCCAAGGGATAGCGGCTCTGCTTGATGGTCCGCGATAAATTTTCGGGCTCGCGTCATATTAGTGGACTCATTGTTTTCGCGCCGTACAACCAGCTGATTCGATAAGATCGAAAGGTGTTGCGCAAAAAGACTCAGGAGCCGCAACATCGCGCGGTACCGGACAGGCGATAAAACGCACGACCGGAAATAGGCCTGCTCAAGTTGCTTCCAATCCGTCTTGTAGCCCCACGCGCGGAGTTGCCTCGTGATGCTGGCGAAGTGTTTCTTTGTCGGGTTCTTCAGCATTACTTCGCCCGTCTCGAGAAAACCGAGAATGTGGTCACCCACATATACTGGCACTGCACTTTCTGAGAGTCCCGCAAACCACGTGACGGTGCGCGTTGTCGAGGGCAATTCTTGGGACGCATCCGTTTGAGCCCTTAGACATGCGGCGCGGGCCTGATTAAAACGAGCCAAAATCGCAGCAAATGAATCGCGATCCGTTTTGCCATGGTGCGCGGGCGACCATGAACCGTGTGCTCGAATATTAAGCGGTAAACCCACCGCTTCGCTAAAAGCCCGTTCGTAATCTTTGAAAATCTGAGAACGCGACAGATGTAGCAGCACTTCGCGATCAGAGGATCGGGTTGCGCCTGGTTGCGTCATTGCGTTCATGGCCAGGCGTTCGTAATTCGAGCTACGTTGGCAGCCCTCGACACCCCGCATGCGATTAGAGCTTTGGTCGTGTCTTCCACAGTTAGGAGGTGCTTGCGCACGATAGGATGAATTGCGTATGCGACTTCAGCATCTCGCATTATTTCGTCGAATTGGATTAGATGCATGTAGCGTTAATCTTGGTAGCCGAATGCCTTCAACGCGCCTGGGCGCTGGACTGGTTGTGGCGTCTTCCTCCCGATCGTCACACGGTAACTGTTGACGTTGCCCCGGATTTCCCCCTTCGTTTCCCAACGTGGTGCGATGAATAACTCGCCGAAGGTCAGCTGCCGCCGAACATCCAGCCTCCGCTTGCGGGCCGCAGCGCGAAGCTTTTTGAAAAGCGCCGCACCACCTTTTGAAGTTTCATGTTGCGCGTAGTAGAGCGCACAGTTCTGAGTCAATGTTGGTTCCATGTTAAGTGTCCGTTTATTTGTGCTGGCGGGGGATTGACGCGAGCGCTGATGTCTGAGCAGTTCGTATCGAGGCACTTGATATAAGCATCCAGGAACGCAGTGAAACCTATCCCTGAGACGGCAGTATTGGCCGACAAGTTCACGAGTAGCCTTTCGAGCTCGTCTTTATGTGCCGCGATGGCATTCATGATTCAGTTTGGTGTGCAGAGAGAAGGGGCCGCACACGTGCGCGATCGATTGACGCTGCGATTGTTACGGAGCCAACGTACGGCTGCAACTGCCGATTAGCTAATGGTATTTGCCGCCACAGCTTGTCGAAGCGCTCCCGGAAGCCGCCGAAGCGTCGCGGTCCCACGCAGCAGCATCACGCTACCGGATGAATTGTGCGAGTTCAGCCAATTCCTTTGGCGAAAGCTGATCAACCTGGGCTTTTGATTTCGGTCAGGCTCATGTCGACGAAAACTCAACTACCGTTGTGTCGGCTTGATGGCGACGGGTCGGTCTGTCGGAGGCTTGGCCTTTTGCGTCGGAGCCTCAGTTGCGATGTCCTTAATTTCCCTTGTGATCACGACTGATTGAAAGGAGTCGGCGCCGGAAAGCTGCTTCAAAAGCTCCTGAATTTTTGCGGCTTTATCGTCTTCGATGATCATATCAACCTTTCGTTAGTGCGCTAAGCGTCGCAGCCAATTGATCTTTCGAAATTGTTGCCGCCTGTTTCTCGGCCATCAATGTAAGAATTTTACCACCACTCAATCCGATCACAAGCGATGTGAGAAGCTGGGCGACAGTCAGGTGTAGCTCAATCGCCCTTCCAGTTACCAAGTCGTACGAAGCCAGCGGACCGTAAACGCCCCAGACAACCACAGAAGCCACCGCACCGACCAGAACATTGCCGATCCAACCGGGACGCCATACTCTTGCTGCTGCATCGAACCGTGGATAATTGAACTCGCCGCTGATCGCGCAATTAACGATCCCGCCGATTGCTCCACAGGCGGCGACAAGCAGAATTATTTGCCAGATCGTCATAAAACCTCCGGGCTCGACATTGCACGGTTCGCACAAGGAATTAAAGCAAATTTGTGCGAGTTCGGCCTAACGAGTTTCAATTCATGTCGAAGAACGACAGCGAAACAGCCGAGTCCTCTCGAGGTGAAAGACTCAGTAGCGGCGGTCTATGACCGCCGAAACTTTGGGCGACGGCACTCACAGAGCGCCGGTATAGCAGGGTTGCAACCCTCGTCGGGTCTGTGCCATCATGAAACAACCATGGCAGAGACACATACAGGTAAATGTTACTGTGGAGCGGTAGAGATCGAGATGCGCGGCGATCCTCTGGAGGTGGGTTACTGCCATTGCGAAAACTGCCGGCGTTATTCCGCCGCGCCCGTGAGCGCGTTCACGTTGTGGAAGAAAGAGAATGTAAACGTTACCAAAGGCGAGGAATTCCTTGGCCGATTTAAAAGCAGCGACATCAGCGAACGCGGTTATTGCACCAAGTGCGGCGGTCACATGACAGTCGAGCATCCGACTCTCGGTTTAATGGATGTGCGCATCGGCGCGACACCGAATTTTCCGTTCAAACCAAGGGTGCACCTCAACTACGCTGAAACGATTCTGCCGATCAAAGACGGTCTACCCAAGCTCAAAGATTTCCCAGCTGAAATCGGCGGCTCCGGCCAAACCGTTCCTGAATAGTCGAGCAAAGCTTCGGTTCGTTGCGTTTTTCATCGCTTACCGCTGATCACTTCTTTTGCGCCGATCCCCATGAGTAATCCCTTCTCGAGCACGGAGGGATTGATAGTGAGAAACAAAATCACGCCGTTCACCGGCGAAATAATTTTCTCGAGCGTGTCACCGAACAAATCTCCGATGATCCCGATCTCTTGCGCTTTCTTCACGAGATCCCCCGGCCCGACTTTCGGGTACCACATTCCCTCGTGCTTCGCGTAGAGCCACTCAAACTTCGTCAAAACTGTTGTAGCCATGGCGCTGTGCGCCGTCTTCTGCGGCTTGGATTTTGAATGTGTTTCTGAGTTCGAGATGTGAGCTTTGGTATCATCGAGCATGTCCAAATATCTAATGACGTTGATCACGCCCTGGACCAATAACGCGACCGCGTCCTCCTGCATCTGCCCAACTCCGCCCGCTTCCGCCAGGATGGATGGAACTCCCTCTTCCGCCGCCGCCTCGTAACTCGATAAACCGCCTGCACCGGCTCGGTGCCCTTTGGCTGGCTGCACCGGTTTGCTGATCGTCAGCACATAGGGCAACTGGAACGCCAGTGCGATTTCTTTTGAGCGTGCTGCTACATCGCGGGCTTCGGAATCCGCCAGTCCGGCCTCGGACCTGCAAATCACAAAAGGCACGAGCGCTTCCGGAATGTCGCCGCCATGAAGATCGACATACGCATCGGCGTGAACGGCGAACTCGTTGATCAACGCGTGCGTCATTTGCTCGGAATAACTCCCTGTCGGGTTGCCAGGGAAAACGCGATTCGGATTTACGTTATCGATCGGACAGACGAACGGAGTTCGTGCCCGAAACGCCGGTAGATTCATCACCGGCATCAAGATCACCGTGCCCGCGATCTTTTGTGGATCCAGGGTGTTGCTTAACCGAATCACCGCTTCGATCGCCGGATACTCGCCGCCGTGCACACCGGCGTTCACAAACAACACTGGTCCCGGTTTCGCACCGGTGATTGAAATTACCGGCCGCGGTTCATCTTTCGCCAACGCCACGCCCGGCAACTTGATCAAATGCCGCTGCGTTGTGCCCGGCATCAACCTCCCGAGAATCGGTATTCGGTTCATTAGACAGCATTACAGGATTCTGAACACTGGTTCCGCCGTCGCAGATTGCTCCCGGACCTTATGGCGCAGGCGTCGGAGTCACTGGCTGAGGCGAAGTGTTGATGGCCTCTTTCAGCTTTTCCCCGGCAGAATCAGCGGCCTCCTTCGTTTTTTCCATCGCGTCCTGAGTCGCGTCCTTCGCTTTTTCGCCAAACTCCTTGAGCTTCGGCTTCGCTTTCTCAATCTGTTTGTCGGCAGCTTCCTTTGCCTCTTTGGCTTTGCGTTCTACAGTTTGCTTCGTTTCCTCCGCCTTTTGTTTGAGGTCGTCGGACGTCTTTTTGTCGCAGCCCGACACCGCCAATCCGAACAGAGCCGTGAGCGCGATGGTAACCGAAGTAATTCGTTTCATGGTGATAATTGCTGGTTCCTGATTACTCGAATACCTGTTGTGGAACTGGTCAAGAATTTCCGGTGTCTTCGTCTGGTGATCTAAATGCCGCTGTGTTTTGCCGGGCGTCTGCTCGCCCAAGATTGGCAGTGTCTTCATCTTCGTCACGTCGTCAGAAGTCACAGATCACTTGTGTTTCAGTCTGTCGCACAGACGACGCGAAGATTGGCGGATTAGTTCTTGGGTCAAAAAAATGATTGTTGCCGACATTGAAAACGGCTTTAAATATGGAGTCCACCATCAACCTTTACTGGGGGAGTTTTGTGCCAAAAGTCGCCATGTCTTTTGAAAACACCAAAAAAAAGCTTATCAGACGGATGATCTCCAAAAAAAGCGGAAAGACAGTTATTGTTGAATTCAAGAACGATGACGTACCGACATTCCTGCGAAATTTGGATGAGTTTGAAAGAATATCGAAAAAGTGTCGCGTGATGGTGAAGTAACGAGTTCTTGCCAGCTCCCTTGAACAGGCGCGCTCTCAGGCGCGCCTTCTTTTTATGCAAAGGTATGCCCGTCTCGTACACGCCAAACATACAGAGTACATCGACATGGTTAGGCCGGAGTCGAACTTCGACTTTGTCGAGGCGAGGTTTTCGGAATTACTCCCGTTAAAACGAGTTCTTTCGCTGATTCGGCAGCATGGTGAACGTACGATCGTGGTCGAGAAGCTTAAGCCGTCAAAGGACTTGCAAGAGGAAAACGATGACATTCGCTGCTTTTGCGCGAATTTTTCGCAGACTACTGCGTTGCGGCTGAGCTTTTTTAAAAAAACTATTAGCAACGCAGCACAGCTAGCCGCCGCCACTGATCGGGACTTTATCGGCTACGCTATTATCAAAGATGATGTTTTTGGCGGAAAACACGAACCTCGAATCTACGAGGCGGTCATCCGACGTTCGAGTCATCGCAATAACTTTATCAAGCGAGCACCCGTTTGGAATGTGCGCGTCGGTAACAAGGTGTACCGAATCGAAGGGCATCTTTATGCCCAGCAGAATGGGATAACCAATTCCTGTGCGCATGTGGCAATCCGTACGGCCGCCTCATGCTTCGGTGGACGAGAAATGTCCTACCGAGAGATGAACAGAATTTTGGGAATTAAGCCGCCGAAACGCCGCCCTGGTGATGGACTTGAACTGGCCGAAATGATTAAGCTTCTAAAAGCTGCTGGCGCCAGATGTTTCGCCGCTGATTACCGCGCGGAGAAGTTGAATATTAGGCCTCCTCCATTCCAAAAATACGTGTACGGCAGCATCGAGTCTGGATATCCATCAATCATCTCATTTCAAACAACGCGGGACGTGGATAAATATCACGGGATTCCAATATTCGGACACACGTTCAATTCAGATACGTGGGTGCCAAGCGCAGAACAATCGTACTTCGAGATCGGCCCAGGTACGCGATACATACCAAGCGAATCATGGGTAAGCATGTACATCGGGCACGATGATAACTGGGGGCCTCTGTACTGCGTTACGCGCCACTATTTTCAAACCCAGCATCTAGTTCACCCAGTCGGCGGAAAGCACGATCAAGGTGGTGCGGGATCTGCTGTTCCTGGATCTACACAGTGCGTCGCTCACGTCATCTCCACTGTCCCAAAAAAAGTACGCGTTAGTCCAATCAGAGCAGAAGCAATAGGCATCGATTATTTGCTTCTGTTGCGATCACGAGTAGCCAAGCTAAGGAAGAACATCTGGGCAGGTCGATTAAATTTCTATGCGCGCCGCAATTTGCTCGTCGTGCGCCCGATCCTGATCACTCTCGAGCAATATTGTTCCCATTTAGAGCGAATCCGCGATTGGCAGCACAATCGCGTCGATCCTAAAATGCTTGAAGTCTTGCGATCTTTGGCGAACCAGGTGTTATGGATGGTGGAATTGTCCGTGCCTGAGTTATTTCCAACGAACCTAAGAAAGGTGGGCGAGGTACTGATCCGTGCGCAACAAAATATCGGTACACGAACCCTGAACGAGCGGCTGAGCGGATTCTTTCTCGCGAGGTTACCCGGATACTTTGCTGTTACGTGAAATCAAAGAACAAAAACCGCGATTTTCGTTTATTGCTTCCGGCGCAAAAGGTCATGTCGAACTATTTGGATGTGAGGAAAGTGGTTAGGGCATGGCACAAAAGATAAAAAAGCTGCTGGAGGCGCTGGAAGAAGACTCTTTTCGCAAAGCGAGTCCATTTTCAAATGAAGTGGAGAAAACGGCGTCTGCTCTTTTTGGTGCCTCGAAGGATGAGGAGTTAGCCGACATCCTTGGCAAGTGGTTGTCACAATATCAGCCGTGTTTGTTTGGTAAGATTGCGGCGAAACTCGGCGGGTTATCCTATTGCTTTTTGTCCGAAAGAGATCTGAACGAGTCAGACGAACATGTTCGCCAAAAGATACAAAGCGCCAGGCATGATTGGAGGAGAAAAGCCTTTGATGGTGACGCAAGCGGCTTCGTAATTCTTGCGATGTCAGAAAAGCTCTCAAAGGCAGTGCCGGACGACACGGTCAAGACGATCGCGAGAAGATTGTGTCACTTATATCTGGGTAGGGATGACATGGACGAAATCTTGCTGGAAGACGTGTTCTTGCGCGTTCCCGGAAAACAGGATGCGGTGATTCATTGGAGAGCTGGTGTAAACTACTTTTCCGCGCACGGCGACAAGCGGTGGTGGAATGATCATCGAATCCCTGGAGGGATTGGGTTTTCGATGAACTCGGTGGGCCATATGGTAAAATCGTACGAACTCGGTCGCTCAGCCGAGGAGATGTGGAAGAAATTGGGATTGCCGGAAGAGGGATGGCCTGACTTCAAGGTGAACTCATTAGGAGTCGCGCTTAAGCTGGCTATGCAAACAATCAATAGCGCATCTGAGGCAATTTCTGGTAAGGCGACACATTTGCTGCCTCTCGATCGCGTGGGCGCCAATCCGCGCGGATTAAAATGTCCGATTACCTTACCAGGAAATCTTCAAAACAAAGATTTTTGCGAATACTTTGGATACTACCATACCGATATCACAATGCCGTCTGAATATTTTCGGCAAGAAGTTGAACGACCCGACGAAATCGTCGGTCACGATCTGGATTTTACATATCTTTTTGATTCGGATGTTGAGAATCCAGCGTTTGAGGAGTTAGGCACGGGCGTCCGTATTCAGGCCGACTTAGATCTTGCTGAACGTGTGCAAAAGGCAAAATCGCAGAAGATCCAGCGAATGTTCGGCGCGGAAGGTCGCATCACTGATTATCCAGTCTTGAAAGAGACGTTGGGAGAGATTTGAATCTGCCGTTTGTTGTCGTCTAGACCGGCGCAGTCAGAAAAGTCCCGGGCGCTGTAAGTTGATATTCACTTAAGTAAAGCAAAACAGCCGAACCCTTGCGAGCTCGGCTGTTTGTTAATTGTCGTTTCGATTTCGGCTTAGTAATCCATGCCGCCCATTCCGCCCGGAGGCATTGGAGGAGTTTTTTCCTTTTCAGGAATCTCCGTGACCAATGCTTCGGTGGTGAGCAACAGGCCCGCGATGGACGCAGCGTTCTGCAGCGCGCTGCGCGTGACCTTGGTCGGATCGACGATACCCGCCTTCACCAGGTCGGTGTATTCGTCGTTGGCGACGTCGTAACCTTCGTTGCCTTTGCGCTTCTTCACTTCCTCAACAACGAGCGCGCCTTCGCGGCCCGCGTTGTCAGCAAGTTGACGCGTCGGCTCTTCAATCGCGCGACGGACAATCGCCACGCCGACTTTCTCATCGCCTTCGAGGCCCTTGATGTTATCGAGCGCCTTTTGCGCGCGAAGCAACGCGACACCGCCGCCTGGGACAATGCCTTCCTCAACCGCCGCACGCGTGGCGTGCAACGCGTCTTCGACACGAGCTTTCTTTTCTTTCATCTCGGTCTCAGTCGCAGCGCCGACGTTGATGACTGCAACACCGCCCGCCAGTTTCGCCAGGCGTTCCTGCAGTTTCTCGCGATCGTAATCGCTGGTCGTCTCTTCAATCTGACGACGGATCTGGGCGACGCGGCCCTGGATATCGGCCTTTTTGCCTTCGCCTTCGACAATGGTGGTGTTCTCCTTGTCGACGGTAACGCGCTTGGCCCTGCCGAGATCTTCGAGCTTGATGTTCTCGAGCTTGATGCCGAGATCTTCGCTGATCAGACGTCCGCCGCTCAGCACGGCAATGTCTTCCAGCATCGCCTTGCGACGATCGCCGAAGCCGGGCGCTTTCACCGCGCAGACCTGCAAGGTGCCGCGCAATTTGTTCACGACGAGGGTTGCGAGCGCTTCGCCTTCCACGTCCTCAGAGATGACGAGGAGAGGACGGCCGGCTTTCGCGACTTTCTCAAGCAATGGAAGAAGGTCCTTCAAGCTCGAGATTTTCTTCTCGTAAATAAGAATGTACGCGTTTTCGAGCACAGCTTCCATCGCCTCCGCGTTGGTCACGAAGTAGGGCGACAGATAACCTTTGTCGAACTGCATGCCCTCGACCACGTCCAGCGTGGTCTCGATCGATTTCGCTTCCTCGACTGTGATCGTGCCGTCCTTGCCAACTTTATCCATGGCGTCGGCAATGATTTCGCCGATCGTCTTGTCCCAGTTAGCCGAGACGGTCGCGACCTGCGCGATCTCGGTGCGATCGCTGACTTTCTTGGAGAGTTTCTTCAGGTCCTCGACGATTGCATCGACACCTTTCATGATGCCGCGCTGCAACGAAGTCGGGTTTGCACCGGCAGTGACATTGCGCAGACCTTCGCGGTAAATGGATTCCGCAAGAATCGTCGCCGTAGTCGTGCCGTCACCCGCGACGTCCGAGGTTTTGGAAGCGACTTCGCGGACGAGCTGCGCACCCATATTTTCATACGGATCTTCGAGCTCGATTTCTTTCGCGACCGTCACACCATCCTTGGTGATCGTGGGGCTGCCGAATTTCTTGTCGAGAATGACGTTGCGACCGCTGGGACCGAGTGTGGCCTTTACGGCTTTCGCCAGTTTCTCGACACCGCGCAGCAACGTGTGCCGCGCATTTTCATCGAATTGTAATTGTTTAGCTGCCATATTTTAAGTTGATAGTTGTCGGTTGAGAGTTGCGTGACGGGATTAGCCGATAATGCCGAGGATATCGTCCTCGCGCATGATCAGATAATTTTCATCGTCGATCTTGATTTCAGTGCCGCCGTATTTCGAGATCAGCACTTTGTCGCCCTTCTTCACCGTGAAATCGATTTTCTTTCCGTTTTCATCGATTTTTCCGGTGCCTAAAGCGACCACTTTCCCCTCTTGTGGTTTTTCCTTGGCGGTATCGGGGATTATGATCCCGCCTTTTTTTACTTCCTGCTCTTCGAGCGGCTGCACCAGCACCCGGTCTCCAAGCGGTTTTACGTTAACTGTTGCCATAAGTTGTCGTTATCACTCCTTTGGTTTGTTGTTGTGCCGGCGGCTCCGAAAATTTTCCGGAGCCATCGGCAAATTGTTTCGGTTATTTCTTCTTGTCGTCGTCTACGACTTCAAATTCCGCGTCGACGACATCGCCTTCGGGTTTGCCTGCGCCTTGTTCAGCCCCTGGACGCCCGTCTGCTTCAGGTCCGGGTTGCGGCCCTGGTTGTGGGCCGGCTTGGGCTGACGCTTGCTTGTAAAGATCGGCGCTGACTTCCTGGAACTTGTTCTGCAACTCGTCGTATGTCCGCTTCATCGCATCCGCATCGTTGCGATTAACCGCATCGCGCACCGCGGCGATGGCGTCTTCGACTTGCTTCTTCTTGTCACCCGAGATCTTGTCGCCCAGCTCTTTCAACTGTTTCTCGCATTGATAAGCGAGCATGTCGGCGTTGTTCTTGATCTCGATCGCTTCCTTGGCCTTTTTGTCCTCTTCGGCGTGCGCTTCAGCTTCACGCTGCATTTTTTCGACTTCGTCTTTCGAAAGTCCGGAACTGCCCGTGATGGAAATCTTCTGTTCCTTTCCGGTGCCGAGATCTTTCGCCGAGACATGCAAAATGCCGTTGGCATCGATGTCGAACGTAACTTCAATCTGCGGAACGCCGCGCGGCGCCGGCGGAATCCCATCGAGATGGAATGTGCCGAGCGTTTTGTTGTCGCGGCTCAGGGGACGCTCGCCCTGAAGCACTTTGATCTCCACACCCGGCTGGTTGTCGCTGTAGGTGGAAAAAATCTGAGACTTCCGCGTAGGGATCGTGGTGTTGCGCGGAATCATCGGTGTGGCTACGCCGCCCGCGGTTTCAATTGCAAGCGTCAACGGCGTTACATCGAGAAGCAGCACATCTTTGACTTCGCCTTTGAGCACGCCGCCCTGGATGGCTGCGCCAACCGCAACGACTTCGTCCGGATTCACACCCTTGTGTGGCTCCTTGCCGATTAAGTCGCGCGCTTCCTGCTGCACTTTTGGCATGCGCGTCATGCCGCCGACGAGAACCAGCTCGTTGATGTCTTTTTCACTGACCTGCGCGTCCTTGAGACATGCCTTCACAGGCGGAACAGTCCGCTGAACCAGGTCCTCGGTGAGCTGTTCCAGCTTCGCTCGGGTCAGTTTTTTCTGAATGTGCTTCGGCCCACTCGCGTCCGCTGTGATAAACGGAAGGTTGATCTCGTATTCCTGCGAGCTCGACAATGCGATTTTCGCTTTTTCAGCTTCTTCTTTGATTCGCTGGATCGCATCCGGCTGCTTTGTCAGATCGATGCCGGTGTCTTTTTTGAATTCGCTGACGATCCAATCCATGACCTTCGCATCCCAGTCGTCCCCGCCGAGGTGCGTATCGCCGTTGGTCGCTTTCACTTCGAAAACGCCATCGCCGATCTCCAGAACCGAGATATCGAACGTGCCGCCGCCTAAATCGTAAACTGCAATCTCCTCGTCCTTCTTCTTGTCGAGCCCGTATGCAAGCGACGCCGCGGTCGGCTCGTTGATGATGCGCAAAACTTCCAGGCCCGCGATTTTGCCCGCGTCCTTTGTGGCGTTGCGTTGCGAGTCGTTGAAATACGCCGGCACAGTAATGATCGCCTGCGCGATTTTTTCGCCCAGCTTCGCTTCCGCGTCGGCCTTCAGCTTCGACAAAATCATGGCGGAAATTTCCGGCGGCGAAAATGTCTTTAGCTGGCCGTTCACTTCCACTTGCACATGCGCGTCGCCATTGGCGGCCTTCACAATCTTGTAAGGCACGCGTTTCTGCTCTTCATGCACTTCGTCGAACTTGCGTCCCATGAAACGCTTGATTGAAGAGACTGTATTTTGCGGATTGGTCACCGCCTGACGCTTCGCGGCCTGGCCGACCAATCGCTCGCCACTCTTCGTGAACGCGACGATCGACGGCGTCGTGCGCGCACCTTCGCTGTTCTCCAAAACCACCGGGTCGCCACCCTCCATCACGGCCATGCAGGAGTTGGTGGTGCCCAAATCGATACCTAAAACTTTAGCCATAATTGAAAATTCCTTTCTGAATCGAGTTCGCCAACGAACGGACTCGCCGTGGGGATACTCTTAATTAAACCTCTCCATGCATTAGCAAACCCTGAGCCAACTGGACTGCCTCGACTTAAGTCATTCCCTATGAAGCATTATTGCGATTTACGCGCCGGGCGACCTCGTCTAAACTGAGCCAATTCGGCTCGATTCCGCAGGTTACAATCGCTTCTCGTGCGCCAGCACGGCACGCTTAGCCGCTCGCTCGTGCCAGCCATGCAAAGTCTCAAATCTGCAGAGGCAAGCCGCTCGGCAGCAATCCGAGGATGATTCAAACGGCACGCCTGCCTTCTACAAAACCGAATCATGCAAGACGACGCGTCAAACAAATTTCTTTTTCACGCGCGCACTTGACGCGATAAATTTCGGGGATGCGACAGTATCACGACCTGCTCCGACTCGTACTAAAGAAAGGTCGACCGCGGACCGATCGCACAGGCACGGGAACGTTATCCGTATTCGGTGCGCAAACCCGGTTTGATTTACGCCCGGATGGGCCAGGATTCCCGCTGCTCACCACAAAAAAGCTGCACATCAAATCGATCGTATATGAGCTGCTCTGGTTTTTACGCGGTGAAACAAATGTCCGCTGGTTGCAGCAACATGGGGTGACAATTTGGGATGAATGGGCGGACAAGGAAACTGGGGAACTTGGTCCCGTTTATGGAAAGCAATGGCGTCACTGGGTAAAAAGAAGCCGACGGCGAAAAGTCGCAAATTCTGAAAGAGATGAGCCGACACTTTTTGACGTTAACGAATTCGAATCTGAACCGGTTGCGGCAATATCAACAGGGGCGCGTATTCGCAGCGGAGAATGGGGCATTGACCAAATTCAGGAAGTGATAAAGCAAATAAAAGATAATCCGGACAGTCGTCGGCTGATCGTCAGCGCTTGGAATGTCGCGGACATTGACAGCATGGCGCTGCCGCCGTGTCACGTCCTCTTCCAATTCTACGTGAACGACGGCGAACTGAGCTGCCAGCTTTACCAACGAAGCGCCGATTTGTTTCTCGGGGTGCCATTCAATATCGCCTCGTACTCACTGCTTACGATGATGGTGGCGCAGGTGGTAGATCTTACACCCGGCGATTTCGTCCACACCTTTGGCGATCTGCATCTTTACAAAAATCACCTCGAACAAGCGCACGAACAGCTTTCACGAGAATGGCGAGCCTTGCCGCGGATGAACCTAAATCCGGCCGTAAAGAACCTTCAGGACTTCAAGTTCGAGGATTTCGAGCTTGTCGGCTATGACCCGCATCCATCGATCAAAGCGCCGATCGCGGTGTAGCTAAACTAGAGAGGCAGGCGTGTCGCCTGCGGCGGGGAAGTGCAAACAGCCGACGCGGCTGCCGCCACAAAAAGGCTGCGCGATCTCGCGGTTGCGACTTTCTCGCATCACGTGGGTTTAAACGCAATGTGAGGATAACGATTGCGGTATGGGCGTTTTTGTGCGCGGCCATTTCATTACGCGCACAAACTTCAGTCGAGATCGACTTGCAAGAACAGATGGCTTACCTGCTTCAAAATGGACGCGTCGTCCTGGTCTCACCGATTTCCAGCGGTCGCTACGGGCATCTCACCGAGAGGGGTTCGTTCAAAATTTTGGAGAAGGAACGAACACATTATTCGAGTCTGTACGGCAAGATTGTCGATTCCCGTGGGAATACGATTGTTGCCGACGCCGATGCGGACATGGCGATACCGTCTGGAGGAAAATTTATTCCCGCACCAATGCATTACTTCATGCGGTTCAGCGGCGCGGACGGAATGCATGCCGGATATTTACCTGGATATCCGGCGTCGCATGGTTGTGTCCGCATGCCGCAACAGTACGCGATTGCGTTCTTTAATGCCGTGAGTGTTGGCACCCCGGTCACGGTGTATGGAAGGACGCCAACCGGGCGCTACCTTGGGCAATCGGAGCCTACGTTTCCGTCGACCCCTGTTAGATTTCGAGATCCGCGCTTCGTCCCAAGGTTTCGCCCGCCTCCGCCACCATGGTGGTGGCGATAAGGCCATCCCCTACTGAAATTGAACAGCCGGGACGGCTGCCACTACAGAAGAAGAAAGAAAGCGTTAGCTTATCCGCTACGGCCGCCGTTCGGGCGCCGTCTTATCAACGTTATTCGCGCTGGCCGTTTTCGGCCCGCGGGAGAGATCGACCAGATCGGTTAAGATGTTGAGCGTTTCGTCGCGCTCCGGATCGATCGCCGGCGTTTTAGTGTCATCATCGGCGTTGCCGCCACCGATCAAATCGGTATTCGAGTCCGAAGCGGCTTCGGAATCAACCTTTGGAGTAACGCCATTCTTCTTCGCCTCGGCCAACTTTCCTGGATACATGATCAATTGGAGATTCGGTTTATCAACCGTATCCAGCGTCACCAGGTAAATGCGAGGCTCTTCCTGATTCCGCGCAAGGCGCTCCTTCGAACGCGTTTCCTTGCGCAGCTTATCATCCTGAAGCTCCTTCTTGCGCGCATCTTCGTTCAACGAAATCCGATTCTCGTCGAGTTTGTGACGCAAACGAGCCATATCCTCCATCACGTAATGAAATTCAGGGTCGTTCTTAATGCGTTCCTCCGAGCGTCGCCGCAGTTGATCGATAAACAAGGAATGGCTGTCGGACCACTTCGTGTATCGCGCCTTCGGGACCTCGTCATACGGCAGAGCGTTCTTTAGCGCGCCTTCGCCGTATTCCGGAAGATCGCTAAGGCTCGGCAGAACAATGTCCGAGGCAACGCCGTGAAGCTGTGTAGAGCCGCCTGCAACTCGATAAAACTTCTGGATCGTCAATTTCAGCGCACCGTCTTCATCGGAACGGCTGCCCAGCAGTGAAGCGAACCTGCCAATGGGAAGAATCGTCTGAACAGTGCCTTTGCCGAAGGTGTTCTTGTCCCCGACAATCACGGCGCGACCGTAATCCTGGAGAGCGGCGGCGAAGATTTCGCTCGCGGACGCGCTTTGGCGGCTGGTCAACACGACCATGGGCCCGGAATAAGCGATGCCCGGATCGGGATTGGCCGAGACCCTGATGCTTCCGTTATAATCTTTCGTCTGAACGATCGGACCAGATTTCAAAAACAGGCCCGTAAGTGAGAGCGCCTCCTCCAGTGAGCCACCACCATTCCGTCGTAGATCGATGACTAGGCCGGCGATGTTCTCCTTCTTCAGTCGTTTGAGCAAAGCCAGCACGTCGCGCGTTGTGCTTTTCTGATGCTTGTCCATGTCGGCATAGAAAGAAGGCAGCGTAAGCCATCCGAGTTTTATCTGATCGCCGTTCTCGTCTTTTCTAATAATGATGTCGGCGCGGGCTTCCTGGTCTTTCAGTTTAATTTCATCCCGAACCAGGTCGACATTTTTTCGGCGAGACGGATCTGTTGCATCCGAAGGAATCACAAGCAAGCGCACGTGTGTGCCTTTCTTGCCACGGATCATCTCGACAACTTTGTCCAACCGCATTTCTCGAACATCGACATAATCACCCTGGCCCTGGGCCACGGCACTAATCCGGTCGCCTACCTTGAGCCTTCCATCGACTTGCGCCGGCCCGCCAGGAACGAGGTTTTCGATTTTCGCATAGCCGTCTTCTGAACGAAGCATGGCGCCGATACCCACCAGCGAGAGGCCCATGTTGATGCTGAAATTCTTCATGTCCGCCTTGCTCAGGTATTCCGAATGCGGGTCGTATGCCTGAGCAAGCGCATCAAGAAAGAGCTTCATTTGTTCGTCCTTATCTTCCTCATGGACGTTCTTGGCAAGACGATCGTAGCGACGTGCCACCAGTTGCGGAGCGGGCTCAATAGGATGTTCGCTCAAGTGTTCCTGTAACAGCTCATTGGTAATCCGACCGCGCCAGAGTTGATCTGCCTCCGCCTCGTCTTTGGGCCACGGCGACTTTTGGCGGCTCAACTCGACCGTCGCATTGCTCTTGAAGTCGACCGGCTCTTTCAACAGCTCTTTTATTTTAGCGACTCGACCATCCACGCGTTTGGTATAGAGAGCGTAAATTTCGTAAGCAGCTTTGAGATTGCCGAGCAAGACGTCCCCGGCCATCGAACTGCCATATTTCGCATTCAGCTGGTCGACATCTTTCTGAGTAAAAAAGAGATGGCTGAAGTCGAGCATCTCCAGATATGTCTGTAGAAATTTTTTGGAAACTTCCTCGTTAAGCTTTTGACGCGTGTAATGGCCCTCCTCCAGGAGTCGGCCCACCGACATGGCGACTGTTTCTCTCGACGCGGCCATGGCTGGCGGAGCCGCGATTGTGGCCGTTAACAGGACGGCGCAAAGCGCCAATGATCGTTGCAAAGATGATCTCATCGGTGAAAAGAAGGGTTAGCTAGGTTCGCAGATTTCAGCATGAAGCGCAAGACAACGACACAAAATCGATATGTAGGTAGGAATGAGACAATCCGCAGTCGGGAACATTCAAATATTCGTAAAAGCTCCGAGCTTCAGCTGTAGCCAAATCCCGCCCCAATCCAAATCCGATGAATTACAAGAAATTCTGCGGCGGCATTTTTGAAACGAATTGTTACCTGCTCAAGGCGCCACACGGCTGGATTCTTTTCGACGCACCTGAGGGTTCGTGTGAATGGGTCCAGTCCCTCGGTGTCGATCTTAAATCTTTGCTCCTGACACACGGACATATCGATCACGTGCAGGATGTTGCGAGCATTAAGCGGCAGTTTGGATGTCCAATCGGTTGTCACCCGCTCACTGCGCCAATGATTTCCGACCGGGGATTTTTCCGCAGCTTCGGGTTCGGGCTCGAAATTGAGCCTGCGAAACCCGATTTTCTTATCGAAGAAACGCCGAGCCGCGATTTTCTGGGCGCGCAATTCCAGGTGTTGGAAGTTCCAGGGCATTGCCCAGGGAGTCTTTGTTTCTTTTTGCCCGAGGATCGCTTACTTATCGGCGGCGATGTGCTGTTTGCCGGCAGTATCGGCCGCGGAGATTTGCCGGGCGGAGATATCGATCTGTTAGTACAAGAGATCAGGAAAAAATTATTCCCGCTAGGCGATGAAGTTACCGTGCTCCCCGGACACGGACCAGCAACGCTAATTGGAACGGAGCGGCGCACTAATCCTTTCGTCGGTTTGGGATAGCGCCAGCAGCCGCGCGTTCTATTGCCGCTGAAACTGCGAGCCGACCGGCGGACGTAGCGGAGGCAGGAATGGGATTCCCCATTCTCAATGTCGGAGCTGCCGTGGCGATGTTGCTCGTTTTGCGCCGCTGGACTGAGGTTGTGCGGAACATCGCGCAGCCAGCGATCTTCATCGCGAAACATGCATTATTATGGCGCGAGCTGGGAACTGCCACATTGCGTGGTGTGCTCCGCGCATTTGCCTGGGCAGTCTGGGCAAGTGGCGTTGCTTTACCGATGTCTGCCATCTCCGGCTCCGTTTCCGGGCGTGGTGATTTCTGTAGCCGGTTTGATGACATTGCTGTGCCCATGGGTTGCAGCGTTTGGATGGAAACTTGCTCCAGAAAAAACAGGACGCGCCCGAGCTCTCCGGTTATATGCTTAGGTCGGACTAGCCCAGACCGGCGAGAAGAGAAGCGAGCGGCCTGAGGTCGTCAATCTTCGCCACGATCTCGCGCAGTGAGCGCACAGCTCTTGGAATGTATCGCAGAAAATGCTCGTGCCCGCGGACCAAGCCCAGAAAGCCATAAGCCCCCAGCGCCTGCATCAGGCGTTGCATCGCGCACAAGTGCAGTGTCTCGTCAAACTGTCGATCAATTGTCCGCCCATTGTCCGTCTGTTTTTGTCGGTAATAACCAGTCAACTCCGCTCGCTCTGCGTCTGAAAGCTCGACATACGGATCAAAAAGCAACGATGCCAGGTCATATGCAGCCAACCCCGGCCGCATCCCCTGAAAATCAATTAGATTAGCCTGCCCATTCTGAATTATGATGTTTTGCGATTGAAAATCGCGATGGACCAGGACCCTTGGCAAGCTGGCCAGGTGTCTTGCAATTTCACGCAAACTGGGAAGGGCTGCGAGCTCCTTGCGTTTTGTTTCGCTAACTGTGAAATAACGGCCGAGGCAATTGTTGAAAAAGTATCTCTGTTCCCAGCGATAAAGCGCAGCGTCGAACTCGGCGGACAAATGTTCCTTCATTTCCAAGCAAACGGACTCTGGCAGACTGTGAAGCTTGATGATCTCGTCGAGCGCTGATTCATAAAACGCCCGCCGCACGAGCCAGCTGTCGCCTCGATAACCGTAGAGATCCAGCTCACCCATGTCCTCAATCCAGATGAGGCCTTCCGATGCATCGTGAAAATAAATTTTCGGGACTCGAATCCCGTGAACCTCAAGAAATTTCGCGATTTCGACGTAATGCCGATTTTCCTCGCGCTCCAGATTGTATTTCACCAGGATCAGCCTCTGGTTCTCCGAGCAACGTATCCGGTAAAATTTCCGATCGGACCCACCCTTTTCGATCGGGCGAATTTTTATGTCGGTTAGATCCAGCAGCGGAAAATGCATCCGCGTTCGCCGGAGAAGAAATTCGGTCCTCATGCTAGATGTCGTTGTTACGATGGATCCCACTGGCCCTTTTTTGGGAGCGGACAATACAACCATGGAGCTGACTTTTGGAAGCAATTTGTGCACCTGGCCACAAAATTGTGTCTTCAAGGACTGCTGCTTCGCCGACCTGGCAATTTTTTCCAACAACCGAGCAGCCGAGCAGCTCTGCACTCGGATCGACCACGGCTGATTGCGCGACGCGCTGGGGCCACTCACGCGTTCTGACGTAATAAGGAATCCAATGTTCTCGTAGAATTGTTCGATGCACGTCGAGGTACTCAGCACGCGAGCCGATGTTGAACCATTTTCCGTCGTTCATCACCAGGCCACCGATCTTACCACCTTTGCCTATCCAATCCGCAACGATCGGAATGAACGAAATTTTCTGTCGCGGCGGAATCTGCAGGAAGACGTTTGAATTCCAAACAGCGACGTTCGCAAAATCAAGATTTCCCGTCGTGCCATAGCGATTCGCGATATCTACGACGCGGTGATCGCGCAGCGCTACCTCTGAAGCCAAACCTGTTTCACGCAATGCGAGCGTGACGTCGTTCCCGCGCCGGAAATGTTCGTCGATTAAGGGCTGCAGGTTGATATCGGTCAAGATGTCGCCGCTGTAAGTCAGGAATGAATCGCAACCGAGATAACGCTCTGCATTCTTGATTCCACCGCCGGTCTCGAGCAAGTCCGGCTCATGAACCAGCGTGAGCGAATGGCCTGAATAGTGATGATCGCAAAAAAAGTTTTCAAATAAGTCGGCCTGCCTGTGCGTGTTAATGGCGAACCTTTCCACGCCTACGTCGATCAAATGATCGAGCGCAAAGCTGATAAGCGGCTTTTGAAAAATTGGGATGAGAGGCTTCGGGAGATCGTCTGTCAACGGACGCAGGCGTGTACCCAGCCCGGCAGCTAAGACGAATGCCTGAATGATTTGGGTCATCAGCGGAAAAACCAGAGATTCCTCGGCTTTGCTCTGAATAACAAGAAAAGCGGGGACAAACGAGTTCCGAGTCCAGCGCCAGGAACGAAAGCTTGCGTGATTCTATTCATCACAGACTCAGTTAAGGCGCAAGAAACTATTGGAAGCGCGATTAACTCAATCGCGTGGAATTTCCACCGAATCGGTCACTCGCAATCTGTTCACAACAAGGTCGTCGATTTCAAGGTGCCTGATTTTCGCGCGACCGATGACGAGGCGGCCGACCGCCACGACGCCCAATGCCAGCGCCCCTATCGCCAGCGCACCCAGCGCGATGGCTCCGACACTCTGCGCTCCGATCGCCAATGCGCGGATGCGCATTGCCTCAAGCTCATTTGGTTCTGCGTTGTGCATGCTGTGGTAAGTTGTCCGCAAGCTTAATCCACGATATTCGATCCTCCGTCCAGATGTGGTCGGCTGGAGTCACGATTTCGGGCCGATCAAAAGTCGCGACGGTGACATCGATCTCGTTAGTATCGGGTTCGCTCATAAAAGTCAGTGCGCTGCCGCACGTCGGGCAGAACGAGCGGACGCGCCCGCCCCAGGCGATTTCACGCGGCTTTCCCTTCGTAAATTGAAAATTACCCCGCCGAAACGAGGCCCATGTCACGACCGGCGCACCAGTGCTTTTGCGGCAATCTTGGCAATGACAATGAGTGACGTTATAGGGCTCACCGACGCCTGCGTATCGAATTGCGCCGCACAGGCAACCGCCACGAATCGTCTTTGACTCCGTTTCCATCGCTAGTTGCCGGGCGCAGCCGCGCGGTCACTCAGTAATCCTAGTAGGTCAGGTTAGGGCCGGCGGAACGCCGCCACACCGATCGCTGCCAGGGAAGCTCCCGCTTCTGCAAATAGAGCGTGCGGGTGCCAAAATCGATAATGCCGTGGTGTCGCCGCAGCGTTTCCGCACCAAGCAGGCCGGCAACCGGTGGTGAACCTTCCAATAATCCATCGTGAATTAATCCTTGCATATCGATCACGCCCACATCCTTCCCAACGATATTGACCGAGCCCACCGATAGTTTGCGAATCCTCGCCACGCGCAGGCCGCGCTCCTTCAAGTTCACGGCCGAAGAACTATACGGTGTCTCGTGGGTGGCAATTCGCATTCGCCTAACGAAAGAACGATGCAATAGCGTTGTGAACGAACCCGTATCAACCATAAACTTGGCGGCTTTCCCATTGATGGAACCATTCACATACAAATTAAAGCCGTCGCTGACTTGAATGGGAACGGCTTGCAATCCGCGCCGGTCGAAACCGGGAACAGCACCCAAAACGTCGGGATCAGTCTTCAAGATGAGTAGCTGCCGTTGACAATCCAGCACCGCCTGGGTTGGAAAAAGAATATCCGCACCAATGATTCCGTCGATTTCCTCTTCGTGAACCAGTCGCGCCGCGCGGGCAGAGTTACCCAGATCGACGGTAACCATCGGTTCATCGATCAGAGTCAGTCCTCCGAGCCGTAGCTCGCGCGCGATGGTCACATTATTGAATGCGCCGTTGATCTGAATGCGCGACGGCAGGTTCGATTTGGCCGTGGTTGGTTTGAGCCGAAAATAATTGCGACGGTTTAGGGCGATTGCGCTCACCGGCGCGCCACTATCAATTGTCAGCCACGCCTCTCTGCCGTTGATAAAAGCGCGCACCATTAAATGGTTTTGCCGAGAGCGCACCAGCGGCAGCGCTACGAAGTGCGCGCTTGCTCGCGCGTAAGCCAGCTGCGGCATGGCAGCCAATTCGGCAACCAGCACGACCGCAACGCACGGGATCGCCAAAAATGTCCGGCACCATCGCCGATGGCTTGAATACGTCACGGGGCGTGAAGATTAACACGGTTCTTTTTACACGAAAGCAATTTCGCGTTTTTAACATCACCGGCCTCGGTAATTAACCCGAGTGTTTTGTCATTGCGCGGCATGCCCGAGTGATGATTTACTCTCCGCCAAATCAACCGGCCTCAAATGACAACGGCGATAACTGAAACACCCGTAGCCGACCAAAAATTCGTTAGAGGACTCGGCCTGCTTGATTCGACGATGCTTGTTGCAGGCTCGATGATCGGGTCGGGGATTTTCATCGTATCAGCGGATATCGCACGACTTGTTGGCTCTCCCGGATGGTTGCTCGTGGTGTGGGCAGTCACCGGCGTGCTCACGATCGTTGCTGCGCTCAGTTACGGCGAGCTCGCGGCGATGATGCCGCGCGCCGGAGGTCAATACGTATATTTGCGCGAAGCATACAGTCCGCTGTGGGGATTTCTCTATGGCTGGACGCTGTTCCTCGTGATCCAGACCGGAACAATCGCGGCGGTAGCGGTTGCGTTTGCTCGTTTTCTCGGCGTGTTCACTGATGCCGTTTCGCCGACGCGCTGGATTGTTCCGCCGATCATGCTCTCGCAGCGCTATGCCGTCAGCCTTTCAATGCAGCAATCGGTCGCGATCCTCATCATCATATTTTTAACGATTGTAAACACGCGCGGCCTGCGGCTTGGTAAAATCATCCAAAATGTGTTCACGTCCGCGAAAACGCTGTCGCTGTTCGCATTGGTGGTGCTTGGCATTTTCTTCGGACACAACGCCGACGCGCTCCACGCTAATTTCGCGAATTTCTGGACGCCGACGGCTATTTCTCCGATCACATCAGATTTGCCGTTCGTTGGCGCGGTCTCGGCGACTGCCGGCGCGCTCGGAATGGTGATCGCGATTTGCGTTGGACAGGTCGGTTCGCTGTTTTCCGCGGACGCCTGGAACAACATCACATTTACCGCGGGTGAAGTGCGCGAACCGCGGCGAAATATTCCGCTTTCACTTTTGTTCGGCACCGGGCTGGTGATCGGCTTATATCTGCTGGCGAATGTGGCGTACCTCTGCGTGTTGCCACTGGCCAAAATCCAGCATGCGCCCGATGACCGCGTGGGTACTGCTGCGATGCAGGTGATGTTCGGCGGCGCAGGCGCTGGCATCATGGCGGTAGCGATCATGATCTCTACGTTTGGTTGTTGTAACGGACTCATCCTCGCCGGCGCGCGTGTCTATTACGCGATGGCACAGGATGGTTTGTTCTTCAAAGCAACGGCCCGACTGAATTCAAAACACGTGCCGGCCATCGCGCTCGTGCTGCAGGGAATCTGGACTGCGTTGCTGGTGCTGCCACGCACGCGAAATGTCGATCCGGCAAGCGGGGCTGTCAGCTATGGCAATCTTTACAGTAATTTGCTGGATTACATCATTTTTGCCGCTCTGATCTTCTACGTGTTGACAATTGCAGGCATATTCGTGCTGCGTCGCACGCGCCCAGAAGCGGAACGGCCTTACCGCGCATTTGGTTACCCAATCCTTCCCGCGCTTTATATGGTCGGCGCCACGGCGATCATGCTCGTCCTACTCGCTTACAGGGTACAAACGACATGGCCCGGCCTGGTGATCGTACTGACTGGAGTGCCGATTTATTTTCTCTGGAAATTTGTGGGTAGAAAATCAGAGCCAGGTGACCTGGGTGGCGCATCCTGATTAGCCCAACCAAAACCAACAACGCCCATGAACTTACTTCGACGAAAGAGTGTCACGCAACTTCAAACGGAAGCACTGACGGACCATCGCCTGAAACGGGCGCTCGGGGCGACCAATCTGACAGCGCTCGGCGTTGGTGCGATTATTGGCACAGGCATTTTCGTCCTAACCGGCACGGTCGCGGCACAGAACGCGGGGCCTGCGGTGATCTTATCGTTCGTGCTGGCGGGCGTGGCCTCGATTTTTGCGGCGCTCTGCTATAGCGAGTTCGCGTCGCTGGTGCCGATGGCTGGCAGCGCCTACACGTATGGCTATGCAACGCTCGGCGAGTTGTTCGCCTGGATCATCGGCTGGGACTTGATTTTGGAATACGCACTCGGCGCAGTCACGGTGTCGATCGGCTGGTCGGGGTATGTGGTCTCGTTTTTGCGTGACATCGGCATTAACATCCCGCCGCAGTTGTCCGCAGCGCGCGGGACGTTGATTACTTTGGCAGACGGAACGCAAGTCGCCGCCATCTTCAATCTGCCAGCGGTCGTTATTATCGCCATCGTCACGCTGCTATTGGTGGTAGGCATTCGTGAATCGGCGACAGTCAACAACGTTATCGTGTTTGTAAAAGTGGCGGTGGTGCTGCTGTTCATCATCGGCGCGGCTCACGCAATCAATTCTGCCAACTGGCATCCCTTTATACCGCCAAACACTGGGATCCGTGAAAATTTCGGTTGGTCCGGTGTGGTATCAGGCGCCGGAGTTGTGTTCTTCGCATACATTGGGTTCGACGCGGTAAGCACTGCGGCCCAGGAGGCGAAAAATCCGCAGCGGGACATGCCCATTGGCATCATCGGTTCGCTGTTGATCTGCACGGTGCTTTACATTCTGGTCTCCGGTATCGCGACGGGAGTGATGTCCTACCGCGACCTGGATGTTCCTGATCCGATCGCGGTCGCGGCGGATCACGCTGGCATGGGTTGGATGTCCTCGCTGGTCAAGTTGGGTGCCATCGCAGGCCTCAGCTCGGTCATTCTGGTAATGCTGCTCGGCCAGTCGCGCATTTTTTGGACAATGGCCGACGACGGTTTGCTGCCACCGTTCGTTAGTCGCGTGCACCCACGTTTCCGCACGCCATGGATTACCTCGATTCTAACCGGGATCGCTGTGTCGATCGTTTCCGCCCTATTCACGGTGCGCGAAGCCGGCAGCCTCGTTTCCATCGGCACGTTGCTGGCGTTCGTGATCGTCTCAATTGGTGTGCTCGTGCTGCGCATTCGCGAGCCGGAGCTGCCGCGCACATTTAAGACCCCAGCGGTGTGGATCGTCGCCCCGATGGGCGCGCTGTCTGCTCTTTACCTCATGTGGTTTCTGCCGTGGCGCACATGGGAACGTCTTATCGCCTGGTTTGTCATCGGCATGCTCGTTTATTTCCTCTACGGTGTTCGCCGCAGCAAACTTGCTCAGCCCATCCTTTCTGGGGATGCAGCAGACAGGGGCGAACACGTTCCCTGATTTGAGACCTGGCGAGGCTCCTTGAGGCGTCCGAGTCCGGGTGAATCCCAGGCGGCTTCGAATCCGCCCGATCAGCTGGACCGCACGGTGAAAACCAGCGGGAAGATTCAGCCTAACGAGAGGCTGGCTTCAGCTGGCATTGCTGCTGGCGTTAAATCCGCGCCACGGGCTGGTTGCGCCTGACGTGAGAAGCGTCTCGGCATCTCTCTTGAGTTTTTCGCTATCGATTTGATTGAAGGCGCGCCGGGCGTCGGCGAGCTCGGATAGCGCAGCGCCAGTCCGCTGGAGAATGTTGCGTTCTTCGGACGATAACTTGTCCTGGCTTCCCCTGTTCACTGCGCGGCTTTGACATCGCGAGATGACTCTGGCCAACATATCGTCCTTCGCTCCATACAACTCGGAAAGCTGTTGAAAAGTGAGATGAAATGAAATCGTAGCGAGATCCACATCTTCAGCTTCGGACGTTTCCGCGCGCGGCATCGTCATCTCATCCGACGTTGCCACTGAATGCCAGATGTCAGCAGGCTGGTAATATCCAATCTCAATGCGGCAAGAATGACGCCGTCGCGACAGAGTGAGATAATGCATTCCCGCCATCGGTTCGACAGCGGCTTCTTTTTCCTCCAGACCATCCGCACAATGAATCCGGAGATGAACCTGTCGATCGGTTGGTGGCGTGTTTTTGAAGATCGAGGGCCAGTCAATATTCCAATATGCAAAGATTGTCCAAGGATCGCGGGCCATGGAGCGAAGACACGGTGGACCATAAAAACGGGGCAGTCCCAAGCCCTCTTGCAGAGCGTGGGACTCCTCCGCTTCCACGAGAGGCACGACCGGTTTCCTGGAAATGTGGAATCTCTTTCCCTCCTTCATCTTCCACAACGTGGCTCAAATCGACAAAAGGCCTACCATAGATTTCGCGGTCAACAAGTAGAGTACCGATTCACTTGGAATTTTTCCGCGCCTTTTTAGTGCGTTTACGCATGGTTCTCGTCTATTTTTGAGAAGACGCATGAGCGCAAAGATTGTCGGCCTCGAAGAACTTTCGGAGCGCAGCAAGCAACTGCGCGCTGCCGGGAAAAAACTGGTCGCGACGAATGGTTGCTTTGATTTGCTGCACGTCGGACACGTGCGCTATTTACAAGCTGCGCGCGCGCTCGGCGATTTGTTGGCAGTCGGCCTGAATGGCGATCGCTCGGTCCGCGAATTGAAAGGCAAGGGACGCCCAATTACCCCTGAGCATGATCGCGCAGAAATTCTTGCGGCACTGCAGTTCGTCGATCTCGTTACAATTTTTCCAGAAATGCGGGCGACGCAGTTTATTGCTGCAAGCCATCCTGCCATTTACGTCAAGGGCGGGGATTACAGTCCAGAGACGCTTGACGAACAGGAGCGCGCACTTTTGAATAAGATTGCCGCCGAGATTCACTTTATTCCTTTTGAGGCGGGTTACTCGACTTCGGGCCTGCTCGAACAGATACGCAAGAGCGCGAGCTAAAAATTGTGGCGCGCTTCTCGCAATCGATGTCCCATATACAATGGAGGCGAGGATGAACAGGTGAAGCGGTTACCAATTGGAATCCTGGGATCGGGGAAAGGAAGCAACTGCCGGGCAATCCTTGAGTGTATCCGCTCGGGCAATCTGGCAGCAGAAGCGCGTGTTGTAATCTCGGACGCGCTGGACGCACCGATCCTCGACATAGCGCGGGAGTTTTCAGTCGCTAACGCATATTTGGCGCCCGGCCAATTTCGCACGCGGTTAGAGCCAGAAGTGGAAAACGAGCTCGTGAACATGTTACGCCAGGCCGGTGTCGAGCTCGTGATACTCGCTGGTTTTATGCGCGTGCTCCACGCTCCGATGCTTAAAGCGTTTCGACGCCGTATCGTGAACATTCATCCAGCCCTTCTGCCAAAATTTCCCGGGCTCGAAGCGTGGAAACAAGCACTCGCGGCCGGCGACGAAGTGACCGGTTGCACCGTTCATTACGTAGATGAAAAAATTGATCATGGTGAAATCATCGCACAGCGTGAAGTGCCGATCCTGCCGGGCGACACGCCCGAAAGTCTGCATGCGCGGATTCAAATTGCGGAGCGCGAATTATACCCTGCCGTGATCGCGGAGTTTTGTGCAAAATATCAGGCAGCAGGTTTGTAATTTTGAAACGCTCTGATTTTATTCGAGCGTCTAGGGTTGCTCTGCTTTTTGTTCGCGACCCAGTATTTCTTCCAACGCAACAGTCGGTTTTTTTTGTTCATACAGCACTGAGTAAACCTGATCAATAATCGGCGTTTCGATTTTCAACCGCCGCGCGCATTCAAAAGCGCTGCGAGCAGTGGGAATTCCTTCGGCTACCATCTTCATGGATTGTGTGATCTGCGCGAGTGATTCGCCTCTTCCGAGACGTCTGCCCACTGTGTGATTACGGCTGCGCTCACTATAACAAGTCACAATCAGATCGCCCGCGCCGCTTAATCCATAGAAAGCTTGCGCAGTTCCTCCCATGGCAACCCCGAGTCGCACCAGTTCCGCCAACGATCGTGTCACTAACGCTGCCTTGGAATTGTCGCCCAATCCCAGCCCATCGCTGATCCCTGCCGCCACAGCAAAGACATTTTTCAAAGCGCCTCCCAGCTCAATGGAAGTGACCTCCTGGCTGGTGTAAACGCGAAAGCGCGGACTTCCAAGGATGCCTTGCAGATTGCTTGCGCACTCAGCGTCGTTGCAACCAATCACGGTCGCCGTAGGAAAGTTTTGTACGACCTCTGCCGCGAGATTCGGCCCCGATAAGACTGCGATCTTCTGTTCTGGAAAAACTTCGCTTAGGATCTCACTCATCCGCATCCCGGTGCCGTGCTCGATCCCTTTGACGCAGCTTAGTAGCACCGCGCGAACGTTTCCGAGCGTCTCTCGCAGCCGGACTGCAACCGTTCGCAACGCCGTCGATGGTGTCACGAAAGCGATTAAGTCTGCCCGGGCACAATCGTTGAGCTCGGAGGTGACACGCACCGACCCAGGTAATTTGAGTCCCGGAAAATAGTCGCTGTTTTCGCGCGTTTCTCGCATCCGCGCCGCCCGATCTGCGTCGTGGCTCCAAAGCGAAACCTGACGGCCATTCTTTCCCCATAACGACGCCAAAGCCGTTCCCCAACTGCCGGCACCAAGAATCGCTGTTTCGCCAGTTTTCACTTTCGAGTAAAGCGCGGCTCCGTTCCGTGGAGAAGCCGTGAAAGATTTGAACGATGGCGCCAAATCACAACTGCAGCGAGACAAACCGACGAATAGAATAACGACTTTCCAGCGGTCCGACTTAACCAGCTTGTAATCAGAATGACGAAGGGCAATGCGGCGGCAGCCGCGATTGAGGCCACTGAAACGTAACGCGTGAGCCAAAACGTTAGTACCCAAATCGCGCCCCCGACCAGTGCCGCGACCGGAACCAAACAGAAAAGCGCCCCACCCGAAGTCGCAACACCCTTGCCGCCTTTGAAGCGTAGCCAGACCGGAAAAGAATGCCCTATTACGCTAGATATCGCCGCGAGAATTCCAACCATGTCCGCTGAGTTCCACTCCGATTGCGCTCGTGTAGCAATCAATAGGGATATCTTCACGGCGCCGAAGCCCTTCAAGAAGTCTGCCACGAATACTGGATAGCCGTAAGCCTTTCCAAGTGTGCGTATAACATTCGTCGCACCAACGTTGCCGCTACCGCACTTTCGGATGTCAATCCCTGCGATTCGTCCTGCGAGATACCCGAACGGAATTGACCCCAGCAGATAGCCCCCGACCACTGCGACGGCGAACGTGAGCATCTGTATTACTCGGAAATTGCGATCACTTGCATGGCTGCTGTGTTACGATATAAGCCATTCTTAGCCAACCATATAGAGATTATCGCTAGATCAGCCGGCGTAATTCCACTTATTCGGGACGCCTGTCCCAACGAAGTCGGACGGGCAGCCACCAGTTTTTGTCTCGTTTCGGAGCGAAGGCCGGGAATCTCGTCGTAGTTCACCCAGCTTGGGATAGGCTGCTGCTGCCTGCGTCCGATCTGTCGGTTCTGATCTATTTGTCGGATTGCATAACCCTCGTATTTGAAATCTGTTTCGACCAGTTTCCAAATGGTGGCTGGTAAAAGGGAGAAAAGTTCCGATGGAAGATCTTTGGCGTTGAAGCCAGGCCTCTTGAGTAATTGAGAAATAGGGAGACCGTTGAGCTTGGTCTGGGTAGCTAGCAAGCGGGCTTGATCAAGAAAATCCGACTTTTCCCTATGACGAGTCCAGCGTCCTTGACTTACTAATCCAGCTTCAAACGCCCGGGCGGTTAAACGCTGATCCGCATTGTCGTGTCGCAAGAACAATCGATCCTCGGCCCGGCTTGTAAACATACGATAAGGCTCTTCGGTGCCTTTAGTGACCAGATCGTCGATAAGGACGCCGATGTAGGCTACGCTTCGCTCGAGCACCAATGGTGAACGGCCTTGGAGCTTTAATGCAGCATTAGCTCCCGCAATCAAACCCTGAGCGGCCGCCTCTTCATACCCCGACGTCCCATTAACCTGGCCGGCGAAATACAATCCATCGATTAGTTTCGTTTCCAGGGTCGGGTAAAGCTGAGTTGGCGGAAAATAGTCGTATTCCACAGCGTATCCCGGACGCATTATCTCAGCTCGTTCCAGTGCTGGGATCGAATGCAAGAATTCGAGTTGAACCTCGTACGGCAGACTCGTGGAGATACCGTTTACGTAGTATTCTTTGGTGTGAAGGCCTTCCGGCTCAAGGAAGAGTTGGTGCGACGCCTTATCCGAGAACTTCACGACCTTATCCTCGATCGAAGGGCAATATCTGGGTCCGGTCCCCTTAATCTGGCCGACATAGAGCGGGGAGCGATAGAGATTAGCGCTGATAATCTCATGCGTTCTCTTAGTGGTATGAGTGATCCAGCAGGGTATTTGTTCCACGTGGAACTTTCCCTGCCAAACACGGTTCAGCGTAAAAATATCTGCTCCGGAGTCGCCAATTTCATCGTCATAAAAGGAAAATGTCGGTGGGGGCTCGTCACCAGGTTGGATCTCACATCGGGAAAAATCAACGGAGCGCGCGTTTAAGCGACAAGGTGTCCCTGTCTTGAATCGCCCGACTTGGAAGCCTAGGTGCTTAAGATTATTGCTGAGACTCGAATGGGCATCGGCCATTCGCCCACCAGGCTTGGTTGCTTCGCCGACGTGTAGCAGGCCTCGCAAGAACGTTCCTGCAGTAATAATGACACTTCGCGTAGCGATTATTAGGCCCAAATCGGTTTCCACTGCCGTGACCCTTCGATCATCGACAAGGATTCGTGAGACGGTCCCTTGCTTAAGGTCGAGATTTTCGGCCGATTCCAGAATAGCCTTCATGCGGAATTGATAAGCCTTCTTGTCGCACTGAACTCTTGGCGCACGGACCGATGGACCCTTTGTTCTGTTAAGCATCCGAAACTGAATCCCTGTGGCATCAGCGTTTAAACCCATTGCTCCACCCATGGCGTCTATCTCACGGACAATGTGCCCTTTGGCCAGCCCACCGATGGCCGGATTGCAAGACATTTGCCCAACTGTGTCCAAATTTTGGGTTAGCATTAAAGTGCGGCAGCCAATTCGTGCGGCAGCTAGTGCAGCCTCGATTCCAGCATGGCCGCTGCCTACAACCAAAACTTCGTACTCTTTCGGCAACTTAAATCCCATAGCATCTGTAACTATCTATAGCTCAACTATTTATGTGAATATGATGGCCGATATTGGCTCTCTTCTTGGGTCCTGACAGATTGTGCGAGGTCTGTATTGCGGTGTATGCCACGCGGCCGAGCACTATCAGAAGCAGCACCGTCGTAACAAACGCGCCTCCCCATATCCAATATTCAATCATGCGGGGATAACTTTTCCCCCGCATAATGCGCACCGCAAACTGGCCCAGCGTGCCGGCATAAACGTACAAAAAAAGGCCAGGCACCCGCCCAACGGTCGCCCAAAGCAGGTAGCAGCCAAACGGGATCCGCGTTATCCCATAAAAATAATTCAGCAGGCTTGTTGGGAAAAGTGGATGGAGTTGACTCAACAGAATAATCTTCCAGCTCTCACGCTCTATGGCAGGCGCCAGTGCGCGCAGTGTCGGATTACGTGAGAGTTTTTGCTGAAACCATCGCCGGGCGATCCATCGGCTTAGGGCAAAGGAAACTACTGTAGCAACGAGGTTGCCAACCAGCACGATTAAGAATCCCCACCACAGTCCAAAAAAGAAACCGCCCCCCACAGCGAGAATGCCGCCGGGAAGCAGGAGAATGTTACAGGCGGCAAAAAGCAGCGGATAACACACGGCTCCCCAAGCGCCCCAGTTCATCACGCGCTGTTGCAATGTCTCGATAAAGCTGACGATTGGAAGGAACCGCGAAAGTACGACCGCCAGTACAATTACAATAAAGAGCGCTCCAACCTGCCAGCAAATCACGCGGCTGACTTTCGTCATCCCGAAATTGTGCTCGCGTCACTGGCTTCGCGCAAATCTCGCAGTTGCGTTATCGGGCGAGAAATCCGTACGACCTAACTAGACACCCGAGGACTCCGCATTTTTACGACGCGGAATACCGAGGCTGTCAAAAATCATCCGCGTGGCGTCGGAACGGTTGAGTGTGTAGAAGTGAATACCGGCGACATCGTTATCCAACAGGTCGTGACACTGTTCTATCGCGAAATGCAGGCCGACACGCCTGACCGTCTCGGCATCGTTTTGGCAACGCTTTAGAGCGCGCAGAAGCCTGGCGGGGAATCGCGTGCCGCCCGCCAGCTCCGCTATTCGCCTGAAGCCGCTAATGGATGTAATCGGCATGATGCCAGCAATAATGGGGGCGTTAATATCGGCGAGCAAACAGCGTTCCCGGAAATCGAGGAAATCCCGATTGTCGAAAAACAGCTGAGTGACGATGTAGTCGGCACCTGCGTCTACCTTCGCCTTGAAGTAATCCATTTCGAGCAACCGATTCGGCGTGGCAGGATGTCCTTCAGGGAAGCCGGCCACTCCGATCCCGAACCCGCGGCGGTCGGGATGCGCACCGGACTGGTTGAATCGGCGAATAAATGTAACCAAGTCGATTGCATGTTGGAATGAGTCCCGTGATTTATCATACGCAATTCCAACCGGTCTATCACCGCCGAGGGCGAGAATGTTTCCAATGGATGACTTGGCGTATCGAAGGAGAATCGTTTCGATCTGCTCTTCGTTATGACAGACGCAGGTAAGGTGGGGAATTGGGTCGAGCCTCGTTGTATGTTGAATGCGCTCGACAAGATCGTGCGTTAGATCACGTGTTGAGCCGCCGGCGCCATACGTCACGCTGACAAAATGCGGCTTGTACGATTCAAGGTCGCGAATCGTCTGATAAAGAGCCTCAGCCGCCTCCGCAGTTTTCGGCGGAAAGAACTCAAACGAAAACGTGGGAGAATCTTCCCGCATGATATCGGCTATGTGCATGGACTCGGCGCCTACCTTCGTTCGTCTGGCGACTTTTGGTCAACTTACCGAAGAACATTTTCGAGCAAGTATTCGGTGTAAGCGGACTGAACGTGGCCTCGTTCGCTCACACCAATCCCTGGAGGCACCAATTGTCGGGCGCTTCGTGATCCACCAGCAGCAACTCGCATCGCGCCACGTAACAATCAGATTCAGGGCAGAATCGCAAACACTCGCGCGGGAAAACCCGATCCGCCTTTTGGCTTTGGAAAGGTCACTATCGCAATCGCGCCGGCTTCAGGGACCTGATCGAGATTGGCGAGCAGTTCGATCTGATAATGGTTCGTACTAAGTATGTACGTTTCAAGCGAGTAGTCATCTTTACTGGCGGCGAATCCCGGATCGGTATCTGTCGTCTCGTGACCGGACGCCGTAATCTTGCGCTGTTCGTAAAGGTACTTCAATGCCGGCAAACTCCATCCGGGATAATGTGCGATGCCATTGCCGTCTTTGTTTTCCATTCTTGCCGCATCGGGCCAGCGCTTCGACCAATCCGTCCGCATCGCAACAAACGCGCCAGCGGGAATTGCTCCGTGATCTGTTTCCCATCTTTTTACGCGCTCAAGCGATAGCGTGTAATCCGGGTTTTTGGCAGTCTCGTTGTGCACATCGATTACAACAAGAGGTAGCACCATTTCTTTCGGATCGATTTGATCCACGGTGCGAAGTCCTTTTATGAAATGAGCAGGTGGATCCACATGCGTCCCCCATTGCCCAACATGCGTATACAGTTCGGAGAAGAACCCCGTTCCCATGACATTCGGACGCTTGTCGTACCAGTAAATTGTTTTGCGTGTCTCATCGGGAAACCCCGGCCAGTGCGGAATGCCCGGTGCGAATTCGTGTGTCAGATCGACATATCGTTTGCCAGCAAGGATCCGCTGAATTTGCCAAAGTGACGGTTCGTCGCCGCTCCACACCGGGGAAAATGCCGTGACGGACAGGACAACACTCAACAAGAAGATCTTCTTAATGGGCATTGAGCCTTGTTAAAGCATTTAGGACTAAGAAGCCAATACCTTCGAATAACTTTGAATAAGTCCCGTCCTTCTTAGAAAAATTAAAAGCTGTCAGCGCTTACTGCTGACATTATCAACAGGTCATCCCGATGCCAAAGCATGAGGCAAATGCACCGTGCAAAAGACTGACTTATTCGCAAATAGAAGAAGATCATTAGAAGAGTAGAAACTCTGATCAAATTCATTATAGGATGTGGAAAACTTTTTTGACGCCGAAAACCAAACGAGAACCGATTGTGCTACTGAAAACAACGCTAAAATGACCCGGGGACAGGTTCCACTCGATGAGCCAGCAGCAATTTCAAACGCGCATGCGTACCAAGCTTACAAAGATGACAGCCTTTTCGAGCACGCCACCTGGCTTTATGCATTCTGTCGAGAACACCTTTTCCGTGATGATACAAACCGCATTATCACGGCTCTTTGGCCGGAGGGACGTCCTGCTCCGGGGACAACTCTAATCGAACTCGGCTGTGGTCCCGGGTTTTACTCATGCCGGTTGGGAGCGCGCTTTCGAGAGATGTTGGTTACTGGAGTTGATCGTTCAGCGAAACAAGTGCAGTGGGCAAGTGCGCGGGCCGATGCCCTTCACCTGACCAATTGCTCCTTCAAACGGATCAATGCCCTCAGGCTGTCGAGCCCCGAAGCAGCCTTTGATGTCGTTTTGGCTTCGCGCTTGTTTACTATCTTGCCAGAACAAGCGGGCGTTATCGCTGAAATGTACCGTGTGTTAAAGCCAGGGGGTCGCTGTTTGGTTGCCGAGCCGCGCTATGCCTTTTGGGCATCAATCCCGCTTTTCGCAATGCGGCTGCTGGCAGGCTTAAGTCAGTCTCAAAATGGTTACCGAGAGCCACGCAAAGCCACCGTATTTTCTGCAGAAGCGTTCGCGAATCTATTCCCAGCGCAACCGTGGAAGAAAATCAAGACCTGGCAGGATGGACGCTACCAGTATGCTCTTTGCCAGAAAGGGTAGCAACCGACAACGCAACGAATGAGAAGGGGGCATCGCGTTGTTAATCCAGATAGAGCGGTTGAAGAATTTGGAGGCTGCTCCGTATTGGCGCTGATGACTAAGGCGCCGCGCGCGGGCGAGGTAAAAACACGCCTGGTGCCGCCGCTCACGAATGAGGAGGCCGCGCAACTCAACAGGTGTTTTTTGCAGGATACAGCTGCGGAGATCTCGGTTTGTTGCAGCGGCGTAACTACGCCGAAGCCCGGCCGGCCGATCGTGCATGGAATTGCCGTTTATACTCCCGTCGGAGGCGAGTCAGATTACAGCGATATTTTACCCGGCGATTTCAGTTTGCTGCTCCAACGCGGCGAAAATTTCGGTGAACGGCTCTATTTTGCTGCTGAGGACTTGTTCAGGAGCGGGTTCAAAACCGTTTGTCTGATTGATTCCGATAGCCCGACGATTCCTGCTCAGAATTTTTCCATGGCTGTAGAACTTCTTTCGTTGCCGGGAGACCGGATCGTCCTGGGCCCTTGCGACGATGGTGGTTATTATTTGATCGGATTAAAACGCTTGTATCGAGAGGTGTTCGAGCGAATCGATTGGAGTACCGAGCGGGTTTTCGAGCAAACCAGAGAGCGTGCGATTCAAATCGGTGTCATCGTTGATGAATTACCTCGCGGATTTGACGTGGATGATCGCGCGACGCTGCACCGACTGTGCGATGAACTACTTGGCGAAAATGCGCGTAGTGGAACCGCGCCTCGGACACAAGAATTCCTGCGCACACTTATCGCGCGCGACGGTCGCGAACGCATTTGGTCATTGTAGGGCTGGTGGTTTGCCTGGCAAACCTGCGAGTAACCGAAGTAGTTGTCCCGCCATGCCTGCATGACTAGCCTCACATTCGTATGACAAAACGCGCTTTAGTTACCGGCGGCGCAGGCTTAATCGGCTCACATGTAGTCGATCTTCTCGTAAACGAAGGCTGGCAGGTTCGGGCACTCGATAATCTGGAACCGCAAACCCACCGTCGCGGAAAACCGGCTTGGATCAACCAGAAGGCGGAATTCATTCACGGCGATTTGCGCGATCGCGGCACGATTATCGCCGCGCTAGACAAAATAGACGTCGTTTTTCACCAGGCTGCCTACGGCGGTTACATGCCAGAGATTACAAAATTCGTGCATGTAAATTCGTTCGGGACTGCCCAAATGCTCGAAGTCATTCGCGAGGAAAAGCTGCCGATTAGAAAAGTCGTGGTTGCCAGCTCGCAGGCTGTCTACAGCGAAGGCGCCGGCGATTGTCCTAAACACGGATTGGTTTTTCCGACGGTGCGTCCGATGGACCAATTGCGCCGCGGCGATTGGCAGGTGCATTGCCCAATCTGCGGCGCGACCACCATAAGCGTTCCGACTCCAGAAAATGCGCCGGTCGGTGGAGAAACCGTTTACGGCCTGACGAAAGTCGACCAAGAGCGTCTGGTTCTCTTATGGGGGAAACAGCTCGGCATTCCGTCAGTGGCGCTGCGTTACTCCTGCACATACGGGCCGCGCCAATCGATCTTTAATCCGTACACTGGCGTCATCGCGATTTTTTGCACGCGTTTGCTAAACAATTTGCCGCCTGTGCTCTACGAGGACGGAGAGCAAACGCGCGACTTTTCGTTCGTCCAGGACATCGCCCGCGCGAATTTGCTCGTCGCGGAAACGGACAAGCTCGATGGACTGCCAGTGAACATTGGCAGCGGCCGCGGCACACCGATTCGCGAAGTCGCCGAACAACTTTCCGATGTCCTCAAGACCGACATCGCGCCTGAGATCAATGGTGAATTTCGGCCCGGCGAAATGCGTCATCTCATTAGCGACACTACAATCGCTTGCTCGGCCGGTTACAAGCCGGCTGTCGATCTTAGTGAAGGCATCGGTCGTTACATCAATTGGATCCGCGCGCAATCAGACATTCGTGATTACTTCAGCGAAGCCAGCGAAATTTTAAAGAACAAGGGCATTGTTCATCGAGCAAAGAAATGAACATCGCCGCAACCATTCCCGATTTTGACGCGCCGGTTCTCGATCACGCGCGCAAGGATTTTCCGTTGCTCCGCGCCGGCATGACAGTGGGCCAAGCGCTGGAGCGCATCCGGAGTGAAGGCGTAGGCGAACGCGTCATCTACTTTTATGCAATCGACGAGCAGGAACGGCTGGTCGGTGTCGTTCCTACCCGCCGTTTGCTGACTGCGTCGTTGGAAGCGCCGCTGGGTGAGATCATGGTGCCGCGTGTCGTGGCTGTTCCCGCGACGGCAACAATTCTTGAGGCCTGCGAATTTTTCGTTCTCTACAAATTTCTCGCATTCCCGGTCGTGGACGAGCAACGCCGCGTGGTCGGCATCATCGACGCGAACCTTTTCGCCGAGGAAATTTTGGAGGCAGGCGATAATGAAGTTCGAGAAGCGGGGAGTCCTATCGCACAGGTGAGCCCGGGATTCTTTGAGGCTCTCGGCTTTCACATCGAACAAATTCGCGGCGCATCGCCGTTGCGCGTTTTCCGATTCCGTTTTCCGTGGCTGCTCGTGACTGTGGCGGGCGGCACGCTTTCGGCAATCCTGGCTGGATTTTTTGAAGGGACACTCGCACACAGTTTAGTGCTGGCGTTCTTTCTTACAATGGTGCTGGGGCTAAACGAAAGCGTGAGCATGCAATCGATGAGCGTAACGATTCACGCGTTGCGTTCCGCTCAGGTCACCTGGGACTGGCTGGCTACATCATTTCGTCGAGAGTTGGTGACGGCGCTGCTGCTCGGTGCGGCGTGCGGATTGGTCGTCGGCTTGGTTGTTTGGCTGTGGCAGAATAATGGCGCTGCCGCCTTCGTCATCGGCGGCAGCATCGCGCTTTCGCTCGTGACCGCGTGCGTGTTTGGCCTGGGTGTGGCGTCGGTTCTTCACTGGTTCAAGCTGGACCCAAAAATTGCGGCAGGACCGATCACGCTGGCATTGGCCGATTTTTTTGCACTGGTCATTTATTTCACCAGCGCGTGGCTGGTTTTGCGATGAGCAGCGTCTCGGTCATCATCCCCGCGCTTGATGAGGAGGAACCGATCGCCGCCGTCGTGCGTGAATGCCTCGCGACAGGTTTGCCTAACGAGGTGATCGTCGTTGACAATGGGAGTACGGATCGAACAGCCGAGCGCGCACTCGGGGCAGGTGCCCGTGTCGTAACCGCCCCGCGTGGATACGGACGCGCCTGCGCCGCGGGCGTTCGTGCGCTTTCACCCGAATGCGACATTGTGGTTTTTCTCGATGGCGACGGCAGCGATGTGCCCGCGTTCATGAGCCAGCTCGTCGAACCCGTGACACGCGGGACGCACGATTTCGTGATCGGCTCGCGCACCCGTGGCCAACGCGAACCGGGCAGCATGAATCTCCAGCAAATCTTTGCCGGACGACTCGCCGGGTTGATTTTGCGGGTGCTATACAGGGCTCGTTATACCGACATGTCCCCGTTCCGCGCGATCCGTCGTGATGCGCTCGAACGGCTCGACATGCGTGAGCAGACCTACGGCTGGAATCTGGAGATGCAGATGAAAGCCGCGCGCGACGGACTGCGCGTCCTCGAAATCCCCGTAAACCATCGCCGGCGTGCCGGTGGCGAATCCAAAGTGTCGGGCACGTTCCGCGGCAGTTTTGTCGCGGGCATGCGTATCGTCGCGACGCTCGTGCGCGTAGCCGGAAGCGGAACATAGGCTTGTAGCCTGTGTGCCCAGCGCGGCTTATAGCCCGCTGCACTCTTCAGCGGAGTGCACCTCAGCTGGGAGCACAGACTGGAAGTCGATGTTCCTCGACAAATTCCATCTGGCGATTGCGGCGTCTTTGTGTAGCGTCGCCCAATGGCTTCGATGCTTGATCTGGAGAGATTTCGCACCACGCCGCTCACCCGTGAGCCGTTTGAGTTTCTGATTGTTCCCGAGTTTGTAAAGGCTGAGGCGCGTACTCTGATCGACCAGGATTATCCCGACGTTGTCCGGGCGGGTAGCTTTCCGCTTCGAGAGGTGACCTATGGCCCGGCGTTTGCGAAGCTGATCGAGGAGATGCGCAGCGAAGAGTTTCGCAAGGCGTTTGAAGAAAAGTTTGACGTGGACCTGACCAACCGCCCCGACATGATCACCGTCCGCGGGCGTTGCAGCGAGAAGGATGGAAAGATCCACACCGATTCTGAGACGAAGATCATTACTATTCTTGTTTACATGAATTCGGCTTGGGAATCGGCGGGTGGCCGGCTTCGATTGTTGCGATCCGGGACGAATCTGGACGACGTCGTTCTCGAAGTGCCGCCAACCGAAGGCACGCTGCTGGCCTTTCGTCGCAGCAATAATTCGTGGCACGGCCACAAGCCCTTCTCCGGACCACGTCGCGTCATTCAATTCAACTGGGTCACGAGCGACGCGGTGGTGCGGCGCGAGCAAAACAGGCATCGGTTTTCTGCTTGGATGAAAAAGCTCCGCGGTGCGCTGTCAGGTGGAAAAAAGGCGGCCTAGTGCGGCCACTGTAGCCACGCCGCTGTGTCGGCGTGCGGGAATGGGCATTCTACGAGTTGCGCGCCTCGACACAGCCAGGCGGCTACAACTATGACGCCCGGCAAGGTTGCCCGGCGTGGTAGATTTAACTTATCTTCGGCAATTGAACAGGGAGATCGAAAACGTACAAATAAAGCGTTCCGACACGTCGGAACTGCAATCTCGGGAATTCTCGCGCATTTTGCTGATCAAACCTTCAGCCCTTGGCGATGTGGTGCATACATTGCCGGTGCTCGTGAAGCTGAGGGCGCGGTATCCACGAGCGCGGATTGACTGGCTGATCACGCCTGAAAACGCGGAGCTGGTGCGTCACCATCCCGCCCTTTCCAACGTCATCCTTTTTGCTCGGCGCGATTTCTCAAAGCGCGGTCATCGGTGGCGCGCGTTTCGGTCTTTTTTCGATCTGCTCAAACAAATTCGCCTCGCGAAGTACGATCTGGTGATCGACATGCATGGCCAGGTGCGTTCGGCTTTTTTCGCGCTGATCAGCGGCGCGCGGGTGCGCATTGGGTTTGAGCGACCCATCAAACGGACACTTACAATCTCCGCCGAGCACGATCTAAAAAATGTACCCAGTCACGGCTGGCGCGGCGCACGAGAGGGTTCATGGATCGCATACACGCATCACATCGCGATTCCGACGCTTGATGTGCACGCGATCGATCGTTACCTATGGGTCGGAAAGCTGCTTGGATTCGATGACAACCCGCCAGACTTAACAATTCATCTGTCTTCGGAAACCGTACGTAATGTTGAGCGATTGCTGAAAGAGAAAGGTGTGGATACGTCCCAGCCGTTGGTTGTTCTGGTGCCGGGAACGATTTGGGAGACGAAGCATTGGACGATTGAAGGGTTCGCAGGCGTCGCACGGCATTTTCTCCGCGACGGATTTGCCGTGGCGTTGGCGGGTACCAAACGCGACCAGCCGCGCTGCCGGGAAATCGCCGCCGCAGCCCCCGGGGCATGCGATCTTTCCGGCCAGACAACGCCCGCAGATTTGGCGGCGCTTATTCGACGCGCCGAGGTAGCAGTGACCAACGATTCCGGCTCAATGCACGTTGCAGCGTCGCTCGGCAAACCGATGGTCAGTGTCTTCGGCCCGACCAACCCAGTTCACATCGGCCCGTACGAACGCCCCGAATCGGTTGTGCGCGTGGACTTACCGTGTTCCCCATGCAATTACCGTCGGTTGAGCCAATGCCCTTTTGGACACGCCTGTATGAAGCACGTGACCTCGGCGATGGTAATAGAGCGCGTACGGAAAATTCTTTCGACTGCAAAAAATCGTCCAGAAGGTGTAGTGACCATCGCGGAGTGAAGAATCAGGCGCTTGGCACAAGCGCCTCTACAACTCATATTCGGGGGGAGTGAGTAGAACGAAGGCAATTTTCGCCGGGCTACTTGCCGGATTGCTGGCCGGAGTCGTGATGACCGCGGTGATGTTTTTACTCGCTGTGCTGGGCGTGGCTACGCCACTCGTGATCATCGGCGATCGACTTTCGGTTTTCATCCCGCCGGGTCCGTTTCTTTCTCTTATGGGCAAAGTCGGCGGCTACAATCATCTCAAGCAACTCGGCGTCGGGTCGACCATAGCTGGTCAACTCATTGTTGGTGCGATGGCCGGGGGCATCCTGGGATTGTTCTCGCGGCGCAATCCTGCGCGAGCTTCGGCGATGTGGACCATGTCGATATTCGTCTTGTTGCCAATCGTTGTGTTCGCAATCGCGCTTTGGCCGGTTTTGGGCACGAGTTACATCGGCCTTCCCATCGGCGCAGCGCGTCTGGTCACGCTAGTTGGTTTCGCGCTGTGCGTTTTCGTGTTCGAACGAACGCTCGTGGCTGGCTTTCGATTTCTCACGCAAGGAGGAGTCGGGAAAAGGGATTACGAATTCAGTCCACCGATTGGTCGACGCGCATTTGTGCTGGGCGCAGTTGGCGTCGCAGTAACTGGAGGCGGCGTCGCGCTGACTCGCCGACTTTATCGTGCCGCGACATTCAGCTACGACGGCACGCAGTACAAAGGGCGCATCGTCCAGCCCATTACCCCTAACGAATTGTTTTATTGCGTGACCAAGAACGTGGTCGACCCGCGAGTCGATGTCGATCTTTGGCACCTTGAAGTAGGCGGTCTCGTGAAGAACGCCGCCACGTGGCGATTCGACGATCTATTGGGATTCGAAACGAAGGAGCAGGAAACAACGCTGATGTGTATTAGCAATGGTTTGGATGCGGGCCTGATCAGCAACGCGATGTGGAAAGGTTTTCCGTTGCGGGACGTTCTCGACCAGGCAATTCCGCTCTCTGGCGCCGCGCGCGTGCGCTTTCACGGTGTCGATAATTACACCGACACGATTCCGCTCGATAAGGCCCTGCAACCAACCACCCTGCTTGCTTATGAAATGAATGGCGCGGAACTGCCGGATCGCCACGGTTACCCGTTGCGTCTCATCGTCCCGGGTTACTTTGGCGAAAAACACGTGAAATGGCTCACTCGAATCGAAGTGACCGACGCGAAAGCGAAAGGATTTTACGAGGCACAAGGGTGGGGCCCCGATTTTATTACACCGACACGATCGAGAATTGACGTGCCGGATGCCTGGTCATCGTTTTCGTTAGGCAAGCTCAACGGACCAATTGAAGTGAAAGGGATCGCCTACGGTGGTGACCGCGGTATCTCGCGCGTGGAGTTTAGCAGCGACGGCGGGAAATCGTGGCGCGACGTCGAGATCTTTTATTCCGGCGGCAATCTGGCATGGTCGCTCTGGAAAACCGAATGGATGCCGAACGCAGCGGCGGATTACTCGCTGGTTGTCCGGGCCACCGATGGCGAAGGCGATGTGCAGGAATGGGAAGAAGGTAGAGGCCCATTTTCTGGCGTAGCGGGCTTGCATCAGATTGGCGTGCGGGTGACGGCGTAGCCGGCTGCGCCTCCAAGCATTTGGGTGCGAGGTGGCTTAGTGGCAGGGAGTTAAGCCGACAACAACTTGCGCTGTGTGCTAGATTTTATCGATGGAAAGAGTGATCATTATTGGAAGCGGCTGCGCTGGACTGACGGCGGCAATTTACGCGGCCCGCGCGAATCTGAGTCCGTTGGTGCTAGAGGGTCGTCATCCCGGCGGACAACTCTCTACAACGACGCTCGTCGAAAATTATCCCGGTTTTCCGGAAGGGATTGATGGACCACAGCTTGTCCTGAACATGCACAAACAGGCCGAAAAATTTGGCGCGCGATTTTCGTACGCCGAGGCGACCGATTTCGATGCGACCAACCGGCATATACGAATCAAGGCCGATGAAGAATGGTTGGAGACGAAAGCGGTTATCATCGCAAGCGGAGCTTCGGCACGGTATCTGGGACTTGAGAGTGAACAGAAACTAATCGGCCACGGATTGACTTCGTGCGCCACGTGCGATGGCGCATTTTACAAGAACGTGCCGGTTTGCGTCGTCGGTGGAGGCGATTCTGCTGCCGAGGAATCGTTATTCCTGACGCGCTTCGCTTCCAAAGTGTATTTGATTCATCGACGTGACAAGATGCGGGCTTCCAAAATCATGCAGGACCGCGTATTCGCGAACAAGAAGATCGAACCAATTTGGGACACCGTCGTGACCGAATATATCCCGGACGAAAAAGGCGAAATGCGCGCCGTGCGCCTGCGCAATGTGAAGACGAACGAAGAGCGGGAATTAGCTGTGGCGTGTGTTTTCGTGGCAATTGGCCACGATCCGAACACCAAAGCCTATCGAGGCAAGCTCGACATGGATTCGGACGGTTATTTGATCACCAAGAACCTGGTCGAGAGCAGGCACCCTGGTGTCTTCGTGGCGGGCGACGTGGCCGATCGTGTTTACAAACAGGCGGTAACTGCGGCCGGCTCGGGGTGCGCAGCAGCAATGGACGCGGAAAAATACCTGAGCGAACTGGAATCCGATGTTTAATCGTCGCCTCTGTAGCCGCTTTGCTGCTTGCCACACCGAAACGCGACGAAGGCAGGTGCGAAGCGCCGCGCGGGCATTTATGGCATCCGTGCATTGCGTCGCTCACAGGGCGACGGCTACAGTGCAAGCTTGAAAATCTGCGACCTGACCCAGTTTTATTCTCCGCTAAGCGGAGGAGTAAAACGGTACGTGCACGAGAAAATTGCGTACATCAGCAGTTGTTCGCCTGATGACGAGCACGTGCTCATCGTTCCCGGTTCAAAAACTGAGATGACAACGAATGAGCGATCAAGGGTTTATTCAATTCAATCGCCGTTAGTATCGAGGAGCGCACGTTATCGCGTCCTGTTGAATCTCCGCGCAATCGAAGAAATCCTGGAACGCGAGCGTCCCGATCTCATTGAATCGAGCGATCCGTATCAAATCGGATGGAAAGCAATTGCCGCAGGTCGCGCGCTGAGAGTGCCGGTCGTTGGTTTTTATCACTCCCATTTCCCGGAAGCCTATCTTCGCAGCAGCACGAAATTTCTGGGCAAAAGCGGCACGCAGCGTGCGATGAAACTGACTCGTACTTATGTGCACAAGCTCTACAATCTTTTTCAAGCGACGCTGGTCCCATCCGAAAAACTGGCCGAGCTCCTTTCCGATTGGGGCGTGCGCAATGTGCGACCCGTGCGACTCGGGGTGAATACAGGCGTTTTCAAGCCTCTGCCGGATGACGGAGCCGCAACACGCCAGTCGTTGGGCGTCGGCCGCAGCGAGACGCTCCTACTCTACGCGGGGCGATTAGCGAGGGAAAAAAACACCCAGACATTATTTCGAGCTTTCGAACTCCTGCGCGGGCGGCACCAGAACAAATTTCATTTGTTGGTTATCGGCGACGGGCCACAGCGGAGCAAACTACAAAAGTTGCAACGGCGCATCGAAAACATCTCTTGGATATCTTACTGCGCAGACTCCGTTGATCTTGCCCGTTACTATCGAGCCGCCGATCTTTTCGTTCATCCAGGCGTTCAGGAAACATTTGGACTTGTGGCGCTGGAAAGTCAGGCGTGCGGCACACCGGTCGTAGGAATTCGCGGGAGTTACATGGATCGGATTATTTGTCACGACCAGAAATCGTGGGCGCAGGAGAACAGCCCGGCTGCACTGGCCGACGCCATCGAAGATTTCAGCGCTAAAAAATTATCAGTTGTTGGGAAAAGCGCCGCAGGTGCAACGGAAAGACTCTATAGCTGGCCGCGTGTTTTTGAGGAACTGTTTTGCATTTATCGGGAGGTTCGGGCAAACTACCGCCAATTTTAATGGTGGACGACGACCACAAGCCGTTCCTCATTCGTGGCTATCGCAGATCGGACCGCGAAGCGGTACGAAAGCTCTGCTGCGATACCGGATTTCTCGGCGCCCCGATTGACCCCGTGTATGAAGATCGAGAATTGTTCGCTGATTTTCTTACCACCTATTACACTGATCACGAACCGGAATCCTGTTTTCTTCTGGAGGTTGATGGCGAAATTCGCGGTTATCTTCTCGGCTCGCGCAAACCTTTGCAGAACCAGCTCTACGCGCTTTATCAAAATGTCTGGCTCTTCTTCCGCGCGCTAATGCGCTACTTTCGTTACAATGAGCGCTCGCGCCGGTTTGTTCGGTGGATCCTGGTAAACGGCTGGCGCGAAGTGCCGGCGGCGCCGCGCCGCACGCCGCATTTTCATATCAACCTGCTGCCAGACGCCCGGAAGGTCTCGACCACACGCGCTCTGATGAGCGCGTATTTGAGCTACCTGTATCGTTCTGGCGAAAAGCGCGTTTATGGTCAGATCATTACATTCGAGAGTCGACGTGGAGAGAAGATGTTCGAACGCTACGGATTCAAAGTGTTGAACCGAGCGGAAATCACAAAGTACAAGGCAGTTTATCCGGAGTCAGTTTACCTCAGCACCGTGATAAAAAATCTGGAGACAGCCGAACCACTCTCCGTCACGACTCGCTCACGTTTCTGAGGTCGGCAACTTGTTTCAAGCGGCTACGTGCATTAATATGCGCGGCATTTTTGCCGGCATAGCTCAGCTGGTAGAGCAGCTGATTTGTAATCCGAAAA
>DASREQ010000048.1:0-19708 GCA_035651975.1 Candidatus Udaeobacter sp.
GTTATCCCTACGATTACTCGGCTAATCCGTATGACTACTATAACTACGCCCCGTACAACGATGATGATCAGGCAGCCTATGATGCTTCAGGTCAGTCCGTGGCTAATACGACTGTAAGCGCGGTTCAGTCAGAGCTTGCAAAGCTTGGTTATTATAATGGCGAGATTGACGGGACTCTCGGCGACCAAACCGAGGCCGCTCTGTCCCAGTATCAGGATGACAACAGTCTTAGTGTGACGGGAAGAGTTGACGCAGCCACGCTGCAATCGCTGGGAATCAGATGACGGCCGATTCGTGAATGTTGTAGCCGCCGCGCTGGCGAGGCGCTGTGGCAATGTCATGACCTGGAGCACGGCGACACAGCGCCGTGGCTACAGGACGGTCATGGTGGAAATTGAGTTCCATGGCTAATTCAAGCATCCAGAACCGGGCCAAGCTTTCCTTGCGGTATCTTTAAAGGGGCGTGTGCTATGATCCAACAGCAAGATTTTGTTCAGCCTAAGCAACTGAATTTCAAAGACGATGGTATTTTCCCAAATAGTCCCCTTCCCTTGCTGTTCTATCGGCAAGCGATTGCTCCCAATGCGCAAAATCCAGCGTCTATTTTTGCAGAACGTTTTGCCGAGAACGACTGGACCAACTCGTGGAGAAACGGAGTTTATTCCTTTCCTCATTATCACAGCACGTCGCACGAAGTGCTGGGTGTTTATTCGGGCACTGCAAATCTGCGACTCGGTGGCGAGCATGGCGAGAACGTCGAGGTGCAGGCCGGCGATGTGATAATCATTCCAGCCGGAGTCGCGCACCAGAACATCGGCGGCAGCAGCGATTTTGGCGTCGTAGGAGCTTATCCCGGCGGACGCGACTGGGATTTGCTCAGGGGATTGCCTGGCGAACGACCGAAGGCAGATCAAAACATCGCGGCTTTGCCAATGCCAGATAACGATCCGATCTACGGAGTCAAAGGTCCATTGCGACGCATTTGGAAAGACAGCGGCGCAGGGTCAAAATAGTCCGCGCGCGGTCGAGGAATTGTAGGGCAAGCGCAGCGCTTGCCAATCCCCTCGCGCCCGAGCTAGCGCGGTATAAGATTCTCGACATGACCACAGCGCAACAAACCTCTCTCATTGCAAAATTTCGGGCACTACACGAGTCCGGATGCTTCGTGCTGCCAAACCCGTGGGACATCGGAACAGCGATCTATCTGGAACATCTCGGGTTCGAAGCGCTCGCCACCACCTCGGCTGGCTTTGCTTTTTCGCGGGGAAAACGCGATGGCGAGGTGCCACGCGATGAAATGCTTGCGCACATCCGGGAAATCGTCGAAGCAACAACGCTACCGGTAAACGCAGATTTTCTGGCAGGCTACGCCGATAAACCAGAGAACGTTGCAGCCAATGTGCGACTTTGTGTTGCAACCGGTGTTGCCGGTTTATCGATCGAAGACAACACAGGTCGGACGGACACACCGCTCTACGAGAAGAAATTGGCGATCGATCGTATTCGAGCGGCACGCTCGGCCATTGACACCGCGGGCAGTGACGTTGTCCTAACTGGACGTTGCGAAGCGTGGTTGGTGCACCATCCCGATCCGCTCCGTACGGTTCTTGATAGGCTCGCTGCTTACGCCGAAGCCGGCGCCGATTGTCTTTACGCGCCGGGAGTTCAGAAGCCAGATGAAATTGCGCAAATCGTAAAAAAGGTTGCGCCCAAGCCTGTGAATGTCCTCGTCTCAGGATTCAATCACCAGTTGTCCCTTTCTCAGCTCGCCGACCTCGGTGTGCGGCGAATCTCTGTCGGGTCCGGCCTTGCTCTGGCCGCATGGGGCACATTTCTTCGCGCGGCCAAAGACATCAAAACAAACGGCACATTCAAGCTTCTGGCCAATGGCGCAGCGTCAGCCGATCTCAATGAGTTGTTTCGAGAGAAACCATGATTGCGATTGCTCTCGACCTGCGTCCTCCACTTTGGGATTGGAATTTCTGGATGATCAGTCCAACGTCCTCGAATGAAAGTCTTAACCATTATTGCCCGGATCCTTCTCGGATTGATCTTTGTTTTCTTTGGTTCCAACGGACTCCTGCATTTTCTTCCGATGCCACCTCTGCCCCAAGGTGTGGCCGGTGAATATTTGCACTCGTTTTTCGCCAGCGGCTACGTTTACATCGTCAGCGCATTCCAACTTATTGGCGGGTTGCTTCTCCTGATTGGCCGGTTCGTTCCTCTCGCCCTGACGATTCTCGCCGCCATCATCGTGAACATTTGGGCCTTCCACATTTTGATGGCACCCGAGCCCGCAGGGATGGTGCCCGCAATCGTCGTTTCCATTCTTGAGCTCTTCCTGGTCTGGTCCTATCGCGATCGCTTCGTGGGAATTTTGCGCCCCTGATTTCGACGTGAGTGCACAAGAGAGTAACAAAACACCGGACGTTGTCGTGCACGGCAGTGCGCGCAGCTTCAGACAAGAAGTCGTTGCTGGCAAACATCGCCTTGTCGCAGATGAACCGGAAAGCGCGGGAGGCGGCGATGCCGGCCCGGATCCGTACGATTATCTCCTAACATCGCTCGGGATCTGCACTTCCATGACAGTCGGCTTGTACGCGCGCCGGAAACAGATGCCGCTCGAGAATATTACGGTTTCGCTCCGGCACTCGCGGATTTATGCAACGGACTGCGAGGAATGCGAAACGAAGGAGGGCATGCTGGACAGGATTGAGGTTGAAGTCGGCTTGACGGGTCCGTTGAGTGCGGAGCAACACGCCAAACTGATGGAGATCGCCGCGAAGTGCCCCGTCCATCGCACACTCACATCTGAGATCAATATTCGTCTGCGGCCTGCTCAGAAATCAACCGTGAAGTAAAAGGCGTTGTACCCGAGCTTTTGCTGTGCTGTAGCCGCGACGCTGTGCGCCGTGCGGGTGAGACGGGCGCGTCGACACATCAAGGCGGCGACAACATCCTAAGGTCCCTGCCGGGATCGTCGACCCCGGCTACACGAGGTCACTTGAAGATACGCGCGCACGCCGAACATCCCGCGAAGAAATAACGGATCAAAAATGAAAGTCCTGGCCGTTCATCCCAGCTGTTTGATGTATTCGAAGATCTATCTTCGTCTTGAACCGCTCGGTCTTGAACTTGTCGCTGCGGCGGCGCGGCATGCCGGTCACGCTGTTCGCTTAATCGATTTGCAATGCGAACCGCAGCAGAATTTTTTTCGCCTGGTCAAGCGATGGCAACCGGACGTGATCGTGTTTTCCGTCAATTACCTCGCTAACGTCCCCGAAGTCGTCGATCTCGCACGTGCTTCGCGTGCTTTGTTGCCGGAAACATTCATCTGCGTCGGTGGACACAGTGTTTCATTTATTCCCGAAGAAATCCTGCGGCACGCTGGCGGCGCGGTGGATTGCGTGCTAACCGGCGAAGGCGAAACGGCGATTGCCGGGCTGCTTGATGCTCTCGCCGGGAGTCCGCAAAACCTGAAAAACGTTCCCGGCTACGTGACACTCGATCATCGCGGGCAACCACCTGCGTTTGTGAAGTCGCTCGACGACTTGTTGCCTGCTCGCGACCTCGTTCGGCATCGCCGGAAATATTTTATCGGCTCACTCGACCCAGCCGCATCCATTGAGTTTAGCCGGGGTTGCCCGTGGGACTGCGTCTTTTGCAGTGCCTGGACATTTTACGGACGCAATTACCGGGTGAAAACACCAGAGCGCGCCGTTGAAGAGCTGGCCCAAATACGCGAGCCCGGCATTTTCATCGTAGACGATGTCGCTTTCATTCAAGCTGAGCACGGAATGCAGCTCGGCGAAGCCATCGCCCGCCGCGGGATCCGCAAACGTTATTACCTGGAAACGCGCGGTGACGTGCTATTGCGCAACAAGGAGGTCTTTAAATTCTGGAAGCGGCTTGGCTTGAATACCATGTTCCTCGGTCTTGAAGCGATCGACGAAGAGGGACTCAAGCGTTATCGAAAGCGGGTAACGCTCTCTAAAAATTTCGAGGCACTGGAGTTCGCCCGCTCGCTCGATATATCGGTTGCCGTCAATATCATTGCCGATCCCGAATGGGACCGCGAACGATTCAAAGTCGTACGTGATTGGTGCCTGGAGATTCCCGAGGTCGTTAACATCAGTATTAACACGCCTTATCCCGGGACGGAAACATGGCATACTGAATCACGCCGTCTGACCACGCGTGATTACCGGCTGTTCGATATCCAACACGCTGTGTTACCAACCAGGCTGCCACTACCGGAATTCTACAAGGAGCTTGTCGAGACCCAGCGCATCCTCGCTCGCAAACATCTTGGATGGGAGGCCCTGCGCGACTGTGCGCGTGTCGTTGTTCGCCAAATGCTTCGTGGTCAGACGAATTTCATCCGGATGCTTTGGAAGTTCGACAGCGTCTATCATCCGGAGCTTCAATTCGCGGATCATCGCCAACCGGTGAAATACGAAATCAACCTGCCACCACCTTCCGTAACCGCGGTGCAGCGAGGCGCCGTTTACATTGACGAAAATCGGGGACGCGGCGGCCGCCAGATCGATCATCATACCGAGGAATTTGTTAACGCGACATGCATGGGCGTTGCCGATTGATTATGTACTGCCGGCGAAGGATACAGAATTCTAGGACGACCGCTCCCGTTGCCGGACGGGTTTGGCAGGCGAAGCGACCGCCTTGCAACTTCAATAGTTTGATGAGTACGACGTCGAAGAAATCATCGAAAGGACGTCGATGGTCAGCTCAAGTCACAAAGCATAGCGACGCGCTCGATCTTGAGTCGGATGTCTTCAAAGGGAAGAATCCTCATCGCATTGCGCTGTCCTTAAAACGGTCCGCCGAGCGGAGCAAAAGACGCAAGGGCACGCCATATCAATCCGCGATGTCGATGTTGAATTTTTACATCAATCGCGCGGGCAAAAATCTGCCTAAAAGGCAAAGGCAGATCCTGGAACATGCCAAGGATGAATTACGGGAGGCTTTCGGGCGCAGCTAGGTGGGACGCGTTGTCCTCAATGCGTTGGCAAAATGGTTGCGGCCTTGCCGCCTGACACTTGCGCCGTCCGCGATCGGTTTGACATCGGTCCGAGCTGGACTGGCACTTTCACAAGAAGCCGATCCACTTTGCGCGCGAATAATTCCGCTCGCCGAGATGTCGAACGTCGAAATTAGGAAGCAATGAACACCAGAAAACTCGGTAACTCCGATTTGATGATCACACCGATCGGGTTCGGTGCATGGGCGGTGGGCGGCCCATGGCAATTCGGTTGGGGGAAACAAAGCGATCGCGACTCCATCACGGCGATTCATCGAGCACTGGAGCTTGGAATTAACTGGATTGACACCGCAGCCGTGTATGGACTTGGTCACTCGGAAGAAGTTGTCGCCAGGGCGTTGCACGATTGGACCGGAAATCGCCCGTACGTCTTCACAAAGTGCGGGATGGTGTGGAGTGAAAAAGGTGAAATCGGTTATTCGTTGCGAGCAGAATCGATTCGCCGCGAATGTGAAGCCAGCCTCCGGCGACTCGGTGTGGACGTCATTGATCTGTACCAAATCCATTGGCCTGCCGACGATTGGGCCGAGACCGCCAAAGGATGGGCCTCGATGGCTGAGTTGCAAAAACAAGGCAAGGTGCGATGGATCGGCGCTTCGAATTTTAATCTGCAGGAATTACAGAAAGCGAAGGACATTGCGCCGATTACGTCGCTGCAACCGCCTTATTCATTGGTTCGTCGCGATGCCGAGAAAGAACTTTTGCCTTTTTGCCAACGTGAAAACATCGGCGTGATCGTCTACTCGCCGATGGCTTCGGGTCTGCTCACCGGCGCGATGACTCGGGACCGCGTCGCCAATCTTCCCGCTGACGATTGGCGTAGAGGAAATCCACATTTCCATGAACCAAATCTGTCGAAAAATCTTGCCTTAGTTGAGCGCCTCCGCGCGGTTGGCACGCGTCACGGTAAATCGCCCGGAGAAGTCGCTATCGCCTGGACACTGGGACATCCGGCAGTTACCGGAGCAATTGTTGGCGCGCGAAACTCAAAACAGGTCGATGGCATCATCAGTGCCGCCGGCTTTCGTCTTACGCCTGACGAAATTAAAGAGATCGATGCCGGGCGCTGCTGATGGTGTCGAGTCGCGGTCCCGATCGTCCTCGTCCTCGACACAATCAGGCGAAAAAGATCGAGAACAAGCAGGAGAGTGCTAAAGAACCGTTGCTTTCAGTCCCACCCTTGCGTCAACAGCGCACGCGTTTCTTCCACACCTGCGTGCCAGATTTTCATCATTTCTTCGTCATCGCGCTGATAAAGACCGCCGTAGTTACCGTCCTTTAGGTATGCCCGCAGTGATTTTGGATCGACCCGGCGCAATCTATCCAAATCGCTCATCGGTTTCTGCTGACGCGGCAGGTCGATTTTTGCCAAACGCGTCCACGGAAAATTTTCCATCCACGATGCGTGCGATGCGACGGGATCAATTGCCTCCACCTGTGCCCAAACTTTTGGCGCGCTCCACCAGTTGTGAAATTTGATCCGGACTCCCGGATGGTCCGCCATCCATTCCCCTGTCAGGCCTTGTGCAGGCGTGTTGCCGCCATGTCCGTTGACAATCAGGATTCTCTTGAATCCCTGCTCCGCCATCGCGTCGAGAATGTCGCGCAGGATCGACATGTACGTTTCCACACGCAAAGTGATCGTTCCCGGGAACGCGCGAAAGTACGGTGTGATCCCGTAGGGCAGCACAGGAAAGACCGGTATGCCTAACGGTTCGGCTGCTTCGGCAGCCAGGCGTTCGGCCAAAATGCTGTCCACACTGAGACTCAAGTACGCGTGTTGTTCGGTACTGCCTAGTGGCAACACCGCGCGATCGTCGCGCTTCAGATATTCTTCCACCATCATCCAATTCATTTCGCTGATTCGCATGTCCTAACCTGATCTATTGATTTCGCGGATTCACGCAGATTTCGTGAGACCGATAAGCGCGCACTGATTCCTCTATCCGAAATAACTGTTGAATCATGGAACGCGAAAAAATCATTTTTTTTCGAAACTTTTTCCTGCGCGCCTTTGCCGTGGGGGTCCTCTTCGCCCTGTTCTACTGGATTGTCACCCTGACCTTGTGGAATAGTTATGCTCCGTGGCTTACTCAGTGGTTTAAGGTGGACGAAAAAGAGCTGAGTGCCCTCACCCTGAACTTTTTTGCAAACCTGCGGGTAGTGCTCGTATTCTTCTTTCTCGTCCCATCACTGGCGTTGCACTGGAGCGCGAAGAAAGCCTGAACCTTTCGATTGCAGCGCCCTCATTCAAGTCTCGGCGCGACTCTCTTAATTTCAGTCCTACCCATCGTGGCCATTGCGCTGGGTGCTCTTGCCGGAGCGCTCCTGGCAACCTATTTCACCGGAAATCTTGTGGTCTTCACGGGTGCTATGTTTGTACTGGGACTTTTGTGCCCGCGTTTCGCATGGAAAAAAGCGCTTACCGTTACGCGAGCATCACGCTCGCCATCATCGTGCTCATTCCCCGTTCAAACGCCGCCTGGATTATTGCGCTCCACCGCTTCTTCGAAGTTTCCGTTGGAATCGTCGTCGCGCTGGCGCTGGCCGCTGCGTGGCCGGAGCAACCAACCTACCATTGCGAAGGAAAGCGCCGAGTAACTGGGCTGTAGCGGCAGGCGTGTCGCCTGCAAGCCCGCAGTTTGCAGGCGACATGGCGTCTCGACAGAATGTCGGATCTTCGGCCCCGGTCTTGGTGGAGACATCGCTAACCGACACGGACCACGCGTGGATCGTCCGGTCCGTGTGAGGTGAATTCCGGAAATTCTTCGGGATGCAGAATTCCAGCAAGAATCTCGAGGCTGTCCACAATACGCGGTCCTGGGCGGGCGAAATACGCGCTTGCATTCACAAGATAAATCTCACCGTCGCGCGCCGCCGGAAGTGACTCGAAATCAGGAAAGCTTCGGAGCAACTGGTAATCGCGTCTCGCACGATTGATATCGTAGCCACAGAGGGCCAGCACGAGAATTTCGGGACGAGCGTCGACTACTTCCTGCCAATCGACTTGCGCAGACGGTCGATGCCTCCGGCCTAACAAATCAAGGCCACCGGCAATTTCCACAAGCTCTGGCCCCCAATGACCCGAGCAAAACGGCGGATCGATCCATTCCATCAGGAAACAATGGGGCCGATGCGGAATACGCTTTGTCTTTTGCCGTACCATCTCGACGCGCTCGGATAAGCTTGCGATCAGTTTTGCCGCGCATTCCGGCACTCCGCACGCTTCTGCGACGTGTTGAATATCATCGAATATGTCCATGACACTCGTTGGCTCGAGGTTCACGACCTTTGGCGGGTCTGGCAAACTCTCAGCGAGCCGAGCAACAGTGCCATAACCAACTGCGCAGACATCGCAGAGTTTTTGCGTGAGAATTACGTCGGGGCGCAGCTCACGCAGGAGTCGCTCGTCGATTGTGTAAATTGTGCCGTTCTCACGCAACGCCCGCCGCACCCATCGATCGACTTCCCCGCTCGTAAGGCCAGCATTGTGCACCGGACAATGCGTCAGCCGTGACCGCGCATTCGCTTCCTTCGGAAAATCGCATTCATGCGAAACGCCGACCACCTGGTCCATCAATCCGAGCGCGGCTGCGATTTCAGTCGCGGCGGGTAAAAGGGAAACGATACGGATCACTTCCTACTCCATGTGGATTCTCGGCACCAAACCAGAAGATAAGACCGAACAGAAGAAAAATGGGGCTTTGGAGAATTTCAAATTCCGCGAATTGTCAGCTGGCAATGCTCTACAAACCACCGACTGCCTGCGAAATCAGCAGAACAACGATGGTGAGAGAAATAAAAATCTGGACCATCGCCAGGACTTTTGCCCAGCGTGCCAGCAACGGGGCGTCCGTTGGACCAAACGTAGAGCTTTGTGTAAAAGCGACAAACAAGTAATCGATAAAGCGTGGCCTCCAGCGGGCGCACTGAAATTGTGCGCGTTCGTCATGCGTGATCTGCATTTGAGGAAAGAGAAAGCTTGTGCTGCCAAACTTCTTTTGCGTCTGACGCAAAGTCGGACCACCTCCATCCAGACGCCAATACCACAACGCAAAAACAATCACGTTTGTGAGCCAGAGTAGTCCGCCTGACCGCAGTAGCTGCAGCGGCGATTCTCGATGGCCAGGCAGCGCGCGCACAAGTAAAATTACCGATCCTATGAGAGCCAGTGTTGTGATTCCATTAATGGCAAATCCAAGCGTGCGATTCAGGGAATGTCTGCCTACGCGATGGCTCACCACTGTCGGCACAAGCAAAACGACTATCAATGTGGGCAACAACCAGACCGGACCGACCACCAGATTGCGTGGCAGCGCCAGATAAATCGTGCAAATCGCCAGGAAGGCCAGCACGGCTTGCCCGCGCGGTTCGGGTTTATCGATATGTTCTGTCGACGCGGTCATCAGCTGTGGCTATAACCGGAATTTCGCAGCAAAGCTATCACACATAAGTGTGTGTGCTTCGCATCGCTTCTACCATTCAATGCCCGGAATTATCAATAACGCTTGATAAACTTCTGAATCCAAAGTGGACAATCGCTGCATCCTAGCTACAGCAGGCGTTCTAACGCTCACACGAGCATATGTTTAAGCGCACTCTCAAATGGTTCGGCGTAATCGTTGCGGTCCTGGTGATCGCGATTGCGGTCTTCTTAACTAATCTGATTTGGTTTCGGCCGTGGAGTCTGAATCTGTATTACGAAAAGGTCTTTGCTGAGATTCTCTTTGATCACCCGGAGATTCTCTCAACGCTTGGCCTGGCGGAGCAATTCGGCATCACAGGTCACAACGGGAAACTCGACGACGAATCGCCTGGGCATCAACAGCGGGAATTCGACAGGTGGAAGCGCGACCTGGCACAGCTTCGTCAGTATCCAATCGATAAGCAATCAGCATCGCAGAAGCTCTCCACGCGCGTGTTGGAGTGGTTTCTCCAAATACAAGCCGAGGGCGAAAAATGGCAATGGCACGATTATCCGGTTAACCAGCTTTTTGGCGTGCAGAACCAGTTCCCCTCGTTCATGGCCAATACGCACCGGCTGCTGAACCGAAAAGATTGCAATTACTACGTGATGCGGCTCGACGCGCTGCCGAAAAAGTTCGATCAAGTCCTCGATGGTTTGAAAATTCGGGAACAAAAGCAAATCCTGCCACCGCGCTTCGTGGTTGAGGAGGTGCTCAAGGAAATGACCGAGTTCGTCGGCAAACCTGCTTCGGAAAATATTCTGGCGACTTCGTTCAAGACACGCGCTGCTAAAATTGACACATTGACCAAGGCAGAGCGCGCCGACTTTCAAGCGCGTGTGGAATCTGCAATAACCGACAAAGTCTATCCGGCCTATCAGAAACTGATCGATTATTTTCGTGGGATTTTGCCGAAGACGACCACGGATGATGGCGTCTGGAAATTGCCGGACGGTGATGCGTTCTACGCCTACAAATTGCACGAGAACACGACCACCGCACTTAAGCCGGATGAGGTGCACGAGCTTGGGCTGCGCGAAGTGGCCCGCATCGAAGGTGAGATGCGGGCAATACTCGATGCAAACGGTTTTGCGGGTCAGCCCATCGGAGAGGCGATGGACAAGCTCGCAAAAGATCCGCGTTTCCTTTATCCAAACGATGACAAAGGACGCGCGGATGCATTGGCCAGGTACACCGAACTGATCAAGCAGGCAACAGAACGTTCATCGAAGCAATTGTTTCTCACCACGCCGCGCGCGAAAATCGAAGTTCGCCGCGTCCCAGAATTCAAGGAAGCAACCGCGCCGGGCGCGTATTACGATATTGCCGCCATGGATGGCAGCCGTCCCGGGATATTTTTCGCAAACCTGCGCGACATGAATGAAGTGCCAAAATGGAGCATGCCGACTCTCGCATATCATGAGGGCGTCCCGGGACATCATTGGCAACTCTCCACAGCCGAGGAGCTCAAAGGCGTTCCCCAATTTCGCAAAGTCCTGCCGTTTACCGCTTACATCGAAGGCTGGGCGCTTTACTGCGAATGGCTGGCGAAACAAGTCGGATGGTACGACAACGACCCATTCGGAGACCTGGGACGTCTTCGTGACGAACTGTTCCGCGCAGTTCGATTGGTTGTCGATACGGGTATTCACGCAAAACGCTGGACCCGCGAGAAGGCGATCGCTTACATGCGCGACAAAACCGGCATGGGGGAGAAAGAAGTTAAAGCCGAGATCGAACGTTACATCGTCGCGCCCGGCCAGGCGTGCGCCTACAAGATAGGCATGTTGAAGATCCAGCAATTACGTGCTCGCGCACAAAATGAACTCGGAGAAAAATTCGATCAGCGCGAGTTCCACGATGTGGTGCTCAAAAATGGCGCGTTGCCACTCGATATTCTTGAGGAACAAGTGAACGATTATATCCAGCGGAAGAAGACGTAAACTTCAGTCAAATCCAGATTGCGGCATGATGCGAATGGGCGCGCTTTTCTCGTTGTCATGTTGAGCGAAGCGAAACATCTCTGGATTCTGCGCTTCCGCATTGTTACAAGAACTGTTCAGAGGTTCTTCGCCCCGCTCAGAATGACAGCCGCACCGATTTTATCAGCGAAATGAGCGTAATCGACAGTTCTTGAAGAGATGCGCAAGATCCTGATCACGCTGGCGATTCTGATCGCTTTGGTCATTGCCATATTGGCAACCTGGATTTTTGAGGGACGTCAGATCTCACTTTTGCTCGATCGCTTCGGAACAATTGAAATGAGCTCAGCCCGAATTAGTTCGATCGTGTACGAGGGCAGGGGGACTGGCGGCATCCTCCGCGTTAACGATCTCGGGTTAAGTCTCAACGACAGGAGCGATCCCACACCGAGCATTGGCACGACGAAAAATGATCAGCTTGGACTGGCAAACGGTGGAATGGTTTTCGCCTTCGGCCCAGCGCGATCAGAAAAAGAGAACCTCGCCACGGCGCCACCCGGAGGCGACGATGCTTTCATCGAAATCCGCCGGAGCATTCTCAGCTGGCCGACCCCATTCGACCTCAATTTCATGACCGGCCACTCCCCGTCATGGAAACGCCATGTGTATTATCGGTTGGTTTGGAAAAAGCCCTCCGGTGCAAAATTAGAGATGTTGTGGCGATACGAACAATACTTTTACCCGGGCATCGGCTGGGCAGGCGGATTCATGACCTACAAAGGTTCTACGGGTCTGATCCGACTCGATATCAGTCCCTGAGACCGAGTAAAGCCATCGACAAACTTGTCTATCGAGGAGTTAGCGGCATCGTTTCGAGGTGCGACTCTCTCGCAAATTTCAAAAGCTTTTCTCTCGCGATGCCGGGCAAAGCCTCTGGGAACACCTTTGCCGCGCCACTCACCCGGTAAGCGCTCGACGAATTCTTGGAACGATTGACCGCACCGAATTAGAGAGATTGCGCGAGCGCTATCCCTACCGGATAACTGCGCGAAAGATCAATGCATACGAGGATGCGAAATACTGGATCGGGGTAAACGTCAGGCGCGCGCAGGATCTCTGGCTCGATCGTTCTCCACCGCTGCAAATTTTCGATCTCGGTTGCGGCGCCGGCTACTTCCTCTATCTCTGCCGTTTGTTTGGCCACGAAGCACTCGGGTTTGACACAGACGAGGAGCCGTTCTTCCGCGGCACAACTGAGTTCTTCAACGTTCGCCGCGTTATTGGACGTATCGAACCACAAACGCCGCTACCTGATCTGGGAACACAATTCGATCTCGTAACCGGCCACCGCGTTTGTTTCCACCGGCTCACCCGTGCCAACAACGGAGAATGGCTCGAATGGACCCCGGCCGATTGGAAATTCTTCATCAAAGATATCCGAACGAGATTCCTCAAACCAGGCGGACGCTTATTGCTGGAATTTAACCCGCGCCCAGACGGGTCCTCATTTTTCACGGATGAACTGCGCGCTTTCTTTGAATCGCAAGGTGCGCGTATTTTCCGTTGGAAAGCGCTGCTTGCAGCCGACCCAAAGCAGCGTCCACGGTTCAAGCAAATTCAGCATTAAGACAGACAAATCGTTGTAGAGGCGCTGGTGACAAGCGCCTGTCTATCTTGCTTGTAAGCAGCTGTTCTGGTTCGGTGCTAGACGCAAGCACCGTTACAACTTCCAGTCAGAACAATCCCAGCGTAACAGTTGCTCCACCTTGACGATGTCTTCTGCGAAAAGATTGTAGAGGAAAATCTTCTCCTCCCGATTCACCTGGCGCTGGTATGGAACGACATTTCTGTCTTTGTTGCGCACCGAACGAGGCGGTTCTAAACCGAGAAAAGAAAAGATGGAAGTCAGCATTTCGCGCTGTTTCTCCCTAAACTCTTCAAACTTCACCGCCTTAATCTGCTCGCGCGGGAAGAATTTGAAAAGACGGGCGAGCTGCTTTCCATAAAATCCTCGATCAACATAAGCAAAGCGGCGCGCTTCGGCGGGCGGCGCTCCGGCAATACGCGTTTTTTCCTCTCGCACGGCATCGAGAAAATCGAGCGGCTCGCGACCCCTGAATCGTTGCATGTTCCAGTGAGCAAAGGCGCGGTCGACCGGATTTCGGAGAAGGATCAGCAGTTTGATTTTCGGATTGTACTTCCAAATCCGTTCCGCTGCTGGCTCGTGATAAATGTAGCTCGGCGTGCAATCGCCGGCGATGGCAGATGGAGCAAGCGGAGGATAATGTTTGTGTAACTGCTCATAATCCACCCCTGAAACAAATAGGGCGTCGTTATCAAAAAAATGTATTTCCTGCTGATCGCCCATCGTGATCTTCGGATGTCTGCTCAGAAAGTAATGCAATGCCGTCGTTCCGGATTTTTGCGCGCCGGCAAGAACAAAATTGAGTTGCTCGATTTTACGCCGCCTGGTTCGAAGCATGAGCGCAAGTTATTCAAGCGAGAGGGATTGGCGAGACGTCAATAACTGTACAGCAGAGTTGCTGTTACACGCATCGTCCGCGTCACGCCGGGCGATCACACTCGGCGATTTCGTGGACCGATCGTGCAGGCCAAATCCGGACCGGGCGCGGTCGGAATTGCTTGGTCGTCGGGGCATCGCCGCGCTGCGATTCCGGAATCATCAAGTTCGTCTGGGGGCTCGATTGCGTTCTGCGAATTAGAAGCACACTTTTAAACGCTTCAGCGCTCGTTCTCGATATCGATTACCGAGTGCGATTACGAACATGAGCAGGAGCGTAGATAGTTGTCGCGCGCTTCCCAGCGTTCTATGCTCCGCGATGCCTACTGCTTTGTCGACATCACGAAGGCTCCGGTTGTTATTAGTTATCATGTGCGCAACCGGCCTTATTTCATCTGCATCCGCTGACGAAGGAATGTGGCTGTTCAATGCGCCGCCGCTCAAATACCTCCAAGAAAAATATCAGTTCGAACCGACACAGCATTGGTTGGAGCACCTTCAAAAGGCGAGCGTCCGTTTCAACTCCGGAGGCAGCGGCTCGTTCGTGTCCGCAAACGGTCTTGTCATTACAAATCATCACGTTGGCGCCGACACGCTGCAAAAGATTAGCGACTCGCAACACAACTATTTGAAGGACGGTTTTTATGCCAAAACGCAGGCGGACGAGATCAAATCGACCGATCTCGAGCTCAACGTGCTGATATCAATCGAAGACGTGACGGCGCGCGTGAATGGAGCCGTTAAACCCGGAATGACGAACGATCAGGCTTCCAGTGCGCGCAATTCAATCATCGCTACCATTGAGAAGGAAAGCAAAGATAAGACCGGGCTGCGTTCGGATGTGGTCGCGCTCTATCAAGGCGGAGCGTACCACCTTTATCGCTACAAGCGGTATGATGATGTGCGGTTAGTCTTCGCCCCGGAGCAGCAGATAGCATTTTACGGAGGCGATCCCGATAATTTCGAATATCCCCGCTACGATCTCGATATCTGCATTTTTCGCGTTTACGAAAACGGCAAGCCCGCCAAGATCGACAACTTTCTCAAATGGAATTCCCGGGGGCCAGCCGAGGGCGAGCTCACCTTCGTAAGCGGCAGCCCAGGTAAAACTGATCGACAACTGACTCTGGATGAACTGGCTGACACGCGCGATCGCTTTCTGCCTTATCTTTTAAACCTGTTCTACAGGCGCGAGGTATCGGGGTTGGCCTACAGCGCGCGCTCGTTCGAAAACGCGAGAAAGGCACGCGACGATCTTTTCGGCGATCAAAATAACCGGAAACGTTATAACGGTTATCTTGCCGGCCTGCTTGATCCGCAAACCTGGTCGGCGCTCCAGGCACGGGAACAAAAATTGCGCGACGCAATCCGGCGCGATCGGAAATTGCAATCAACCATCAACGCTTATGACCGCATTAAGAACGCCCAGGCCGAGATCGCGAAAAACGCTCGATTGTATAATTATCTCGAGCAGGAACGGCCAATTCCTGTCGGTTATCGTGGGCCGCGAGCCTTCTTCGGAAACCTTTTCAAGTACGCGCGTTTCTTGGTCCGCGCCGTGGACGAACGCGCCAAGCCGAATGGCGAACGGATTGCCGAATTTCGCGACAGCGCTCGCGATTCACTGGAACTGGAACTTTTCTCGACCGAGCCTATCTATGACGATTACGAAATCCTGCGCCTGACCGATTCGTTGACTGATTTCGCATCCCAATTTGGTGTAGACGATCCGCTCGTACAAAAGGTGCTTGCTGGCAAGTCGCCGCACGATCGCGCAGTCGAGCTGGTCTCGGGCACAAAGCTGAAAGATGTTGCCGTGCGCAAGGACCTTTACGGGAAGGACGCTGCGGCATTGCAGGCAGCACATGATCCAATGATCGATCTCGCGCGCCTAATCGACGGTCCAGCGAGAGAAGCTAGGAAAATCTACGACGCCCAAGACGAGATCAAAAAACAGGCGTATTCGGAAATCGCCAAAGCGCGCTTTGTCATCGAAGGCACCGGCAGTTATCCGGACGCGACCTTCACCCTTCGTCTTTCCTACGGGAGGGTGCGCGGTTACGAGCAGGACGGAAAACAAATTCCCGCGTTCACTGATTTCGCCGGCTTGTATCAGCGTTCCGCGGAGCACGTCAACAAACCGCCATTCGATCTGCCGAAACGCTGGATCGATAAAAAATCGAGTTTGAATCTGGCGACACATTTCAATTTCGTTTCCGACGCCGATATCATCGGCGGCAACAGCGGCAGCCCGGTGGTGAACAAGGCGAACGAATTTGTTGGTATCATTTTCGACGGCAACATCGAGTCACTCGTGCTCGATTGTATTTTCACAGACACACAAGCGCGTGCCGTTTCGGTCGACTCTGCGGCAATCACCGAGGCCCTTCGCAAAGTTTACGATGCAAGCGCGCTCGCGGATGAACTAGAAGGCGCAAGGAAGTAGCTTCGTTAGTTGCTGAGATAAGAACTGCGCGTCGCCCAATTGTCATTGCGCTTTTCGTCGCCTTCAGCCTGCCCGTTTCTGGTAATGCCGATCAGATTGATGACTACATCGTGGCGCAGATGCAGCGCTTGCATATTCCCGGTGCGTCGCTTGCCATTATTCGCGATGGCCGAACCATCAAGGAGCAAGGCTGCTTGGCTGGTTCACCGACAGCTATCACGGCCATCGCTTCGTCCAGCACAGCGGAGGGACGCCGGGTTTTTCAACAGTCATCTATCGATTCCTGGATGACAAACTGACAATTATCATTCGGAGGAAATTGGTACTGGTTTTCAGTTAACATGACAAAAGACGGCAAGATCGCCCAGATCTATTGGTGGTAAACGCTCTCGTCGTCAGCGCAAAAAGTATCGAATTGCAGCGAGCAATTGGTTAGATGGTTGGCGTTCCATTCGACGTGCGCGGGGCGTTAGGTTCCGTATGCATTGAATGCGAGGAGCAAGCTTAGCGAGAACGAAAGAAGCATCGGTACAAAGGCTGCGAGCCACGGTGGGAATATGCGAATCGCTCGCGCCCGAACCAAGAAATAATATCCGATGAACGCGAGGAGCGCTGGGAAAAAGAAAAACGACCTCAGATGGCACGGCGAAAGATCGAACGAACGCACGGCTTCCATAGAGCAGGAAAACGATCGCGATGTGGACAACTAAGAGGCAAATAACGCCTGCCACGAATGGCGCAAGGCCCAGCCCGCTCGACGCCGAGTGGAAACGAAGCGCGGTTACCATCTAACGACACCAAGCTCAGCCGCGGCTACTGTCGTCGCGGCGGAAAATGTCCTGAACTTTTTTAATCATAAAAAACGTGAACGAAAAGCGGGTAGCCGTCGGCTGCAGCTCTTGGTTAGACCCATTAGTAGGGAGCAAGATCATCGGTCTGAACAAACTTCCCTTTTCTGATTGCTTCCACACAGCTCTCGAATGTGTTCCGTCGGAGATTGCCATAAGCAGCTTCCGCTACACGATAATGTCTGCCAGCACGCTGGAAGAAGACAAGAGTATGATGGTGAAGCAAACCGCCAGTCTCGAAAAGAATGAACCACGTCTCACCCGCCTGATCTGCGAGGACGAAGCGAAAAGGTTTTCCGTCACTGATATCGGTCTCTGCAAACTCTTGGTTTCCCGTCGCAATCTCATTGCGTGGATATCGCCTAAACCAGAGTCGCCGCACTGCGGGATCAACCGCTTCGAGACTTGTCACGATGCGAAACTGTTTTTGCACGAGCATTCGAGCGAAGCGGCCCCGCGACGGCGTGAACGGTCGCTCTGGTGCGACCGGCTCTGTCGATATGGGCGATTTCGTGTGAAACGGAATACCCTCGCGCGCGTGTGCGCAGGTGAGTGCGACCGTTGCGAACGACAGCGCGATGACGTGGCGCATGGGTCTAACGAGAATTAGAACTGAATTTCAGGTCTAATCCAGTTAGAGCTGTTTCAGGAGCGCTTTCCACCGCGCCCAGGCTTCGTCCCGCGCTTTCTTGTCGCCTTCGCGAACTGCGGGGTTAGCGGGTTCGCCTAAACGCATGAAACCGTGGCCGGCGCCTTTGTAGATCACCGGTTCATATTTTTTGCCGGCCGCTTTCATTAGCTCTTCGGCCTTCGGAATCGTCGCGTCTACGCGCTCGTCGTTCTCGCCGTAAAATCCGTAAACCGGACATGGAATATTCGCGACCTTGGAAGCTTCATCCGGCGCAGTCCCATAGAACGAGTACGCCGCCTTCAGTTTTGGATTTTCATTCGCGTACGCGAACGTCACTCCCCCGCCCCAGCAAAATCCGCAGATCGCCAGTGTGCCGTTGCACGATGGAATTTTTGTCAGGGCATAATCTGCCGTGGCATCCAGGTCGGCTTTGACCTGTTCCTTCGACAAGGCTGAGATGGCTTTGCGTGCGCCATCGACGTCTTCAAATTTTTGGCCGCTAAGCAAATCAGGCACAATCGCAATCACGCCGACCTCCGCTAGTTCGTCGCACAAGCTGCGGACCCAATCGGTCACACCAAATATTTCGTGAACAACAAGCACGACCGGGGCCTTATCCTTGCGCTCCGGATAAACGACAAACGCCTTGATCGTTCGACCGCCCGATTTGATGTCGACCCATTCCCCGTGTCGCGGTGAGTTGTTCAACCGGTCCTTTCCGAAATCCTTAATCACTTCCTGCGCGTGGATCAATGGTGCGGTCAGAATGGAAACCAAGGCGAAGCCGAAGGCAATGTGTTTCATGGTAAAGAGATTCCTCCCAGCCTTCGCATAAAGCCACGGCGTGGCAACCCCGAATGGTTTCGGGGCCGAAACGAAAAAATTCGCGCTAACCTGCTGTCGCCATTGACTTCTTCGTGAACAAGGCGTCGATGCTCCAGCGTCCCGATCCGTAGAACACCATGAACAAAAATACCCAGCAAAGAACGACTGCCAGTTCCCCCTTGTTTAAAATGGGAAAGAATTGCTCCGTTGGCGTTGGCGCGTGACCAATCGCTTTGCCGGCGGCGTGTACCGTGAAATAAGCGACGGCCATTTCACCGGCGGAGACGAAGGCCGCAAGGCGGGTCAGCAAACCCAGCGCAATCATCAACCCGCCGACCAGTTCTATGATTCCGCCTACGAGCATTAGACCTTGGGCTCCGCCGTGCCCGCCACTAGGGAACCCGAGCAGTTTTTGTCCGCCGTGGCAGGCGAACACGAGACCAACTATTAGTCGCATGATGCAATAGACCGGATCTGCAAACCGATTAAGAGAGTTCATAGCCGGTCAGGCTGAATGATGTCGAGCTTGTCTGTCAAGCCAGTTGCGGCATCCATGGATGGAACGCGTTGTCCTCAACGCGTTGGGATCGTCGCGGCCTACCTCACGCCGCTTTCTTTGCAGGTCGCTTCTGTTTCCTACGCGACTTGCCTGTCGCCTTCTTCTGGGTTTCCTCCAGGCTCTTCTGCAAAACGGAAACCAAGTCGATCACCTTGGTCGGCTTGGGGGCTTTCTTCGGTTTCTCTTCGATTTCTTTCCCGCCCGCTTCCACTTTTTCTTCGATCACTTCCATAAGCGCTTCGCGATAGTCGTCCTTGTATTTTTCGGGATTCCATTTCGAGCTCATGCTGTCGATGAGTGATTTAGCCATGTTCATTTCGCGTTTGCCTACTTCAGTTTTCTTAGGCACATGCAATTTCTCGGGGTCTGCAAGCTCATCGGCAAAATGCATCAACTCCAGAACGAGCGCGCCATCTTCGGGTTTTACT
>DASREQ010000049.1:0-14940 GCA_035651975.1 Candidatus Udaeobacter sp.
ACGTTGCCTCGCCGCGAGTTCAATCAGGGATTCGCGGAGATCATCAAACACGCAATTATCGCCGATGCGAAAATGTTCGATGAAGTAGCGCATGCGTCCCGCCTGCGGCCCAACAAACTCGCAAGGGAGACGCACGCGCTACAATCACTGATCAAGCGAAACATACGAATAAAATCGAGGATTGTTGCCAAAGACGAACACGACCGGACGGGCGAACGTGCTCTTCTCAACTTTGGTCATACCGTTGGTCACGCGATTGAGCGCGCGGGAAATTACCGGAAATTTCTACACGGCGAAGCCCTCAGCCTGGGAATTGTCGCTGCATGCGCGATCTCAGTTAAAAGAGCCGGGCTGCCTCCCAAGCAGCGCGATGCAGTGGTCGATCTTCTGCAACGATTCGAGTTGCCGACAAGTTTGCCGAAAAATTTTCCACGGAAGAAAATCCTTAGCGCCGTGAAGTTTGATAAAAAATTCGAAGACCGAAAAATCCGATTCGTTGTGACGCCGAAAATCGGCGCAGCGCATGTCGCAACTGGTGTAACGCTGGATGATATTCGCGAAGCGATTGACCAGCTGTAGACGCTTCGCTCTGCGAAGCGCGACGCTGATTAGGGCAACATACGCGCCCCGCGCCGCCCAGAGGTCGGCGGCTACAGCCCCCGCGCTTTCGAGTAATATTCGACCAATCCATCCGCCACACTGTCGGCGTACTCGCGGAAAATACTTTTGCGCTCCGAGCCGTTGACGTTGCGGGTTCCTTCGTAATCGCCAGCCTCAATACGCGCGAAAGCATCTTTGCTGTTCATCACGTACGGTTCGCAATAAACTACCGGACAACGATAAAGCCGCGTAGCGAGTAGATTGCGCGCATAAACGTAGCCGCTGGTGCCGACTTTCGTTGTGCTGTTCGTGGTCGGATATTCGTATGGCGGCAGTTGAGTCTCGCGAGCCATGCAGGTCGCAATGGTGTCCGCCAGCGGCAATTCCTCATCGTAAGCGCGGCTGAGAAGTCGCCGAATCATTTCGAAACGTTCGTCATCGAATTCGAGCTCCTTCTGCAAATAGGAACCGTTCACAAGAAGATGAAGATGGTTGATGTCCGTCAGCGTCGGGTTGTTCGGGTCGCCCCAGCCTTCGGCATTGAAATGCAAACAAAGGACAAGGTCGGGATGCAATTTGAAGTTTACCAGCGCCGCCCGACGGCGAATCTCACTGTAACGGTAAAATAAGATTTCGCTCTGCCAGCGAATCGTTTGTTCTTTCTCCGGATCGTTTTCATCAAGAACGTCGGCACGAGGTTGTGGCACGCCGTTCTTAATCAAGATCTTCCTCGCGAGCTCCCGAAAATCATCGGGACGTTTTACCGTGACTGGTTCGTTGCTATTTCGGACAAAGAAAACTTTTGCGCCTAATTCGCGCAATCGCGGCGCGAGCAGCCGGGAGACTTTCAACGTCAGATCACCTTCCTGAACCGGTTGGGTGCTGCCGACTTGAAACCAACGCTCTTCCATCTTTGCCCATCGCCCGCCGAGGTGACCCGGGTCGAGCGCAATGCGCAAGCCTGATAGTGGCTTGCCCGCTTTCGTGGGCGGCAGGGATTTAGCGGGATGCCAAAGACGCGGCACTGGGCGCGAGGCGTCATCCTTTGCGAAGCGCAATGCGAAAAACTTTTGCGACTCGCGGTTCGTCAAAATCCGAGCTGTATCGGCGTTTAGTTCAATTAAATCGGGGGCGAACCCGTGTGTGCAATAAACGTCATAAATTAAATGCGCGAATTCGTCGCGCGTGATTGTCTCCTGGTAGTGTTGGAGCACGCTCCAGCGTGGATGCGCTCCGAGAATCCCTAAATTTTCCGCAGCGCGATCGGTAAGCGCCAGGGTCAAAAAGCAAAACGTAAGCAGGGCCGTGCGCTTCATGATCGCGAGCAATAGAGCATTGATGATCGGATTTTTCCCTCTGTCATCCTGAGCGAAGCGAAGGACCTCACACAGACTGGTTGATCACACAAGATCAGATGCGCGATTTTTCCGTTTCTGTGAGATCCCTCGCCGCCTTCCCGCGGCCCGGGATGACAACCGTTTTGTAGTGGCTAGTGTCGCACCATGCTAACGGTTCTTATGCTGGGCGATATCGTCGGTGAGCCGGGCCGCTCGGCCGTGATCGCCAGGCTGCCGGAACTAAAAGACACGCACGCGCTGGACTTCATCATCGTTAATGGCGAGAACGCCGCCGGCGGTCGCGGCATCACGGGGAAAATCACGATTGATCTCTTGCGCGCCGGCGTCTCCGTCATCACGACAGGCGATCATATATGGGATCAGAAAGAGACCCTCGCGTTCATCAATACTGAGCCGCGCTTGTTGCGCCCGGTCAATTATCCTGATGGCACGCCCGGAAGCGGATCGATCGTCCTGGATACAGCCAAGGGAAAAATCGGCGTGATCAACGTGCAAGCGCGCACGTTTATGCAACCGATTTTGGAAAACCCGTTTCGCTCGGTGGAGGCAGCGGTGACCAAGATGCGCGGTGAAACTGCGAATATCATCGTGGATGTACACGGAGAGACCACCAGTGAGAAAATCGCTCTGGGCCGGTTCCTCGACGGAAAGGTTTCTGCCGTCATTGGAACTCACACCCATGTTCAGACCGCCGATGAGCAAATTTTTCCGGGTGGCACAGCTTTCCTGTGCGACGCAGGGATGTGCGGTCCGGTAAACTCCATTTTGGGGCGCGCCATTGATCCAATCATGAACCGGTTCATCTCGAATCTGCCGGCATCGTTTCCAGTCGCCGGCGGCGAAGTGCGCCTGCACGGAGCGCTAATCGAAATCGACGAGAGCACTGGCCGCGCGGTGCGAATTACGCGCGTCGATGAGCCGGGACTCAGAGAGACTGCTTCCTCAGAGCTCGAACCGAAGATCGACATTGAACAGACGCCATCTCCAGAACAAACTTGAAACAGTTCCTCTTATGGCCAACTGTTCGCGGCCCGAACTTCGAATTGTTTAAGAACACCAACGTCCAAAAGAAATTATGAAAAAAATCTTTGTTTTTACGTTCATGGCCGCCCTGGCGCTTTGTGCTGCGCAGTTTTCGGAGACGCAAGCCGCAAAAGATCCGAAGGATACCAAGGAAGCCAAGGAAGCAAACAAGCTTGCGCGAGACGGCGCAGAGGCCTCTAAAAGTCAGGACTTCGACAAAGCCGTCGAATTGCTTCGGAAAGCGACGGATCTCGACCACAAATACGCGGATGAGTTGGCGGCCGTTTATCAGCAACGCGCATACGCCGCTGCGACCAACCAGCAATTTCAGGATGCCGTCAACGATTACGGCGAAGCGATCAAACTTAAGCCAGACGATGCACGAATTTATGAACAGCGCGCAGCGGTTGAAATGAAACTGAATGATAATGACAAAGCACTGGCTGACTATTCCGAAGCGATCAAACTCAAGCCGAACGAAGTCCGGTATTACGCTTACCGTAGCTACATTTACGAACTTAAGGGCGATATCGGCAATTCCATGGGTGACACTGACAAAGTGCTAAAACTTGATCCGAAAAATAAAGAAGCGATCAGTCGCAAAAAGCGCCTGGAAACGCTGCAATCCATGAGGGCGACACCGCCGCCTCCTCCGCCGGCAGCTTCGAGGAAGACTTCTCCTGCTGCCGTGCAAACGCCACATAAGCCGTAACGCCAGTCAGGCGGCGAGCACTGCATCTGCTTGCCAGCGCGTTGAGGAGTCGCCGCGGCGGGCCGATGCGAACAGTCCGCCGCAGGCGCAAAGTAATCTTTAGGACGTTTGCGCGTCCGCCGATGAAATTGCGGGCTCCTGTTCTTCAGCTGCTTTTGCAGGCGCGGTGAAACGCCTCTTCCGGCGGTTCGCCGGCAGAGGCGCAAGCGTCATGGTGATATTCCGACCAGTGATTTTTGGCTCCATTTCTACCTGTGACATTCCCGAAAGATCATCGCGAACTTTCTGCACGAGTTGCATGCCAAATTCCTGGTGCGCCATTTCACGGCCGCGAAATTGCAGCTGAACGCGCACCTTGTTTCCACGGTCCAGGAATTCTTCGCCGTGCCGGATTTTCGTCAGATAATCGTGATCGTCGATGTTTACGCGAAACTTGATTTCCTTCAGCTTCGCGCCGGCGGGTCGTTTGTCCTTGGTATGTTTGGAAATATCATACCTGAACTTTCCGAAGTCGACGATCTTGCAGACCGGTGGTGTGGCCGTTGGAGCGACCTCGACCAGATCGAGCCCAAGACCGTGAGCTCTGCGCAAGGCGTCATTTAGCTTCATCACGCCCAGCTGTTCGCCGGTGGACCCCACAATAACCCGGACTTCTCGGGCGCGGATCCGACCGTTTACACGAATTTGTGGTTGCAGATTCGAACTAGCTCCTGGCCAGCGAAGCGGGAGTGTGCCGCACCGCCGTATTTCCATTTATCGCAATTCCCGGCGCCACCCTCGGCAAACGCCCGGACACTCTTACCTCGCCGCGGCTGCGATTCATCGCGGCGAAGAACTCGCATTAATAATCGCGAGCTGAAGGGAAGTTGTAGGCAACAATTTTGCGCTGGCAAGGCGAATCTCATAACAATCCTGTTTCGATCTTCTCGCTCTTATTTTGCCGGCGGGTCGCCAAAATGCGCTTTGTGTGCCGTGTACGCCACTGCGTCCTCGAGCATTGAATCGAGCGTTGCTGCCAGCGGCTCGAGCTTTACCACTCCGGAAAACACCGCGCGATCGCCAATTTCTGTGTCCATGAGGAATGTCGGGCGTTGGGTGACCTGGAGCGCATGAAATTCCTCCGTCGCTGCGCGAACACGCTGCTCGATCTCGGGCGAACGCGCGCGCTCGAGCAGCTTTTTCCTGTCAATCTTGCCGGCTTCGGCGCCGATCTCGGCGGCAATCTCCCAATCACTGACCTTCTTCCCCTCGCGCAGCGCCGCATGGGAAAGCGCGAGACGGACGCGATCGTCCAGAAAACCAAAATCCTTCGCGGCTTCGGCCACGCAATTCGGCGGAAGCCACTCTGGTAAACTGGGATCATACCAATCGGTGTTGAGCATGAACGGCGAACGCATCATCATTCCGCTGCGCCGATAGAACCATTGCTCCTGCTCGCGCGAAGTTGGCAGGCCGATGGGATCCATCAATGCAATTTTCCACTGAAATTCCACGCGCCCGTGGTAACGCTTCTTCAATTCTGCCCATGTTGGCTCAGACCAAAAACACCAGGATGAAACAACGTCGAGATAATCGGTGACGGTGATTCGCATACTTTTACTTGGGCGTTGGGCGTTGGACGTTGAGCGTTTCTAAATTCGCGACTCAACATCCAACGTCCAAAGCCCGACGTCCAACACCCAATTAAGACCGACAACAGTGAACCTGAATCATATCTTCCTCTTTCTCGCAGTGATTTCGCCGCTGGTGGTGCTAGCCCGGACTTGGCGTCCGGGCAGGGCTTACCGTGGCTGGCGTGTCGCTGCACTTTTTGTGCTTGCAGTCACTGCTGTGGCTTGGATTCTCGTTCCCCACGCAGCTGGTTACATCGGTGGTTTCGTCTGGATCGTCCTTCTTTTTCTTCCGGCGATTGGATTACGCAAAATGACAGAGCTCGCTGCACAGGGAGATTACAGATCGGCTGGAAAACTGGGAACAATTCTTCAAATCCTGCATCCCACTGCCGAGTTGCGCGATCAGGTCCGATTATTTCAGCACTTGGAATCTCAACAGGCGGAAGTTCAGGACGTGATGGTAGGGACGTCGCGCCGCAATGCCAGTCCGGCTCGGACCGTCCGGTCGGCGCAGCGCACCGACCCTACCTCAGCGACCAGCCAGATGGTTCGGTCTAGCCAACTCCGAAGCGCACCGGCAGTTCTCGTGTTGATTCTGCTCAACGTACTTGCATTCCTTTTCGAGATCTCCGTTGGCGATCTGAACAATCCGGAAATTCTGCATCGAGCCGGCGCACTGGACCCTTATGCTGTTGTCGCCCAGGGAGAGTACTGGCGCCTTTTCACTGCGCTCTTCTTGCACGGAGGGTTTACCCATCTGCTTTTCAACCTCTTCGCTCTTTACGTTCTCGGTCCGCCGCTGGAACGAGCCATGGGCACCGTCCGATTTGCCGTGTGTTATCTGATTTCGGGACTTGCCTCCAGCGCGGGGGTTGTCGGTTTGATGGTACTCGGCTTTGTGCAAGTCGCCGAACTCGTTGGCGCTTCGGGTTGTATTATGGGAATCGTCGGCGCATGGGCAGGATTTTTGTTGCGACATCGTCATGTTCCGCAGGCGAAACAACGCCTGGGGAATGTCGTAATCATCATAGTGATTCAAATCGCCTTTGATCTTTCAACTCCACAGGTGAGCATGGCCGCGCACCTGTGCGGTCTGATTACTGGCTTCCTTCTTGGTCTGATCCTGACATCCCGGCGGTAATGCGTGCTTCCTACATGTCTGATGAAATCGGCGCTGAGCGAAGGCGAACGGGTATCGTGTCGGAACAAACTTGCCTTCTGAAGCGCCTCTCCCTCGAGACAAAGTCGTTCGCAATAGAATCTTCGTTTTTCTTCGCTACCTTCTATGAAAATTTGTCAGTGACCGGGGGTCACCAACCTCAGCTACAGGAATTCGAATGCCGACTTTTCAGACGTATAACGTAACTCCCATTCTTCCGGCGGCGCTCGAGCCGCTGCGCGAGATGAGTTTTAACCTTTGGTGGACATGGGAACCCGCCGCGCGCCGCCTCTTCCGCCACCTGGATCACGAACTTTGGAACCGGACAAATCATAATCCTGTCCGAATGCTCCAGCTTTCGCGGCAATCCCGGCTGGAAGAGCTCGCACAGGACAAACCTTTCCTGCGCGAACTGAAGCAGGTCTTTGAGGAATTCGAAAAATATCTTGGGCGTCACGACACCTACGGTAAGACCGGGCCGGGGAGCGCAATCAAAAATCCCGTCGCCTATTTCTCGGCCGAATTTGGGTTTCACGAATCGATTCCTAATTATTCCGGCGGTCTCGGCATACTCGCTGGCGACCATTGCAAATCGGCAAGCGATCTCGACCTGAATTTCGTGGCGATTGGTTTGCTTTATCGGCATGGTTATTTTCGCCAGCAGATAGACAAGGACGGCGTTCAGGCAGCGATCAATTTGAATCAAAATTTTTATCACCTGCCAATCCTCGAAGCCCTCCGTAGCAATGGGAAACCGCTTATTTCGGTACCGATTCTAGATCGGCAGGTTTTTGCCAGGCTCTGGGAATTGCGCGTTGGAAGAGTAAGTCTCTATCTCCTGGACACTGACATTCCGGAAAACAGCGCCGAGGACCGGCTGATCACGGCCGAGCTTTATGGCGGGGACCTCGAAATGCGCATGCGCCAGGAGATCATGCTCGGTATTGGTGGCGTCAAAGCGCTGGCCGCGCTCGGCATTCAGCCGGCTGTGTTTCACATGAACGAAGGACACTCGGCGTTTCTGGCGCTCGAACGCATTCGCCTCAATGTCGTGGAGAAGAACCTCGATTTCTATTCAGCACTTCAGTTGGTAGCGGCGGCCAACGTTTTTACCACGCATACTCCCGTTCCCGCCGGCAATGACTCGTTCCCCCGCGATATGATGCGCAAATATTTCGGTGATTTCGCGAAGGAGCTGAACATCCCGTTCGACGAGCTGTTCTCGTTCGGCCACACACGCCTCAATCCCGACGACCCATTCAGTATGACTATTCTAGCGCTGCGCCTTAGCCGGCACGCTAACGGTGTAAGCAAATTGCACGGTGAAGTTACCCGATCGCTTTGGAAAGATGTCTGGGCCGGCGTTCCGGTCCACGAAGTGCCGATTACCAGCATCACAAACGGGGTCCATACAAAAACGTGGATGGCGCCGGAATTCGCCGCCCTCTATGGCAAGCACCTCGGCGCATGGGAGGAACACCTGACCGAGCCCGAATTCTGGCGCGGCGTCATCGATATTCCCGACGCCCAACTTTGGGACACGCATCAAAGACTCAAGCTTCGGCTGATTGAATTTGTCCGCGATCGAGAACGGCGCCGTCGCGAACGAATGGGCGAATCGCCCGAGTCTATTCGCAGGGTCAACCGCATTCTGGATCCCGAAATTTTGACTATCGCTTTTGCGCGCCGTTTCGCGACTTACAAACGCGGCACGCTCTTGTTTAGCGACAAGGAACGCTTGAAGCGATTGCTAAATGACGCGACGCGCCCGGTGCAATTCATTTTTGCAGGCAAAGCACATCCACGTGATGAAGCAGGCAAAGCGCTGATTCAGGAAGTTTACAAACTTAGCCACGAAGCTGGCCTGGAAAATCGCATCGTCTTTCTGGAGGACTACGATAGCTACATCGCGCGTCGCCTGGTGCAGGGTGTTGATCTCTGGCTGAACCATCCGTTGCGTCCCCTGGAAGCGAGCGGAACCAGCGGAATGAAGGCGGCACCCAATGGCGGAATTAACCTGAGTGTCCTCGATGGCTGGTGGAGCGAAGGGTACAACGGCAGTAACGGTTGGGCTATCGGCGCCGAAATCAAAAATGGCACCACGGAATTTCAGAATGAAGTAGACGCCAGCAGCCTTTACCAATTACTGGAGAATCAAATCGTTCCTCTCTATTACGCCAAGCCGGACGGCAAACTTCCCCTGGCCTGGCTGCAATTGATGCGCGAAACAATCCGCAGCGTCACGCCCGTTTTCAACACGCAGCGGATGGTGAAGGAATATAGCGAGCAACTTTATGTTCCGGCTGCGAGATCGTACGAGAATTTTTCCCGCAACGGCTGCGGTGCCGCCACGCACCTGAGCCAATGGAAAACCCAAATACGCAAAGATTGGCCGGCGATAAAGATTTCAGACGTTCAGATCGGAAACAAAGATCGACAACACATTTTGGTCGGTGAATCGCTGCAAATCACGGCGCGCGTCCATCTGGGTGCGGTCGACCCACAACATGTGCGTGTGGAAGCCTACCACGGCGAAGCGGATAATGGTGACATTCGCAATCCTTCGTCGACTGTCCTCAATCAAACCGGCCGCGCCGATGGTGAGGGGAATTACATTTACCAGGGAGCAGTCCCCGCGTCTGAAAGCGGCACATACGGCTTTAGCGTGCGCGTAATGCCCACGCATCCATGTCTCATGCAGACACATGAACTGCGCCTGATCACCTGGTCATAACCTCAGGGAGCGACTCGAAACGTAAAATCACCACTTGTGACGTGGCCATTCACCGACGTTACACGCCATGTTACCTTGTAAGTCCCCGGCGCTAGAGACGGTAATGAGACCTGCAGTAATGCCTTATCTTCAGTGTTGGTGCGTTTCTCGGTATCTATCTGTTTTAACTTTCGATCTCTCTTTTAGTGGTTTCGCCTGTATCGGTGTCAAAAACGAATATTCCTTCGTGCGAATCATCCAATTGACCAACCTGCCGCCCCTTATTGCTCCATATTGAAGACTTGCCTGGGCATTCATAAACGCCGGGTTTGCCGATGGCATTTGCCATCATCACGGTCATGGAATGCTCAGTGGCTACGTTGGTGAGTCGCTTAATAGCTCTCTCAATTTTTTCTTCCACCACGCTCACGGCATAGATATCCGCGCCGCTCGCAGCTGCCCGCTTTGCATGTTCCCTTACCGATAACTCGTAGCAAATCGCAGGTGCAATATTCGTGTCGTCTATACCGAGATTAATGTAACGGTCTCCGCGAACAAAGTATCCTTCTTCAGAAGAATGCAGGAACACCTTGGAGTACATTTCTCTCGGCTTACCAGGCTGAAAGTACAGCTGGCTGATATGGGTACCGTTATTGGCAAGCGTAGGAACTCCGATCCCAGTGGTTATGCGATTCGCATCGGAAATCTTTTGAAACACATCGAACCGGACATCATTCTGAGTGGTCGCCAAGTCCTTTGCCAGTTCTGGTTCATATCCAGTGATGGATAGCTCCGGGAAGATAATAAAGTCGGTTCCCACTAATACCGCCGCCCCTATAAATTTTTCATGGGAACCGATATTGGCTTCTATGTCTCCTTTGACCGGTCTCGTTTGCGCTACACAGATTTTCATAAGCCAGGCTGGCAGTCGACAAACTTAGAATTATCGCGGCGCCGTCCCTACCTTGGAACAAATGTGCCGTTGCCTTCATCGAGATAGATCGTGGAACCGACGCGTGAAATTCGAAGGGATTGTCGCCAGGTTCCTGCAGGGAAATCTTTTTTAGCTTCGATCGTTTTCGTTTCCGTTTTCTTTTCAGCCAGCCCCCGATCAGTGCTAACCATTGCTTCGGACAAAACCCTACCGTCCATTTCCTGCGACGCCTTAATTCCAAGAATGCGCAAAATTGTGGGGGCAAGATCGACGTTGCCTGTAGGCAAATCATCCGTTTGACCGCGAGGAAAATCCGGGCCCGCCGCGATCAGAGTATTATGCATGTCGGATCTGCTGAGCGTGGCGTGAGTCCCCTCTCCTGCTTCACGCTGCCAATCCGCATCGATCATTCCCGGAGCGTCAAACTGATTTTTCGAATCATCCCAATGGAACGCCATGACCACATCCGGCGCGTGTGGGTTCTCGATTTTGGCGTCGTTTAAATGGAAGGTTCCTGGCAAACCTTGTTTGGTGAAAATCACGCCCGCAAAATCCGATTGCTGCAAAAACTCGACGAGACGCCGCGTCGCCATCGCGTCGCGTCCGATGACATAAAAGAGAACGCTGCCGCCGTTTCCCACCAGCATGATGTCTCCAGGTTTCGGTTCCTCATCGAACTCAGTCTTTGCAGCGAACCCGGCGTCGCTCAGGATTTTTCGGAGATCAACCGATCGTCCGATTGTTGAGAATCCGTGATCGGAAACGACAAAAATGTCTGTTGTGTTACGCGCACCTTGTTGATCTAAGGCGGAAAGAACTGCAGCGAGATTTTCATCCGACGATTTGATTGCAGCGAGCGCAGGTGGTGCGCCCGGCGCAGATTCGTGCTCTGTCAGGTCGGGCTGGCCCAGCCAAATCACCGACAAAGTTGGCAGGCCATCCTTCCAGAGGAGATCTGCCACTGCTTTGGTCGTCCAGCCGTCTCGTTGTAAATGCGCAGACGGAAACGGCCCAAGCGCGGCAATGATAGGAGTAAGGCTATCATGCGGAAGGGTCTGACCCGCGAAAAGCGTGACGCCTCTTCCGAACGGAACACGATCCATATCATTCGCATTACGCGAGCTCGTTCGCCTTTCCCTTCGCAAAGGAGAGGGCAGGGTGAGGGTTCCGGCCTTTCCATTACCAGGCAGTGTCGATCCCCTCACCTCCATCCTCTCCCCTTCGCCAAGGGAAGAGGCGGACCCGCTGACCTCACTAGACTTGCTCCAAACCTGTCGATCCAGCAAAAGACCGACAGTCTTTGCGGCGGCGATCGCCGTTCGCCCACCTGCGCGTTGAACAAGCTCGGCGATTGTCGGAACGGAAATGTATTTGCCGCCGGAAAGTTTATCTCCCTTGCCTACAACTGTTGGACTCTCGACACTGAGTGATCGCGCGCGGTCAATCTCCGGACGGTAGGCATAATTTGCGATCACGCCGCTTCGGCCCGGGTAAACGCCGGTCATCATTGCCGTGCCGTTTACCTGTGTCGCGCTCGGATAAACGGCATGATGATTACGAAAAGTGACTCCTTCACGTGCAAGCTTCCAAAGCGTCGGCGTTGTTTGCTCGCTGACAAAATCCGGGCGCATTCCGTCCCACACCACGACAACGACATGCCGGTCGGATCTGGGTGTGTCCGCAGGCACGCCAATAGCGCCTGAAAAGAAAATGAGGACGAGGATCAAAATCGTTGTGCAATACTTCGCAAGCATGACCGTTCGCAGACTACACAGATCGTGTGAGATTGGTAGGGGGCGACCGCCGGGCGCGCCGCCTTGCAGTTTGATTCTTGCGCTGCTCTTTTTGTCTGCCTCGGCACCGGCCGCTCCGCTGGTCCCTACCGCGCCAGGGACGACCTGGCGATACAGCATGACGGAAGAACTCGGAAAAGGCCTTACTATTTCGAATTTGAAAACAGACCTTGATGGGAAAGTTCGCCTACCAGTGCTCTACCGTCTTGATGGAAGCGAGAACGTCGATGGGAAAGAGCTTCTGAAGTTCGAAATGCATCGCGCAGGCGCGGTCACCAACACCGATCTCGTGACCATTGATGACCATGGAATAACCTGTTGGGCGCGAATTAATCTTGATGGCGAACTGATCAAGCTCAATCCGCCACAGACAATGGTTGCCGCGCCGCTAAAACGGGGCGCGAGCTGGAATTTCGACGGACAGGTGGGCGATTTAAAAGTGCAACAACAGTACAACGTAATCGGAGATGAAGACATCGAAGTTCCGGCCGGCGAATTTCATGCGTTCCATATTCGCGGAGAACAAAGCTCACCGAGCCGTATGACAATTGATCGCTGGTTCGCGCCGGGCACTGGAATTGTTAAAGATGTTACAACAATGCGCGCCGCGGATGGCGATTTGCTCCAGCGAATCTCCCTGGAATTGGCTGCGAGACCCAAAATCGAGAACAGGCCAGAGGTGAAATCGGACTCTGCGTCGAAAAGGCTGTCTGTGAGCCTCGCAAAGGATCAATTCGGGAAACCAACCACGACCTTTTCATCCGATACACCTCAGATCTACGTGCGTTGGCAGGGACAGCGCTTGCGAAAGGGCGGAAAGGTGAAAGCCGTGTGGATTGCGGAGAACATCGGCGAAGATTTTCCACAGGACTACAAAGTGGACGAAGCTTCGGCGACGGTCGAAAGTGAAAATGCTCGAGGGGCGTTCACGCTGGCACGGCCGGAAAACGGTTGGGCGATCGGTGATTATCGCGTCGAATTCTACGTCGATGACGTCCTGGTGGAAGCGGTAAAGCTAAAGATTGTGGATTGAACGTCATGCAGACAATCCTGTCTGCGAATATACTTGCACTTTAGTTGCAGTCAGGATTGCCTGCATCACCGGTTTTCTTTGAATCCAAAGCGAGGTGTCAATGCATCGTAATTAGAGAAACCATATTTACATGAAGAAGATCACAGTTGTATTTCTGACCGTTTGCATCGGTTTGGCCTCCGGATGCCGGTGGGTTGGTATTCGAGGCAATGGCCACATCCAAGCGGATGACCGACCCATCAGCGCCTTCACCGAGATCGACGTCGGTGGAGCATTCGAAATCGAATGGCAAAGTGGGTCCCCTGCTCTCCGCATCACGACGGACGAAAATCTTCTTTCGTATGTCGAAAGTGATGTCTCAGGCGCCACGCTTCGTTTGCGCACGCGCGAGCATATTTGGCCAACACACGGAATTAAGGTCCTGATCTCCAGCCCAACAAGAGCAGCCGCAAGGATCCGCGGAGCTGTAAAGCTCACCGCAAAACAGCTCACCGGACCCAAGTTCGCTCTTGAAGCCAGCGGCGCATCGCGTGTTTCGCTCGATGGAAACATCGATGAACTTCTTGCTGATATGACCGGCGCCAGCGAGCTGGACGCAAGCGGACTCCAAACCAAGACCGCAGAAATCTCGACGACCGGCGCAGGGGACGCGGAAGTCGCGGTTGCCGAAACATTGAAAGTCGCCATTACCGGCGCGGGAAAAGTTTCCTATTCCGGCAATCCCACGATTGAAAAACACATCACTGGCGCCGGTTCGGTTCACCGCAGGAAATAGTTGGAGCCGTCGCCCCGTGGGCGACGGTCATCTTGCATCTGCCAGCAACCATTGGAAACGCTTCGCACTGCGAAGCGGCTACAGCGCGTTTGCGATCATGAGACATCGCCGCTACAGAAATCCCCAATGCAGAACTTCATTTGCGTGCAATGCGGAACGCAGTTTTCCAAGACTGCCATGCCGCCGTCACGCTGTCCGATTTGCGAAGATGAACGCCAATTTGTCCGCCATGGCGGTCAGGAATGGATCACACTTAACCGTCTCGCAGCCGATCATCGAAACCGTCTCGAAGAAGAAGCGCCGCAACTTCTCGGCATCGGCACCGAACCCGAATTTGCAATTGGCCAGCGCGCTCTGCTTGTCCAATCGCCTTCCGGAAATTTGCTTTGGGATTGCGTCACGTTGCTCGACGACAGAACAATCGCCGAGGTCAACGCGCGCGGTGGGATCCGAGCGATCGCAGTATCGCACCCGCATTACTACACAACGATGGTTGAATGGGCAGAACGTTTCGATTCGCGAATTTTTCTGCATGCCGCCGATCGCGAATGGGTGATGCGTAAGAGTTCTCGAATTCAGTTTTGGGAAGGAACAACTTTGCCGCTGTGGGACCACCTCACCCTAATTAATTGCGCCGGGCACTTCGCAGGCGGCACGGTGTTGCATTGGCCAGCGGGTTCAGATAGCAAAGGCGCTTTGCTGACGGGCGACATCATTCAAGTAGTGCCAGATCGCCGTTATGTCAGTTTTATGCGCAGTTATCCGAACCTGATTCCGCTTGGAGCAGCTGCAATCCACCAAATCCTTGAAAGAATCGAAAGGTTCCCATTCGAACAAATTTACGGTGCGTGGTGGAAGGCGAGCGTTCTCTCAAACGCGAAAGACGTTGTACGACGCTCAGCGGACCGTTATTTGCGCTGGATAAACTCCTAATGCTCATGTGAAAGGGCCAAAGCGGCGCGAGGACGCGCACGCACTCCCAAAGCTTCGCGAAATGAAAACAAGCAGCCCGCTGCATTTTGCACGAAGTGTTTTTGGAGTGCGATGCGTCCCCCGCATCGTTTTGCTTCTCGACGCGTTCTAGGGATTGATCATCTCATCAACAATCCGCGGCAGCGCTACCGCGGCTGGCTCCCGCACCAATCGTGTCGCAAATCGCGAGAGCGGTGTTTCCTCGGGATTTACTTCGATGAGCTCGCCGCCCCGGCGGCTTGCACGCAGCGCCCA
>DASREQ010000050.1:0-34329 GCA_035651975.1 Candidatus Udaeobacter sp.
CGCGAGCCGCTGCAACAGTTCGCGGCTGGGTGGAGATGCATCGATAAACTCGATCATCGTTTGTTGGACCGGCCGAAGATCCTCGATAATACGCGAAGGCGGGTAATGCTTACCTCGCTTCTCGGCCCACCGACGATAAAGGTCAGTGCGGATGATGAGTCGGCCGACAAAGAGGACCAGCAACACACCGGCCAGATACAAACCGAGAACAAGCAAAGTTGAGATAAAGGCGTTCATGTCAGTGATTTCGTTTTTGAATTGTTTATTGGTATAAGCTCGACAAACCTAATCTAGTCAGAAGCCCGCGTTTCTACTAGGACTTAGATTCGATGTAATCGATAATCTGAGATTATCACTTTAAGCATTGCCACTTTTGCGTCCCAGATCGGTGATCGGTGCAATTTGCCTGAGCGATCCGGGATGAACTTTGTGTCGGCGGCAGCCGCTGTTCGTCCGTATTCGGTCGAGCGCGTACACCGTGAATCCCATCAGCGCGAGCACCGCCGGGACGGCGAGCATCGTGAAGAGGAGAATGTTATGTAGTCGCCTTTGGCGTTGTGGATTTGTCAGGGACGCGATTCCGCTGGCGAATCGCCTCTGACAAAGCCAGGGCGTTCAAACTGAATAGGCAGAAAACTGCGATGAGAAGGAGAACCAGGTCAATGGATTGCATATCGAGATTTGAGACTCGAGATTTGAGTTGGTGTCACTTTGCCGTTTAGGGGGTGACCGTGAATTACTCGGACATCGGGATGATGAATGAGGATGCCGAAGAACGGGCGAGTCTCTGGCTCAGAGGCTCCTTGGACAGTTTTGGCATCTAGCATCTGTTTTGCGGCAGCGGAATCAGATCTCCGCCGACGACGGCAAGAAACGGCAGCGGCAGCGTAAGTTAAGGTTCTGGCAGTAGCTGTTGCTACGGCGACGAGAAACAGCAGAAGAACCAGAAGGCCCAAGCTGAAGGCTATATCGAGTAATGCGTTCATATTGTATATCGCCATTCGCGACACTGTAGGGTAATCCCATCCGCTCTTATCGACTAAGACTCATATTCGATGGAATTGATAGAATGGAGCTATCGGTAGGGCACCGTGACGTTTTGCGGGTTCTCGAAACGAAGAGGCCAAGAACTAAATGACGGACGTTTCGCGCGGGCCACGACTCTTATTCAATTAGACTGACAGGTTCCGGCTTATGTATCGGTGCGAGCCATGGAGTTCCTGAATTCGTTGTTACGAACCTACCATCGCTTGGACAGCATGAATGATTGCCCAGGCGGAGAGTGCTACGAAGACGGCTAGCAATACACCATCTCGCACGAAGTTGCTGCGCGCCTGTTCGTCATAACGCCGACGTAAACGCAAGAATGGCATGATACCGTTGCTCGGAATGCTGCCGCCTCCGGCCAGGGAAAGGAGCGGCTGCGTTGCCTGCTCATTTTGGTATGCGGATGCGCGCAGATGCGCGTTCATCGCTCGGTATTCGGGCGATCGGTCATTAAAGTTAACGATCCGATAACCCCGTCGCGCCTTACGTGCGACGACGCCCCGGGGATGACGGTATACGATTACGTTGTTGTGTTGGTTGCTGTTCTGTTTGTTCATAATTTCATAGCTTTCATTGGAGTCAGTGCTGGCTGCCGCACTAGGTCAGCGCAGCGATGGGAGTCTTTGTTCTCCACATTGGAAATTTATCCCGTTGGTGACCGATTCACGATGACTTATTGTTGAATCAGTCGATAGCTTTATGTTATCGTGGCTGCTGTTGGTGTCGTCTGCGGTCAACAACGGAAAATCCTCCGGCTTGGGTAATCGCCACCCGTGATGTCGAAACACGCCGGCGATGAATTTTCGCATTCGCTGCAAGTCCATGCCGGGCCAGCCAGTGAGGCAATAAATCCATTCCACGAGCTGAAGCCGTGTGCGCAGAGCGCGCCGGGGAATCACGATCGGCTCCATGTTCGCGAAGGACAGCGTGATCCGGTCCGAATCGATGGTTACTCTATCCTGTTTGTTCTGTGCTTTCATTGAGTTCAGGGTGATTGCCTGCGCTGCGTAACAATAGCGCCGGCCGTGTAATCGACTATGGCTATGTTTCGATCTGTTTGATCAGGTTTAACTATTGATCCAGTCCCGCGACGAACTTTGCTGTCCGTCGTACTTATTCAAGCGGTGTCGAAAGAGTTTGCCAGCGACGGGATCGCTGTGAATGCCTACTCCCCTGGCGTAGTTGGCTCGGACATGTGGGTAGAGATTGATCGGCGCATGGCTGAAATCACTGGAGCGACAATCGGCGCCAGCTACGAAAACTTGTCGGCGGCATCGCTCTCGGCCGCGCAGAGACGCCAGAAGACGTACCGCTTTCGTCTCTTATCTGGCGGGGCCCAGATTCAGACTACTGACGGGCCAGGCTCCGCTTAATACATGGCGGTTTGTATATCGATGAATGCAGGCGCTTTGATCGTACGCTATTTTTCAGAGGTGAGGTCGCTGGAGCCTTTGCGGCGGCTGGCTGTCAACAACACGCTGTTCCGGCGTCTTCGGCTGGATCAGCATCAGCGCCTTCAACACATCCCACACTCCACCAAACGTCTGCTGCTCGTGCTTAAATTCATCCCACGCCTGCCGGTATTCCGCAGCGTACTTCTTGGCGTCGGCCACCGCAGCGTCTTTCGGCAACCGCCTCGCGATTTCCCGCGTGAGCGCGTTCGCCTTTTCCCGCCCGTATTTTTCTCGCAACTCCAGCTGAAAACGGACGGCTACGGCATGAGCTTCGAGCATCGAGATTTGTCTCTCGAGGCTTTTGCAGAAATCTTTCCAGATCGTGCGATCAGTGTCGGGAATTGAGTCGGCCGCGATGGTTTGGATTTCGGCTAACGAATCGTTGAACTCGTCTTCGCGTGATAACACATCACGCCACGCCTCCAGAGGATCTGCGGAGGCTGCCGACGTGAAACGCTGTTGCGCTTCAGCGTCTGACCTGCGAATCGCATCGAAAGTCGCACGCAAATCTCGCCATGCTTTATCCCACGCTTTACGCCGCTCCGCGGAAATGTGCGGTTCACCCAACGTCCGAGCGTCTTTCAACATTCGCTCGAGTGTGGTCGCGAGCTCATTGATCTGTGACCATTCTTGCGTGAGGCCGGCGTTAATGCGTGACAAGATAAATGCCACACGATCCTGGGACGGCTCGACGGATGCATTCATACAGAAAATCAATATCGGTTTCCGACGATTGTGGCAACTTCTAACGTTCGTAATTACGGGCCGATTCGCATTGGCATGATGAAAGTGATTTCATAATTGCATGCACCGACGTAAAACCATCGCGGTAATCGGCGGCGGCTCGGCTGGGCTTACTGGCGCGCGAGTCGCATGTCAGCAAGGCGCGAACGTCCTCTTTTTTGTGGGCGATCAGGGCGATCATGCCTCGCTCTGTATTGATGCCGGGTGCATGCCCTCGAAGGCGTTCTTCCAGCCGATCGATGAGATGCATCATGCCAGGCGACGCGGCTGGCTCAAAGTTGAGCCGCTGCATCCCGATCGATACCTCGGACAGATCGTCCACTGGAAAGACGAGCAAATTGCGGGTTTTCGCGAATACCGCAGTGAGCAGATTCGCAGATTGCCGAGTGACAGCTTTCAGATCATCAACGCGAAAGCTTCTTTCCTGAGCGATCACGAAATCGTGAGCCAGGGGCGGCGTTACCAGTTCGATGCGGCAATTATAGCGAGTGGTTCGGTAACAACTTTTCCGAAAATCCCCCGGCTCGATCTTTCGTGGGATGGTATTTGGACGAGTGACGAAATCCTGCATAACACCCAGATTCCGAAATCACTCGCCATAATCGGCGCGGGCCCGATCGGTGTTGAGTTTTCCCTACGTTACGCGCGGCTCGGGTGCGATGTCACGCTGCTCTCCCGCGGTGGACTGGTTGCCGAGTACCCGCCGCAGTTTGGCGAGCGACTGGCTGCGATTTATCAGCGTGAAGGCGTTCGTGTTCTCATCCATCGGAATGTGGCGCACATTTCGCGTGCGGCTTCCGGTGAATTCGCGATTGAAACCGAAGGCGGCGAGAAGTTGCCGGCGATTATTGCCGAAAAGATACTTCTCGCCACCGGCCGCCATCCTGCGCTGGACGATCTTGGGCTTGAGTCGTTAGGCTTGGCCCGGAATGAGAAAGGCGGGCTCGAGATCGGTGATGACATGCGTGTCAAAGAACACATCTTCGCTGCGGGAGATGTGGCCGGCGTGCGAATGGTGGTGCATCATGCGCACATCGAAGCTGGCATCGCGGCGGAGAATGCGTGCAGCGATGGCGACCGCAAATGGACCAGGCGCTCGAACATCCAGGTAGTCTTCTCAGATCTGCGCCGGGCTGGCGACGCCAAGGAGGTGAGGCCGTGGAGCGAGTTCACGGGGAACGACGCAGCCGATTGATACGTCAAGATCGCGCCGCATCATTCCCTGGCGCGTGCGAATGGATGACCGCCCAGTTTTCGGCAAAGTTGATCACCAATCTCAGAGATGATCTCGATCTTCGTGGGATGATAATACTCAGCGTCCTCGAGCTGATGAATCGTCTGCCGGTGATCGATCGCGTAAGCAGGCAGATGAATCAGATTACTCGCCTCGTCACACAATAAGCCGGCGCTCACCAGCTCGGCCGTTTTCGCGTCCGCGGTGACCTGTCCAAAACCGAAATCGTCGCCCACAAGGTGTAGCTTTCCAACGTCGCGACTTTCCGCCGACGCGCTGATGAGTTCATGCCCGGCTTTGACCGCCTCCGCCGGAAGGAGCCCGGCGAACGCAAACTGCGGATCCCGACAACGGCGAACGTTCGGACGAGAAGGGCGCTGCTGAGTGATTGTATTAACGGAGCGCGAGAAGATCGCGGCGTCAGCGAGGACTCCCTCGATTGCCGCGGCCCGGGCGAAGAGCAGGATTTCCGGGCCGATTTCTCGAGGGACGCGAAACTCTTGACCGATCGGCCCCTCGTTTTCGATCGCGCCAAAAATGTTGCCGGCCATAACCACCCCAATGCCGGCGACCACCAATGACGATGCCGCGCCGATAGATCCCTCGGTAACCGTAATACGGCAGTCCGCCGTAGCCATAGTAGGAGTAATAAGGCCGATAATCCGGGTATGCCGCCACGCCGACGTAGCCATCGGTGACGCATCCGCTGAACCCGAAACAGATGCTGACCAGCCCGATCGCGAAACGCAGGCGGCGGTTTGCTTTCATCATGTTCTCCTCATTCGATCTTGAAGTTGGCCTGCTTCTCGAATTCAGCCTTCTGCTCGGGTGACAAGCGGCTGTAGAGCACTCGCATGGTAAAGCCGCCCATCAGTTTTCCCTGTTTCACAAACATCCAGTCAGTGACGTCTTCGGGCGTGACGGTGACTCGCTGACCAAGACGCACATTCGAGACCTCGAGCGGCTCATTGTCGATCCTGCCGTGAAATGCCTTCCCGTCCCAGGTGACGTCGCGAATCCAGATGTGTTCTACCTTGTCGCCATCGATGAAACATTTTTTCACCTCGAACTCATCCGTGTCCGGTTTTTTCGCCTCTAAAGCAGCAAGGAAAAATCCGAGCAACTCGCGCGCTTTGGTGACCGCGCGATCCATCGCTATGTCGTTATCCTTGATGTCCTGATATTCTAACGGCACGTTCGCATCACCTGCCGTCGTTTCCGTACTTTCTTCCGCCGCGCGAGCTATTGTTACTTTTAGCAGCAAGAGAGCGACCGCGGATTTCATCACCAGTCCAAGCCAGACGCTGACTTTGCCGATCGTAGAACGACTTATTTTGGAGTTCATACCGCCTGCTCCTCCTTCTATCGTTCGCATCGAGCGGAGAGAAATGGCTTATAATTTGTGCAAATCATGTGACGGCCCTTTTTTGCGTCGCGGCGTTCCGGATCCGCAAAGCGATGTCGAGAAACCCAGAGCATCGTGGTTTGCGTTAGGCCTGCCGAAGTAGAAGTTTGCATAATACCGCGACCAGCAGCAGGATTTATCCGAAGCAAAAGCCAGCCTGGCCAACCGCGAGAAGCGATAACATCTAAGGAGGAACAGCCCATGCCTGATCCGTTTTCCAGGAAGCGGCATAGGAAAAGGGACCTCGACCGTAGGGAAAACGAGGGCGGAAGCGCGCCCGCCGGTCAGACGACCCCAAGCATTTCAATTTCATTTGATCACAAACCTCAAACAACCCGCCATATGAAAATCGTCCCGCACAAACACGAAGCTACTAACGCAAACACGCTGCATCACACCCAAAACGATCTGCCGGCACAAACGCGCGCTGCCATAATTCCGATATTGAACGCGCGACTTGCCGAGACCATCGATTTGCTCCATCAGGCAAAGCAGGCGCATTGGAATGTGAAAGGGCGCAACTTTGTCGCATTGCACAAATTGTTTGACGAAATCGCAGAAGCGGCAGACGAGCACATGGATCTGATCGCAGAACGCGCGGTCCAATTGGGCGGCACCGCCGAAGGCACGATTCAGCTCAGCGCGCGGCGAAGCGAACTGGAGCCATACCCGCTGGATATTTCAGATGAGCAGGACCACGTCGCCGCCATGTCTGCGGCCCTGGCCGCCTATGGCAAGCGGGTGCGGCAAGCGATCGATCAGAGCGATGACCTCGCGGACAAGGACACGGCCGACATGTTCACGGAAATCTCGCGCGCGGCGGACAAGCATTTGTGGTTCGTCGAGTCGCATCTCGATCGGGAAGCGCATCCTGCGCGCCGGCGCAAAGCCGGCTGACGTGCAGCTGCTCGTACCTGAGACGCTGCCGCCGGGAATCAGTCCACCTGCTGGAACGGCGGCTCTCGCCCTGTTTAGCGATTTTGTAGCCGTGCGCGACCGATTGCTCCGCTTTTGATTTCGGGGCTACAGTTTTCCCTGACCCGCACTAGTGATGCGAGTCGGCAGCCGCGTCCGCCGCTGTTTTATGGATCGTGCCGGCCTTGTGTTCCGGCGGGGCGTAAATCACATAGAGCTGCATCGGTTCATTTCCAACGTTGATCACGTTGTGCCCTATACCAGCAGGAATCAGAATGCACCAGCCATCGGATACTTCCTTGTCGAATGTGATCCGGTCCTTGGACTCGCCCATTTGGACGCGGCCGCGGCCGCCGTCGAGTCGCACGAACTGGTCGCCATCCGGATGGACTTCCCAGCCGATTTCGCCACCAATCGGAATCGACATCAACGTCATTTGCAGATAGCGCCCCGTCCAGGCCGTGGTGCGGAAGTTCGTGTTCGAGCGTGTGGCGTTCTCGAGATCGAATGATTGCGGCTTAGGCCCGATATCCTTGATGGTCATGTTGCGCTCGGCTTTGGCGGCCGGACTCGGCGACTGCGCCTGCACAATCCCCGTGATGGCGAATCCGATAAGGGCGATAACGGTAGAAATTTTTGTGATCATACGGCCTTTCGAATGCGGCATTACAGTCAATTTAGTTAGAATCAGACAAAGCTCTCGAGGCGGAATCGCATGTGCCCTCAAAAAGGGATTCCTCAAAATCGGTAGATAGCAGCAGCTCCAGTTTGCGTGGGCATCCGTGCTCTCGGCACAACGACAACCTGGCCACCGTTCTTCAGCACCAGTTCTGCGATGTCATCGAGCACGTCGTCCACGTCAGGCTTTGCCGGTTCCGCGAGTTGCATTTCGCCGGTAGTCGCCTCAAAACGACCGGGAATTTGCCTGTCCGCTTCAACGAGCAGTGTGGCAACACGCGCAGCAACCGCGCTCTCGGCGATCTCCTCCAGATCATCGCTGGCCAGCTCACGCGCCTTAGCCACGCGGAACATGTCAACCAAGCCGGCGAGGCGCGCGACATAGTGCGGCTCGATCACGTGCCAGGCTTCTTTGCGAAAGGCGTCGCCCGCCAGATCGTCGGGATAAAAATTGATCGCTTCTGATATGAGGAAAGGATTGTGACTGATCTGGCGGAAGAGACTCTGGTTTTCCGGCAACGCTGCCAGCAATAGCGGCAACCTTGATGGCTGCGAATAATGTTCCAGGATCGCGCGATCCACGGCGCGGAAGAAGCGCGTCGTCTCGTTCTCCACCAGGTCGGATTTCGATCCTTCGCTGTAACGCAATCCTGGAGTGCCTGGGGAGGAGGTCCACGCCGACAGATGGAATTCTTTGGATTCGCCTCCGGGAACGTCAGCCGGTGAGCGCGGCACGACGGGATCGAGTTTTACTTCATCCAGCGCATCGCGATTACCTTCGAAAAAGCTGATCTTCTCCCGGCTGACGCCAAGCAACTGGTAATCGTCCGACGATTGCAAAATGCGGAGCGGTTTGATGTGGAAACTGTCAGCCACGATCGCGAGCTCCGGTACGGGACGCTGGAGACGATAAGTGCGAAAGAACCCAGGCGCTCCGAGCACAGCCAGGCCAGTGAGAGTACAATTCCAAAACGCGCGGTCCTCCGCGAGTTTGTGAAACGGCTGAAGTAGAGGACGAACGTCGCGCTTCGAGTAATCGCGCCGGAGTGATTGCTCCAATTCCCTTACAAGATTGCGGAAGCGGATCGGGTCCTGCTCGTTATCCGGATGAGTTCGGTGCGTCGGCTGATATAGCGAAAGGCAGGGCGGCTCGGGATTGTTGAAAACTCCGGCAGCGTAATCGCGATTAAGTGAGTTCATGTTTGCTAATGGGCCGTTTCGCGGGGTTCAGTTTTTCGCTGTCCTTGGGTACGGTGATAATGACTGCCATCGCCGCAATCACTGCAAGCGCAACATTGAAGAGCAGTCCCATCGCTGCGGCGTACCGGAGGGTGATGTTATCGGTTCGGCCAAGGAAGAGTTCCGACAGCGGAGTTGATTGGGAATCAAAGGCGCTCAGTGCGCTGAAAATTGCCGCGGAAATCGCGACACCAAAAGCAGCGCCTAATGACGAAGCCATCTTGTAGAGACCGGAAGCTGAACCTCCTTTGTCCTGCGGCACGTTGGACAGCGCAGCGTCAGTTGACGGCGTGGCGTAAAAGCCCAGGCCAATGCCGAACAGCGTGAAACCAATGAATGTGGCGATGAGGTATTGGCGAGCCAACAAGAACGTGCAGCAAGTCAGCAGAATTCCGGCGGCGGTGATCACGCAGCCGTACAACATTGGCTTCCGCGCGCCTAATTTCTGGAGCATTCTTTCGCCAATACGGATCGTGCCGAGGATCGCTACGAGATAACCGACGGTTAACAGGCCTGACTGTAAACTCGACAAACCGGCTGCCTGTTGCACGAGCGCTAATGCCACAATCAAGGTACCAGCTGCGCCGTTGAGAAGGAAATTCGAGAGCGTGGCGCCGGAGAACGTTTTGTTCTTGAAAAGCGTCAGATCGACGAAGGCGCTGGCTCTGGTTAGTTCCACGCGAAAGAAGATCACAGTAGCGAGAACAAAAACTGCGATCAGCGCCAGCATGGCAGGACTTTTCCAGCCCAACGGGCTGCCCTGACCGATGACGACATTAAGCGCGACCATGGCGATGATGAACGCGATCAAACCCAACCAGTCGAACGTCGCATTCTTTGTCGAACTCTCCTTACTTTCGGGCGTGCCTCTAATAAGAAGGATGCTAACGATCGCTACCGCGATGGACATCCAGAAAATCCAGCGCCAGCCTAACGAGGAAGCGATCAGACCTCCGAATAACGAGCAGAGTCCTGAGCCGCCCCATGAGCCGATTGACCAGAAGCTGACCGCACGCTGACGCTCCGCTCCGTCATAATAAGCTTTCAACAAGGCCAGAGTCGCAGGCATGATGCAAGCGGCTGAGAGACCTTGCAGGATGCGGCCAGCGATCAGGAACATCGCGGTTCCGGTGGGTGAAATCGCGATCAGCAGCGAACCTAGGATGCTCAGTGCCAATCCCGCGTAGGTGACCTTCATTCGGCCGATGCGATCGGCGAGCCCGCCTGCGACTACGATAAAGATGCCAGAAAACAATGCCGCGATGCTAACGGAGATATTGTTGAGACTCTCACTGATGCGCAAATCGGCGCGCATAGTTGAAGCAACGTTCAAAGTAGTCTGCGCGAACAACCAAAACGTCACGACCGCGAGCACGATGCCTAGGAGGAGCTTGTCGGAGCCGCGACAGGAAGTAGCGGCGGCAGTCGGGTCACGGTTCATTAAAATTCGTTAGCATTCTGGTTGTGGGAACCGGATGAATTGCGCTTTGCCTTTGTCGCATAGGTAACTGTGTCGGCTGGGGAGCGCTCATCGAAGCTGCGGCTATCAGTCTGACAAGCGCGGGGTAGATGCCAGCCATGGCGAATCGCCATGAACCGAAGTCCAAAGCACACGCCTCCGCCCGCCAGCGCGACTGCTACTGACGGGAGTTGCAGCATATTGCCAATGACCACAACAGAGGCGCCGGCGAGAGCAGCGACGGCGTAAAGTTCCGCCCGTAGCACGCTCGGGATTTCCGCCACAAGGACATCGCGCGCGATGCCGCCGCCGACGCCGGTAAGCACACCGAGCATGATGGCGGCGAAAGGCATGAGACCGTAACCCAGTGCCTTCAACGCGCCTGAGACTGCGAAAAAAGCTAAACCCGCTGCGTCGAGAATAAGAACTACGCTTCGCAGCCGATCAGCAGCCGAATAAAAGAAAAATATCGCCAACCCGGCGACAAGCGACACGGCGATGTACCGCCAGTCGCTGAGAGCTGCCGGTGGAACGGCCCCGATCATCAGATCGCGTGTGATTCCACCAAAAGTGGCAGCGGCGAGCGACAGCACGAGAATGCCGAACAAATCGAGGCGATGCCTGACAGCAGTCATCGCCCCATTAAGTGCGAACGCAAATGTGCCGCCAAGATCGAGCGCCAGCACCAATATTTTCATTTTGTACGGCGCTTACTTCGCGAGCCACGCCTTTGCAGCCACAACCAGCGCTTCGACACCTGTCTCCAACGTCGGATGGATAACGGGCGCGAAACGCGGATTATGATTTGTCGGAATATCGTTCACGCGGCCGGCGGCTTTTGCCTTTTGGTAAACGGCAGGATCAGTACCGCCGATGAACCAGAATACAGAGGGCGCACCCCAATACGTCCCGAACGAACCAAAGTCCTCACTCGCGGATGTGGCTTGGACTTGCACGACGTGTCCGCGACTGAAATGACGGCGGAACGCTTCCGCAACTCGCTCCGTCGCTTCTGCATCATTGCTCACCAGAGAATAACGATCGAGTGCTTTGATCTCAGGCGGTTTAGGCGCTCCTGACGCTTCCGCTTCGGCATTCACAATTCGGGTGATCGCGGCAAGCACGCGCTTGCGAACTGCTTCATCGAAGGTGCGCACGTTCAGTTTAATGATCGCTTCGTCTGGGATCACATTTTCTTTCGTGCCGGCTTGCAGCGAACCGATTGTCACGACCGCCGCATCAGTCGCAGCGATCTCGCGCGAGACGATCGTTTGCAATCGCAGAACAGTGGATGCCGCCATGATCACCGGATCGATGCTGGCTTGAGGCATCGAGCCATGCGCGCCGCGCCCGAACATCCGAATCTGCAGGCTGTCGGCGGCGGACGTGATCACGCCTTTACGGCCGCCGATTGCTCCAGCCGGCCCGACCATCACATGCTGACCCAGAACAACATCAGCTTCTTGAAATTGCGCGAAGCGTTTGTCATTCACCATTGCCTGCGCGCCTTCCGCAGTTTCTTCTGCGGGCTGAAACACGGCCATAATGGTTCCACGCCATTCGTCGCGGGTATCTGCTAACAAGGTGGTCGCTCCCACAAGGCAGGCTACGTGCATGTCGTGACCACATGCGTGCATCACCGGCACAGTGTTTCCATCGCGATCCTTCGCGGTGACGGTGCTCGCATACGGCAACCCGGTCTCTTCCTTGACAGGAAGCGCGTCCATATCCGCGCGGAGCATGACTGTAGGGCCGTGACTATTGCGCAGGATGCCGACCACGCCGGTTTTGCCGATGTTGGTCGTGACTTCATAACCAGCAGCGCGTAATCGTTTCGCCGCAATCCCTGCCGTGCGCGTTTCCTGCATCGAAAGCTCCGGGTGCGAATGAATGTGTTTATAGAGCGCCTCCAAACCCGGCAGAAGCTTGTTGAGTCCGGCGATCTTGTCGGACCCAACTGCCGTCTTCTTCGCGTTTGACGTCGCAGGATTCCGTCGCGTTTTGCTACCCGTCTTTTGCTTCATGCGCTGCTCCGACTCGCCCAGTCCAATCGATCAAACTCTGGAGAAGCTTACGAATGTAACCCTTCGTCGTCTCGTCCGCGAGATTGCCTTGTGCGTCGAATCGTTCGGCCGCATTACCGATCATCACTTCGGGTTGATTAAGCGGAAACATATTTAGAAACACCATCGTCTGGCGCAGATGATATTGCGCGCGCGCGGTGCCGATGTTTCCGATGGACGCGCCCATGATCGCTGCCGGTTTGCCGTTCCACGCACTGTCTCCGTAGGGACGTGATGCCCAACCAATTGCGTTCTTCAACACGCCGGGAACCGAGTAGTTATACTCCGGAGTGACGAAGAGAATTGCGTCGGCCTCGCGAATCTTGCGCTTGAGTTCCGCCACTTTGGCGGGCGGATTTTGCTCGTCGTCCTGATCGAAGCCGGGAATGCCGTCGAGCTCAAAGATTTCCACCGTCGCGCCTTCCGGCGCGAGCTGGGCGGCTGCGCGCAATGCGGTCCGGTTATATGACTCACGCCGCAGACTTCCGGAAATTCCCAGAATTCGGATCGGATTGTTCATCGTGATTCCCTGCTTTCAGATGATGAGAACACGCGCCGTACTTTGCAATCGCAAACGGCTTGCCCTAGCGACAGATGATATTGCTGAGCGCCGTCCGCAAGATCGCGTGGTCGTGAACAATGATACAGACTATGTCGAACCACTCGATATGATCGCCAAGCTCCGCGACGACAAGAAAGAGTCCACGACCAGCATCGCGATATCGCTCGCGGGCCTGTCGTTGGCAATCCAACCGCAGCTCAGGAAACGATTCAAAGAGAGGCTTGAAATGAAATGGCTGTATTGCTCTGTGGTCGTAGGGGCGGTTTTTTTTGGCTGCGGCATGCCGCTGAATGAAGTGGCCGAAGCGAAGGCTGATGCAGCGGATACGGAGTGGCTTGGGTACAATGGTGGCTACGATGCGACGCGGTTCTCGCCGTTAAACCAGATCAACACTAAGAACGTGGCGCAACTTAAGGAAGTAGCGCGATTCAAAATTCCTGAGACGCTAAGTTTTCAATGCGGACCGGTGGTGGTTGGCGACACGATGTTCATCACCACGGTCACGAGTACCTACGCGATCGACGCTCGCACCGGCAAACAGCGATGGGTGCGCACCATCAAACCAACAACGCACATGATTGGGACACCAGTGCGTGGAGTCGCGTATGCCGACGAGCGATTGTTTCGCGGGACGATGGATGGCCACGTGCTCGCGCTGGATGCCAAAACTGGTGATGTGCTTTGGGACGTGCCGAGCGTCGATCCTGCTGCCGGCGAATATTACACGGCTGTTCCGGTCGCGTGGAATGGTCTCGTGCTGATTGGAAATTCCGGGAGCGATATGGGGGGCATCGGTCACATTCGCGCCTTTGAGGCAAGCACCGGGAAGCAGGTCTGGAATTTCGACACCGTGCCTTCAACCGGCGAAGGCGCTGACACCTGGCCGAACGATCCTGACAAGCATAGGGCAGGTGGCGGCGTTTACTCGTCATTCGCTCTCGATCCTGAGGCTGGCATTGTTTACGTGCCCGTTGGCAATCCGGGACCCGACTTCGTGAAAGAGTATCGGCCTGGTGACAATCTGTTCAGCTGCGGCGTGGTCGCGCTCGATGCGAAAACCGGCGAGTTGAAAGGTTATCACCAGTTCGTCAAAAACGATTTTCACGATTGGGACGTGGCGGCGAGTCCAATTCTGCTTAACTCCAAAGCTGGGCGCCGGATAGTCGCGGCTGCATGCAAGAATGGTTACTTGTACGGACTCAGTCGCGATCTCAAAGACGAGCTCTTCAAAACTGCTGTCACGCGCATCGAGAACACTGCCGCGCCGCTGACGAAGGAAGGTACGCGTTTCCTCCCGGGCACGCAGGGCGGAACGAATTGGTACGGCCCATCTTATTCGCCCCCATTAAACGCGCTTTTTGTCCCCGCCATTGATTGGGCGACGACAGTCAAACTTGGCGGGCCTGAAGATCTAAAGAGGGTGCCGGGTAAGCCATTCATTGGATCAGCCAATGCCTTTGGCGATCAAGATTCAAAGAGTCAGCGATTTGGCCATATCACAGCGGTTGATGCAGACAGCGGCAAAGTGTTGTGGAAATACGATGCGAATACCGCGTTGGTCGCTTCGGTCACGCCCACGGCGGGCGGCGTACTCTTCTCCGGCGACACGACCGGCAACTTCCTCGCTTTTGATGGCGCCAATGGTCACGTGCTGTTGAAGAAGGATATGCACGATGCGATCGGAGGCGGCACCATTACTTACCTGCTGGAGGCAAACAGTATGTTGCTGTCGCAGGAGGCATGAAGAACGGCATTGTGCAGACAGAAAGTGGCCCCGCCTGGGTCGCGATCTTTGCTCTTCCGGACCATCATTAACCATTTAGCCTTGGAAGAAAAACGAAGCAGCATTACTTGGATCCAACTGCAAGACATGAACAAAGAAAAACTCCAAAGAATCGCCCGGGATTTGCGAAAGACACCGCCACGCAGCCCGCGCCAAAAGCTTGGCGGGTTTGTCATCGCTGCGCGCATGGTGGATAAAGCCCGCGCTGATCTGCTGGGGATCAAGGGCGAGTACAATTTTTACCCCTGCGGACTCGGTGCGTACTTCTGGAAATTCACCGGACTCGATGCGGCTAAATTCAAGGAATTCGTCGCAACTGGCGCGAGCGATGAAGAAATCGACAATTGGGTGCGAGAGAACGCGACAGAGAAGGATCCCAAAGCGATCATGAAGTGGAACAATGAAATGATCGGGCTGCGCCTGTGCGATTTATCTCAGAGCACACAGGAGTATTTCGAGACTTATATCCCCCAATTCTGCAAGCCTGAGAGCAAGGTGAAGTTTTTCTTCGATGTCTATGATGTCGAAGAAGGCGTGCTTTGAACCTACAACTGAGCTTGCTAAATCGAGCTTCTCCAGATTGGCGACAATCTGTCTGCGATGGGACTCAAGAAATGGCGGTAAGACGAGCTGCTCGCCAAGTGTCGAAATATCTTCGTCGATTCCAAATCCGGGTCCATCCGTGGCGATCTCAAATAGAACGCCATTCGGTTCGCGCACATAGAGGCTGCGAAACCAAAAGCGATCGACCTTTCCGCTATTTGGGAATTCTGAACTCGTTCAAGCGATCAGCCCAGGCGTTGTAGTCAGAATCGCGGCTGCGAAATGCGACGTGATGAACGGCGCCGGCGCCCTGCTGCGCTGACGGGCAAATCAGGCTGCACCGCGACATGCAATTCAGCATGCGCTCCGCCGCCACCCAGCTCAAAAACGTGTGCACCAGTTGCGGGATTGTGCGGGACTTTACGAACGCTCTGCTTCGCGCAGGAATGCTTTCAAATCGAGCGGACTCGTGAACATTGCAAGTTCACCGTTGGGTGTGCGTGGCCATGATTCGCGCGGTTTATCCCAGTACAGCTCTATCCCATTTTGATCTGGATCCCGAAGGTAGAGCGCGTCGCTTACGCCATGATCGCTCGCGCCATCCACTTGGATGCCAGCTTTGATCAGTCGGCGTAATGCATCGGCCAGCGCAGCGCGCGTTGGATAAAGGATTCCAACGTGAAACAGACCAGTCGTTCCCACTGGTGGTGCCGAACCGCCGCGACTCTCCCAAGTATTGAGTCCGATGTGATGGTGGTAACCGCCAGCGGACACGAATGCCGCGTCCGCGCCCATCCGCTGCATCAATTCGAATCCGAGTACACCACAATAGAAGCTGAGCGCGCGTTCCAAGTCAGCGACCTTCAAGTGAACGTGGCCGATGCGAACTTGCGGATCAATCGCGTTGCTCGTTGTCACCGTAGGGGTTCGCGCTACAGGTGCGACTCGCGCTTATCCGAAGCCCACACGCGATCATAAGAAGGAATCAATAGGTAACAACGAAAGAAGCCAAACAAAAGCGCGTAACCAGAAGGTCGTCCCCGGCTCCTTGTGGTACCGAACTGTGCGATCACTGTCATGCGCGATCCAACATAGCTGACCTTTGTTTGATAAGTGAACTTCATACGCGTGATTTGGAACGCGAGTGGCGAAGGTTCTTTCGATGTCCTGCGCCAGGGCCGGGCTTTCAATAACGAAACCCAGCTCGGTATTCAGCTTGGCCGAGCGCGGATCGAAGTTGAACGAGCCGACGAAAACGCGCGAGCCGTCCACCGCGAACGTCTTTGCATGCAGGCTCGAACCGGAACTTCCCCAAACGCCAATGTGTTTGCCTCGCATGTCAGTTGCCGACACTCGCCGTAATTCATAAAGCTGAACTCCACCTTTCAGCAATTCCTTGCGGTGCTTGGCATACCCAGCATGCACGGCCGGAACATCCGTCGCTTCCAGTGCGTTCGTAAGTATCTTCACTTTGATGCCACCTTTCGCGAAGTCGACGAAAGACTTCACTCCGGCATCGGTAGGCACGAAATAAGCAGAGACTAGTTCGAGCTCAGTTGTGGGTTGTCCGATTATTTTCTTTAACCGCTCTGGAAACAATTCTTCCTGCTTAGCGCGTCCAAGTCCCTTAGCCGGATCATCGCTGATCATGTGCGTGTTAGCCCATTCAAATTGCAGCGTCCTCGCAACCAGCTGCTGCATGAATGGTGACTCACGCACAGCATTCACAAAATCGATGTCTGCAGGCGTAGCTTCGATGCGCCTCGCCGCTGCCGTGAGATCTTCGAGTTGTTCCGCGGTGACTCGGGGCAACAATTTATCCACAGAATATGACGACGCGCTGTTCCAGTAGCGATCGAAATCAGTCGAGACATCGTGCACCACTGGCCCGATCGCCAGCACATCGAGATCGACAAAGATCACACCTTCGGTCGCGCCAAAGTATTCATCGCCAATATTACGGCCGCCGATAATCGTCGCTTGGTTGTCTGCGGTAAACGATTTGTTATGCATCCGCCGATTAGCCCGAAAGAAGTCAGTCAGGTAACCAATCCGCGGTTTGCGAATGACGAACGGATTGAACAGCCGAACCTCTATGTCTGGATGGGAGTCGAGCGCGGCGAGAATCGAATCCAGCCCAGATGTGTTGTTATCATCCAGGAGTAAACGTACACGAACGCCACGGTCGGCTGCATCATGTAGCGCCTGAAAAAGCAGCGTACCAGTCATATCATTCCGCCAGATATAATACTGAACATCAAGCGTGCGTTCGGCTCGCTGAGCCAGGCGCATGCGCGCGGCGAAAGCATCGCGAGCATCGCGGAGCGGGAAAATGCCGGAGACATTCGGATGCGCTTCTAGAAGCGGAGCAACGACATGTCCGAGCTGCGTCTCGCGCGTCTCATTTACTGCGCTTGAAACAGTGCGGCCATCCAACGAGGGCAGCCTACTGTAGTGGCGGAGCCAGAGCACACCGCAGCCGAGTATGAGAATAATTGTGAAAAATCGGCGTCCGCGACGCATAACTGGCATGCTCGAATAATTGCCTTCCGCCGCGGTCTAGTATCCCATGTAGCCACGGGTCGCGATCGCGATCAAGTTTGCGTCGGTCTTGCGTGCCGTTTCGTTAATCTCTTCTGCCGAGGCGCCGAGGCGAATCGTGCATGAATACGGGAGCGGCTGAACCGATTGCTCGAAGGCGAAATTTTCCAACCGCTTGAGATCCGCGCGCGCCGTTCTTTTTGCTGAAGGTGCGATGGGAAATGTCCCACGAGGCGGCGGGAAAGTTGGTGGTAAAGGAGCGATCACATGAAGCAGATCCAGCTGCGCACGCCACCTTTCGGCGAGTAGTTTCGCCAAGCGCAGCGTATTCATTGATTCCTCAGAAAAGTCGATCGGCACCAGGATTCGGCGCGGCTTGTTGGATTTCATTGGTTCAGTGCAGGTAATTAAAGCATCCTGCCGCCGGGTTCGATAGCATAAACGACAGTCGGTGTTGTAAACCTACGCGGGCGCTGGCCTGACAGACTAATCTTTAGATTTGCGGCGACCGATAGCTTCCGTTTGTATATCCTTTGGCTATGGAATGGCTGAACTTTCATCATTTGCGCTATTTCTGGATGGTTGCGTGTAAAGGCGGTGTACGAAAAAGCAGCGAAAGAATTCCACGTTTCGCAACCGTCAATCAGTGCACAGTTACAGCTTCTGGAAGAATCGCTCGGTCAAAAAACTCTTCCGCCGCGGTGGAAGTCTGCTCGTCCGACGGTCGCGGGTTCACGGTTGTGCACACCGTCATCGATCGCGTGGAACTTAAGCATTACAATCTGCAAGTGATCGCCAAGGTTGAGTAGTGCGCAAGCGAGTTCTATGCGATAACGGCAGAACGGTTAGTTAAGCATTCAGCTGCTATTGCCATCACTCAACACGCATACACGAATCTGTTCGTAACTCGTTGATACGAGCAGCGGAATCTACCGAATGAGTTCGCTTCCCGTTCAGCGTCCGGACATGGCGCCAGCTTCGGGTTGATAGTGAATTTGTTTCACGCGCATGCGACGGACGCCGTCTGGTACCTGCCACTCAAATTCGTCATTTACCCGATACCCGAGCATTGCCGCGCCAACGGGTGCCAGAACAGAAATGTTCCCGGCCTCAATGTTTGCTCGCGAGGGAAAAACAAGCGTGTAGGTCACGGTCTCGCCGGTATCGAGATCGACCAGCTCGGCACGCGACTGCATCGTAATGACATCGTGAGGTACCTTCTCAGGCTCAACGATGATAGCGCGCTTTAACTCTTCAGCGAGAGCTTTCAAGTCACTTCGGGATTCCGGGCGCAAAGCTTCGGTTTCGGCGAGCAGTTCCTCGAGCAGCCGCTTGTCGTGACTGGTGATGTGAATAGGATTTCGAGCGGGATGTTTGGCTGCGCCAGCAGATTTCGGAGGCATGTTTGAGGATATATCCGGTTTTAACCCAACACTAATAGAGATAATCGATACTTTCGATACGTTTCACACGATGGGGTAATGCCAGAGCGGTACGATCGATCGCACTCGCGCGCGAGCTGAAACAACTCCGTGTCGATTTTATCGATTGTTCGTCCTCGCGCATTTTCGATACGGCTTAACTTTGATTTGTTTGTGGGGTGTTTAGCGGCGCTCATCGGTAGAACAGATCGCGCTTTTCACTTAATTCGACGCGCTCTTGTCTTCTGACCTCACGTCAAAATCATGGTGGTTTCCGATACGCGCATAAAGAGCAGAATTCCTGTCCGAACCAAGGGCGTCGCTATTCGACGGTTCCCATGCCCGCGTGTGACCGATCTTACCTTTCCTAATTGGTGTTTAGGTCTGTTTGCAAGCGGCTCGCTTGCGATCACTGCAACGCGTGCAAATTGCACCTAATCTAAGCCGCTGAGATATCGTGGCTTGCCGCGCGCGCGCGTTTTTTCTACGCGCGCACGAATCGGAGCGCTGATCCAGTTTCAACCCCAAAAACAACGTAAGCGACGCACCGCGGAAACGTCCTTTAAGTTGTTTAGCTTGGGGGGATATAGTTTCCGGAGTTGTTCTGCTCCGGAGAAAATCGGCTTTCGGGAGCTGCGGATCCGAAAATAATTACTCGACAAATTTCCTAACGAATTAATCCACCCTAAATTTACGCGCTGGGGTGTGGGGGACTGGCATCGCAACCGTTAACGGCCAGATTTTATCATAGCCACTGGTGCTCAGAAGTGCTGGCGCAGGCGTAGCAAGGCAAATCGGCAAAGTTACTTTTTCACCTGGGAGCCACGGTACAGGTTTTTGGCCAAGTTGAGTACGTAACTGCGTGAGACGTTGCGACGCTTATCGTGTTCAAGGATTTCGATAAATTGGCCGAAGGCATCGAAAGGGGCATGGGGCATCGGGTTTTCCCTCGGCGTGAATATATGCCTAGAAGCGTCTAGGGCTGTGCTGATCTTAATTTGCGGGATCTTCAGCACCTGACTAAGACGCTGCAGGTGCACTGGTTTGAAAGCCTTCGGATGCGGGAAACCATTGAGATTGTGTAACCAGATAAAGAGCGTCGACTGAGAAACACCAATTCTCGCGGCGAGTCGTCGTCCTGACAGGCCAAGCCGTTTTCGTTGTGAGTCGATAAGCTTTTGAAACGGCGAATGTGCCTCGCGGTATTGAATGAGTCGCCCGCACGGAGGTCTCTTGTGTTTGCGTACGCGATCGACAATGAGTTTCGGCATGTCGAGCTCAAAGCATCGGCGTTTTTCTAAGCAAGGCAAGCAGCAGGACGCCAAAGGGGGTTCATCGACTGCCTCTGCTGTATCGCGGGTGATGTACTGGCGCTAGTTAGTAAACGACACTGATGAACCGAGCAAATTGTCAACCTCGAAGGTCCTGGTTCGGTTTTTTTTCCACCAAGGTAAGCTAAAAGTTTCATATGAAACTTTAAATGCTGGGCTATGATCGGGAGTGAGTAGCGTGCTACTCACAAAATCGCCCCTGCTACTCACCACTTATCTCTCTTTAGTACAATTAGTTACTCATTAAAATAGTAGTAGTGAGTAGCTGAGTAGCAAAAAATGATATACTATGCGCGCCGCAAAGCCTTAAACGACCAGCAAACCCGCAGTCGTTTAAGATCGCTCGCACATAAACAGTGAGTATCGAGTTTTTTGGTTACTCAGCTACTCATTTTGGCAACTGGCGTTAATTCAGGGACTTAGGTGAGTAGCAAACGGGTAGCTGAGTAGCGTTTTTGCTACTCAGCTAAAGTGTGGTATTCCCATATGGAACACGAAAGGAAGAACTGGACATTTTGAGGGCCGAGGACCGTGCGTGTTCTAGATGGAACTATTGGCCGTTTTGGCTTCGGCTTGGAGTTTGGCGTTAACTTCGTCTTCGTCGGCCTCGGGTTGGTTAGGATCGAGGATTTGTTCGAGGTTCTTCGCCGAAAGGAAAGACGTGGCTTCCGCTGCCATTACGTTCAAGGCTGATGACCCAGCAAGTCTGGAGGGATCCATTGATTCGAGCGCGATGAACCCTTGGCTCGCGGGTTGGCGCGGCGATCCAGTACGGTTCCTTGCCCATTTCGCGCCGCAAATCCCTGAGATCGAGTGGTGGCGATTCGCCGCGCGATCGTAAGTCTTGGGCATAGTCATCGAAAATGGACTTCGGGGCGATGTAGCAGACCTTTATGGCGTTGTCGTCTCCTGCGGTGACTTCTTTCAGGCATCCGTCTTCGACCACCTGCACGTGACGAACGTCGAAAAACCTGCTCTTAATCTTGCCGCGCTGTAATCCTGACATGACGTCGCTCCAGAAACGGGTAAGGAACGTCTCGCTGAATACGTCTTCCAATGCTTGCTCGCCATGAATGAGTAGCGCGTCACGGAAAGCCTCTTCCATTCCGGCCCGTTCCTCGGCGCCGGCACCTTCGAACATGCGTGAAAGCGCAACAAAAGCGGACCAGGATGTCGCATATACGAATCGCACGCGTTCGTTAACAATTCGTGCACGAATTTGCTCGTCCCGCATCCAATTATCGTGCAATTCGAGCATGTTTTTGAGGAATTTGGGACGGTTTTCCATCAAAAAACGCCCGATTAAGTAGTAGTATTTGCAATTTAATTGCAATTTCAGGTAGCGTTTCGCGCCATCACCCATTCGCGTTCGCTGATGTTCACGTGGCCGTATCGCGACCTAGTGGCGGCATCGGACGAGCTTCCTTCGCCTGTAACCAGCGGCGTGGTGAAGATTCTTGCGCTTCGGGTGCGGTTGAAATGGTCTGCCAAGCCTTTCGCTGCCTGAGTTTCGATCAAAAGCGCCACGCAAGACTGCTTCCTTTTGCGGATCATTATGATTTGGCCGGTATTCATCGAACCAAACCGGCAGACAGGAGTACTGCGCCAGAAATCTATTCATTCCGGCAGGTGTTGTGCAGTCGGCGATGCGGCTCGTTGGCGACTGTCGTACAGGATCGCGACGCCGCTCGGCCGATCGGATTCGGCTAACGGCCGCGTGCTTGAACCGGCTTTACATGGGCTGTTACGAACCCTTCGATTCACCAAATAACCATGCCACCGAAACCCGGAGCACGTTTGCGATTGCAGCCGCTTCATAGTCCATCACGTAGCGCTGCCGATTCTCCAGTTTGGAAATTCCTGTCTGAGTAATCTGAATACCTCTTGCCGCTAAACGACCGGAGAGGTCCTCTTGCGACACTGGAGGATGCATCGCTAACCGTGCAAGCCGCACACGTTCGCCGATCACGTTTTTTAAGTCTGAAGCGCGAGTCTTCTTCACCCACGCTGGTTGTAAGAGAAATTTCGACTTGCATTATTCTCATGAAGAATAATTAAATAACTGCAGTAATCACAAATCTATGGACAAATCTCGTTTCGGTTTGAACCAAATCCCCATGCCTCCGACGGTCAACACGATCGAGTATATTGGGCCGCATTCCCCTTTTCAAAAGCTCATCGAGTTCCACCGTAAATCCTGCGGCTTTTCACTGGCTCAGCTCGCGAAGAAAATCGGTGTTCCTCACGTAAGGCTGTACATTTGGATGCACAACATTCATGGGATTCCGCACATGAAGGCATTCGATAGGAAATACATTCGTCGCCTCGCCGAAGTCTTAAATATCTCGCGGTCGGATATCAAAGGCGCGCTCGACGCGTCGCGTCGCATAGCTGCTCGCCGAGTTATCGATGCGTTAACCGGTTCATATGGATATTGGGACCCGACGTGAAATCAGGATTGACCCTCCTCAAACTCCTGCAGCGGGGGGTTAAAGTAACTTTATTGCTGGTTTACGCTCTGATGTTTGCCTGGCAGCTACTCGGGGATGACATGCAAACGCTTGTCACGACCAATGGCCAGTGATTCGAAAAGGCGCACGTGACGGAAGTTACGCCGGCAAGTATCACGATTGTCCACTCCGGAGTGGGTGGGGCGTATTCCACTCAGCGAGTTTCCCGCGGATATTCAGAAGAAATTCGACTACGACGAGGCCAAGGTAAAGCCTGGCTGGTTGAGCAAGCGAAAGCCGCACAGGAAGTGCGCAAGAAGCAAGCCGCAGATAGTTCGGCGGCCGGAATACAAAAGCAGAGCGAAGGGTGAGGGGACAGGTGGAGGCGATTGCGCACCACCTCGAAGACAGCGGCCGTCGGCAGTATTATCCTAGCACTGGCAGGCTGTACGATCCCAATTTCGAAGCCGCTCGTGTGCCCCAGAGATTAAGCCGAGGCAACGGTACAGCGCATCTGCTCCACAAGATCATGATTGATCGCTCTGCACTGTGCCGAATCTGCTTGCGTATGGTCGATTGACCCGGAATGAAGCCTTGGCCCGCTGACCGCTAGCGGAGCCCTTCTTTATAAAGTTACTTTGAGCTAACGGCGACTCGCGCCACGTAAGGATCGTTCACTCGATCTCGCCACGCCTGCACGTCGTCCACATTCAGTCGCTGATAGATCCGGTGGATCTCCGTACTCGCGTGATTCACCAGTTTCATGATGACGTTCTCGGGCAGGCCTTGGCGATGGCACCATGTAATGAAAGTAACTCGCGTGCAATGAAAACAGATGTCTGGCATTCCAAGTTCGTTAAAAAAATCGCGCCAAATAACGCCGATGGGTTTTCCGGATTTGCATTCTTCCGGATGATCCCAGGTAAAACGGTCGGGAATGTTTCGGAGATAAGATAAGATCGACATCTGCACGATTGGAAAGGTAAAGGCCTTTGTTGGTCCACCTTTCGGATCAGGCACGGTTATACGTGCGTGTTGCCAGTCAACGTTCCGTTGTAAGTCGATGATAGTGTCTTCACGTCGGAGTCCTGTTTGGAGCGCAATTCTAAACGAACGTTGCATCCAAGCCGGTCGTTTTCGTAATGCCGCAAAGATTTCATTCTGCTGTTCCGGCAGAATTTCCGGCTTCGGGTCCGGGGGATCGCGCCTGAGACCAAGGTTGGCCGCCGGATTACGATCAGCCATTTCTCGGAGCACGGCTTCGTTCATGATGCGACCAAGCACACGCATTTCGAAAAGCGCAGTGTTTCGCTTCGGCGAACGTCGAGATTTTTCCTTACATTGCGCAGTCCGCCAATCCAGATATTCGAACACATGCTGTCGAGTAAGCGCCTCTGGTGTTGTGATCCCACGCTCGCGCAAGTATGTGGCCAACCAGTTCCAGGAGGTGAGGTGAATTCGCAATGTATCGGGCGAATTCTTATAAACACCTGAGAAAAACACCGTGACCCACTCCCAGCCAGAACGTAAATTGTGAACGAGAAGGCGGGCCTCGATTTTATTGATCGCTTTTGCGAGCTTATAATCAGCAGCTGGATCATCGATACGTACGCCAGACGACCGATTTGTCCTATTGGCGTACGATCCCCACTGCAGCCAAAAATAGGGTGAATCTTTGCGGGTATAAGTGCACACGGCCATGCCGTAGCTGAGCGTAGTGACCCGGTAGTTATTGTCAACCACTTATGAAAGTCACAAGACACTCAATGCCACTCAAAAAACGATCTGCGTTAAACACTGGGTTGCAGGTTCGATTCCTGCACGGTGCACTTGTTTGCTTAGTCGACGTATCGTTGCGCGATCGGCATCTTCCGACCCATCCCGAAGGCGCGGCTAGTGACTTTTAATCCCGGCGCAGCTTGCTCCCGCTTGTATTCGTTTCGGTCGACCCGGCGCTGCACCCATCGCACGGTTTTTTCATCGAACCCTCGCGTGATGATATCGCGCGCGCTCAGATTTTCTTCCACATAAAGCTGTAGGATCTTATCGAGAACGTCATACGGGGGTAAGGTATCCTGATCCTTTTGATTTGGTTTCAACTCCGCGCTGGGCGGCTTTTCAATCGTGGATTTCGGAATGACTTCGCTATCGGTATTGATCCAGTGCGCCAGCTCGTAAATCATCGTCTTCGGCACATCACTAATCACCGCCAGACCGCCTGCCATGTCGCCATACAATGTGCAATAGCCGACCGCCAGCTCGCTCTTGTTACCAGTGCTAAGCACCAGGTGGCCAAACTTATTTGAGAGCGCCATCAAAATCATCGCGCGCAGGCGAGGTTGCATGTTTTCTTCTGTCTCGTTTTCCGGCAGCCCTTTGAAAATCTCGTTGAACTGTTTTTTGAAGATCGGGAATACGTCGGTGATTGGAATTTCCAGAAATTTGACGCCCAGCTTGCGGGCGAGTCTGCTCGCGTCATCAATGCTGCCACGCGACGAGTACGGACTGGGCATGGAAACCCCGATTACATTCTCCGCTCCGAGCGCAGCAACGGCGATGACTGCCGTGACAGCGGAATCGATCCCGCCGCTCAAACCCAGAACTACGGAACGGAAGTTGCATTTGCGACAATAATCCCGAAGACCAAGCGTGAGTGCGGCAAAGAGTTGTTCCGGAGTTTTCGCCTCACGGAACTCGATGGTGTCCCCCGAATCAGTATCCACAATTTTCTCATCCTCAACGAAGGCCGCCAGCTGCGCGATACAATTGCCCGAAGCATTCACCGCAATGGAGTTGCCATCGAAAATCAACTGATCGTTACCTCCGACGGCATTGCAATAGCAGATCGGCCGGTGATATGCGCGTGCCTGCGCGGCGATCATCTCAAAACGACACGCAGGCGCTCCCAGCCGAAATGGCGATGCGCTCAGATTTAAAATGATTTGTGCTCCCTGGTCCACAAGACTGCGCACCGGTTCTACCTCATAAAGCGGCCGCGGCAGATATTCATCGGTCCAGATGTCCTCACAGATAGTCACTCCAATTTTCTGCCCATTGAGGTCAAACGGCTCCACACGCGTGGCCGGTTCAAAATAACGGTCCTCGTCGAACACATCGTAGGTGGGCAAAAGCGACTTGTAAGTTTTGCGAATCGGTTTGCCGAGCTCGAGCAGGGCCGCAGCATTGTGGAATGGTTTTCCCCGTCCGTGATTGCGATCAACGAACCCGACGACCAACGGCGTGTCTCCAACAGAAGCGTGCAACTTGTCCAGTACCGCAAGATTTTCGGGAACGAACCGCGATTTAAAGACGAGATCCTGGGGCGGGTAGCCGGTGATTGCCAGCTCAGGCGTCAGCACTAATTCCGCACCCGCGGCAGCGAGCCGTTGATAGGCGCCGATGATTCGTTCGTAGTTTCCTCTCAGATCCCCGACAATAGAATTGATTTGGGCAAAACCGATCTTCATCCCGTTTTGAAGCAGGTTATGCGCGGTAGAGCAGCCAGCAATTTTCTTTTCCGCGAGTTATCTGCTTCTGCTCATTTCCCGTGACTCACACGCCAGATGGTGCCGTTCCCATCTTCGCTGAGGAGAAGACTGCCATCTTTCGCAATGGTAAGTCCCACGGGGCGACCCCAGACTTTGCCCTCTGCCGTGAGGAAGCCGGTCACAAAATCCTCGTATTCATTTCGCGGTTTGCCAGTGGCTTGGTCAAACGGCACACGCACGACCTTATACCCAGTGCGCTTCATCCGGTTCCATGAACCATGAAATGCAGCGAAAATGTCACCCTTGTATTCGGAGGGAAATTGGTCTGCGTCATAGAAACACAAATTGAGTGAAGCAGAGTGCGCCTGTACGAGCACATCCGGAACAATGACCTTACTCGCCAGCTCTGGATGTTTCCCTTTGTGACGTGGATCAGGGTGATTGCCAATGTAAAACCAGGGCCAGCCATAGAACCCGCCGGGTTTCACACTGCTGATGTAGTCCGGTGGCAAATTCTCACCGATTTCGTCCCGCTCGTTGGTGCTCATCCAAAGCTCCTTCGTGCCAGGACGGAACGCGATGCCGACTGCGTTACGAATTCCCCATGCGTACACTTTTTGCCCGGTGCCGTCGGGATTAAACTCGAAGATGCGCGCCCGATTTTCTTCCGCGGCGTTATCCGACACATTCGAGCGTGAACCGATCGACACGTACATTTTTTTTCCGTCGGGCGAGAAAACGATGTCGCGTGTCCAATGTCCGCCACCGCGTAACAAACCGCCGGGGGAAAGATGAGCGGCCAGCTTCTGCGCTGGGCCGCGTGCTTTGAGATCGCCGTTACGATAGGGAAACCGGATTACTCCGTCTGTATTTGCTACGTACAAGAACTGAGGCTCATTGCCTGGCGGATAAAAAGCGATTCCAAACGGCTTGTTTAAATCGTGATCGGCGAACGTTTCGGGAGGGGACGGTTTAGTGCCGTCGGAATAGCGTAGAACCTTGATCTGATTTTTCCGGCTCTCTACGACAAAAATATCGCCATTCGGCGCCGTCAATAGAAAACGTGGATCACGGAATCCACTGGCGAACAATTCGCTTTTAAAACCAGGCGGGACCTGGAGCCGAGCATTTGCAGGACGATCGACGACACGCGCTTGATTGATTGCCAGAACGTTTAAACTCGGTGGAGGCAAATCCTGAACGGTGATTTTCCGTCGTACACCGGGGCTGTCGCTTCTCCAATCGCCCATGGCCTCCTTGCCCGTGAGCAGAGTACCAGCCTCGAGTGCCTGTGCTTTCGTATTCCCAGCGCCAAGAACAAGAACGATGCAAACCGAACGACTAAGCCGAGTGAACCGTAAATTCCACATTCTCTTGTGGAATCGCGTGGGATTCAACGATCGCGCGGATCATTGAACTGTAGCGGCAGGCGTACCGCCTGCGAATGAATGGATTATCCAGCCGCCACGGCTGGCTCTACAGAAGTTTCCTTCAGCGCGCAAACCTGCCAGGCGCTTTTTCTGCGAGGGCTTTATCCTTTTTGCGTTCGTTGATCACAAACGTGTTATTGTCGCCGTGCGTTGACCAGGGACCGCGAGGCACATCGCTGAAATCCACAAACTTCCAGTCAGTCACGTCAGTTGGCTGTAGCCCCAGGTAATCGCGCACGGCGGGAGAAACGTCGAGGCCTGCTCCCTTGTTCAGGTTTGGTTTAGGTCGTTCATTGCCGAACACGTACTGCCAGTGATCTGTGCGGAACGGACCTGCATCTTCCCACTGCGCATACGCGGTGCGGTTTCCCTTGCGGATGGCCACCCATCGATCTTTGCAAGTTGAAACAGCGGGTCCCTGATAAGCCTCTTTAAACCAGGGAACAACTTGTGGCGCTTCGGGCCGGTGACCGGTCCGTGCCTTGTCGTTATAGGGAAGAGCGCAGTAGAATGGATTTTGTTTCGGGGTGAATTTCACAGGCATGTAGTCGCTGCGGCGTGCCGGGTTCGGATCGTCAAAGCCGCCGTAGTTTTTTGTCCACTGTTTGTCCCAAGAGCTGGTGCGATTCGGCACCAGGTTATTTCCGCTGGGTTGCTCGCCGATCCAAAAAATGGTTGTGACGATATTGTTTTTCCAGGGATACCGATGTGTGGTCTCCGTTCGTCCGCTAAATAACTGGCCTGCTATGAACGAAATTGAACTCGTATTGGTCGCGCGATCATCTTCTGATTTATCGGACTTTTTGTTGAATTTTGTTTTGGCTGGCTCCGTTTTCTCGCCCGTGCCGTGTGCAAAAAGAGATGAAACGGACGAAAGAATGACCGCAATCGTGTGAGTAAGTTTTCCTGGTTTCATTGGTGTGTTAAGGCAGCGCCAAAAGGAAACAATGCATCTCTCTTTTTCTTCGTTCGCGAGGACGCGGATGCGCGTCAGTCGCTGCAAATCTGAGATGCGCCGTAAAGTGCTCGCCGAATGTCGGTGCAGATATGGATTAGTCAACCCCGAATGCTTTCGGGCTCAACGAATTTTCCGGGATTGAGAATTCCGTTCGGATCAAGCGTTTGTTTAAGACGCCGATGTAACTCGCGCGCAACTTCCGTCGTTGCCTGAGGCCACCATCGTTTTTTAGCCAAACCGATCCCGTGCTCGCCGGTAATGACGCCACCCCAGGCGAGTACCTGAATGAAGAGATCGTCGAGTGCTTGCTCGACTCTTTCGCGGACGGTCGCGTCACGATTGTAACGATCGGCCATGATATTGACATGGATGTTGCCGTCGCCAGCGTGACCAAAGCAGGCAATCGGAAATTCATACTTAATCTGCAACCTCTCCGTGAATTCCATCAGATCGACCAGATGGCTGCGCGGCACCACGACGTCTTCATTTAATTTTGTCAGGCCGGTGGACCGCAGAGAGTTACTGAATTGCCGGCGCAGAGCCCATAATTTCTCGCAATCGACTTCACCGATCGCCGTTTCCAGCGCGTTGGGTTTCATTTTCCAGAGTAACTTGCCAATCGCTTCGGATTCCGTGCGGACACTTTCCTCCTGGCCATCGAGATCGACGAGCAAATGTGCGCTTCCCTCGGGAACAAGCATCTTGCCGAGATCTCGTCGCGCGGCTTCGAGTGTAAAGTGATCGGCGATTTCGAGAGAACAAGGCAGGAATCCAGCGGCGAAGATCGCTTGCACTGCCTCAGCGGCTCCAGCCGCGGTTGCAAACGCAGCGGATAACGTCGCGCGCGCCGGTGGAAGCGGAAGCAAACGCAACGTGATCTCGGTGACCAGGCCCAACATTCCCTCTGAGCCGACAAAGAGGCCAATCAAATCGAATCCGGTCTTGTTCTTGTGTACAGGACCGCCTGTTCTGAGCACTTCGCCGTTAGCGAGTACGACCTCCAGGCCGATGACGTAGTTTCGCGTTACACCGTACTTCAGACACCGCGGTCCGCCCGCGTTGGTAGCGACGTTTCCGCCGATGGTGCAATCCTTCATGCTCGCAGGGTCTGGCGGATAAAACAGTTTTTGCGCGCGTGCGGCCGCTTTCAAATCTGCCGTAAACACTCCAGGCTCGACGACCGCGACCGCGTTGGAGAAACTGATCTCCTTGATCCGGTTCATCTGGGCCAGCGACAGAACAATTCCGCCGCGCACGGGCACGCAGCCACCTACATACCCGAACCCGCCTCCGCGTGCTGTGACTGCAATTTTTTCGACGGACGCAAATTGGACGACTTTGATGACGTCAGTTGTCGATCTTGCGAAAACGACTGCATCTGGTTCATGAGCTGCAAACCACTTGTCGCCACTGTGAGCTGCGACCGTCTCGCGGTCGTCTGCGACGATTTGACTGCCCAAAAGCTCACGGAGCTTGGAAGCGAGTTGCATAGCGGTTTATGTGCCAGACTGACTGCGCAGATGTGTCAGGCAGCCACGCGATAGTGTCGCGCGGGTTCCATTCGGATAAGCAATTTTTCGGCGCGCGCGAAAATCACGGGCCTGGTCGGATCGGGGCCGGCGAATTCCTTCACCGCATCCATTGAATCAAATCGTAGCAGGGTAACAAATTCCGTTTCATTCTGAGCTTCCCGGACGAATAACTCGGCGCCGCGATAACCTTTGATACCTTGCGCCGCAATCCCCGGGAGGATCTCGTCGCGCAACATGTTCTCGTATGTTTTCGTGTCAGCTGAATTTGTCCAGCCATGCCAGATTCGTGCAATCACGGGATAGTATGTTCTTTGTGCGAACAGTCGAGGAACCCTTGTCACATTCCCATTATCTGATACCCGCCGTCGACGTAGATGACCTGGCCGGTGATTGCCGCGGCGCCATCGCTGGCAAGAAACACTCCAGTTGCGCCTAGCTCGGCCGGGTCACAACTGCGTTTCAATGGCGCGCGGTCCTGGTAATGCTTCAGCATTGATGTAAATCCGCTGATGCCTCGCGCAGCCAGCGTTTGAACCGGTCCGGCGGAAATGCAATTTACTCGAATTTTTTTCGGACCGAGGTCGTAAGCAAGGTAGCGGGTACTCGCTTCCAGGCTGGCTTTCGCTACGCCCATCACGTTGTAATGTGGCACCACTTTTTCGGAACCGTAATAAGTCATAGCAACGATGCTGCCGCCCTCAGTCATGAGTGGTGCTGCTTCGCGACTGAGCGCAACTAACGAATATGCGCTCACATCTTGCGCCACTCGAAACGCTTCTCGTGTAGTGCTCACAAAATCGCCTTCCAAAGCTTCCCGTGGCGCAAACGCAAGCGAGTGAAGCATCAAGTCAACGCGGTCGGTTTGTTTGCGCACATTTTCAAAAAATGATCTGATTTCACTATCGTTGGATACGTCACAGGGGAACAAAGGCGTGTTCTCTCCAAATTCACCGACCAATTCCTCAACGTTCTCTTTCAATCGTTCGCCTTGGTAATTGAAAATCAACCGCGCACCGGCTGTGGCCCAGGCCTTTGCGATCGCCCACGCAATGCTGCGCTTGTTTGCCACGCCAAATACGAGACCGACTTTGCCTGCCAAAACTTGCTGTGTCATAAGAGATTTAGAATAGTTGCGAGGGTTACAACCTTGCAGTGATTCCGCGCATGGCAAACCGACGCCGCGAATCTGGAGCCGGTGCTGGCCACCATGCGGACATTGATTAGATTTTGCACGTTATGACTACTTTCCGATCGGGCCTGTTCTACGCCTTAACCGCCGGGATTTTGTCGCTGTCGATTCTCGCGGCCCAGGATCACACGCCATCAGTAAGTACGCCCGTCGCTACCACAGCGCCTCTAGTATCGCCTTCTCCAAATACGATATCCTCTTCTGCAACACCCACGCCGTTGCCGACTCCACCGCAGTTGACGGATGTCCTTTTTAAAAATCTCAAGGCGCGTTCCATTGGACCCGCGGTGATGGGCGGTCGCGTGTCAGATATTGCGATTGATCCGCGCAATCCGTTTATTTTTTATGTCGGGCTTGCACATGGTGGCATTTTCAAGACGAACGACAACGGCGTTAGCTTTGAACCAATCTTCGACAAAGAACCAATGCTCTCCATTGGTGCCGTCGCCGTAGCCCCTTCAGATTCTGATGTAGTTTGGACGGGTACGGGCGAAGCAAATGATCGGAATTCGTCCGACTGGGGGAACGGGGTTTATCGATCAACCGATGGTGGCGGCACGTGGCAAAACGTTGGCCTCAAGAACAGCCGCACAATTGCTCGAATCGTTGTTGACCCGAAACGCCCGGACGTCGCGTACGTCGCAGCCATGGGCAATCTATGGGCGAATGGCGGCGAACGCGGATTGTTTAAGACCACTGATGCTGGCGAGACATGGAAATTAGTCTTGAAAGCAGCGGCTCCGCACGATGCGCGCACCGGGTGTGGAGACGTGATGATCGATCCAACGAATGCTGAAATAGTTTACGCTGCCCTTTATGCGCGACAGCGCACCCCGTGGAGTTTTACCTCCGGGCCCGGCGTTACTGACGGTGAAGATGTAGGAGGAATTTTCAAAAGTACCGACGGGGGCGCGACGTGGAAGAAGCTTGCCGGCGGGTTGCCCGGGCAGACCGGTCGGATTGGTCTGGCGATTAGCGCAACCAATCCGAGGGTTGTGATGGCGGTCGTGCAAAGTTACGAAGGAGGATTCGGCCGGCTGGATGATCTGCGCAGCAAGACAGGCGGCGTTTTTCGATCCGATGATGCAGGGGAAAAGTGGGCACGCACAAGTGCATTGGATCCGCGGCCGTTTTACTTCAGCCAGATCCGCATTGATCCCGCAAATGATCAGCGCGTCTATATTCTGGGGTTTGCTTTGCTCGCGTCTGATGATGGCGGCAAGAATTTCCGCGAAGATCTCAGCGAGAAAGTTCATCCGGATTGTCACGCCCTGGCAATTCAACCCGGCACAACCGCGCCACCAAAACCCCAAAAACCCGAAGATAAAAACAAGCCGCCAAAACCGCCCGTGTGCCAGCGTTTGCTGCTCGGGACTGACGGAGGTGTTTATCAAAGCTTTGCGGGCGGAAAAAATTGGGATCATCTGAACAAAATTCCCTCCGGCGAGTACTACCGGATCTCGCTCGACGACACGAAACCGTATTTCCGAATTGCGGGTGGCCTTCAGGACAATGAGAACTGGGTGGGACCGAGCGGAGTCCCGAGCAAGGAGGGAATTCGCAACAGCGATTGGACTGCTCTTGCGGGTGGCGACGGTTTTTACGTCTTATTCGATCCAACTGATCGCGATACTTTTTATGCGGAAAGTCAGGAGGGTGAGGTTCACCGCATCAATTTGCGAAATGGCGAGATCCGTCGTTTGCGTCCGGAGCCAGCGGAAGGTCAGCCGCGATATCGCTTCCATTGGAATTCGCCGATGATCATGAGCCGGCATAAACCGGGCGTGATCTATTTGGGTGGCAACTGTGTCTTTAAACTCACCGACCGAATGGAAAAGTATTCGGTCATTAGTCCTGACCTTACCTACAATGACCCAACTAAAACTAATGCTACTGGAAGCGGCGCAGAAAATTACGGGGTAGTCTTTTCGCTTGCCGAATCCCCGAAGCGCGCTGGTGTCTTGTGGGCGGGAACGGATGATGGCCGCCTGTGGATCACAGAGAATGACGGCGGCAAATGGACCGAGTTAACCAACAATTTGCCAGAGGCGGCGCACGGCAAATGGATCGTGCGAATCGAGGCCTCCAACATCGATGCGAATGTCGCTTATGTAGCGATCAACGGTTATCGCTCCGGTGACGAGAGTCCTTTGATTTTGCGAACCGCCGATTTGGGAAAGACATGGCAGTCTGTCACCGGAGATCTTCCACAAGGCGATCCCGTGGAAGTGATACGCGAGGATCCAGTCAATCCAAAATTACTGTACGCCGGAACGCACTTCGGAGTCTTTGCTTCCTTCGATCAAGGCGCGCACTGGGTGCGCATCGGAGACGTTCCTTCGGTTCGCGTGGACGATATCCAGATCCATCCGCGGACATCAGACCTGGTGATTGCGACACATGGTCGCAGCCTCGCCATCCTTGATGACACGATACCATTTCGCGAATTCACGCCGGAGATAGCGTCCAAGGCAGCTCAATTGTTCATCGTGCGCCCGGTTACCGGTGCGTATCTTCAGCCTGGCTTTGCCGATTCGAATGGCAAGGGAATCTATCGCGGACAAAATCCACCGGAAGGGGCGCTGTTCACGGTATGGATTCGTGAGTTTACCGGTGATGAAATCAAAATCGCGGTAAGCAAATCCAATGGACAACCAGTCGCAAATCTGAAGGCACCGGGGACGCCGGGGTTTACCCGGCTGAACTGGGACCTGCGGCCGTCAAAAGACTTAATTGCTGAATACGGTGGTGACGACCCGAAGAGGCTGCTTCCAGCCGGAGATTATACAGCGGAGCTAACCTTCGGCACAACGAAAGTGAAACAAACGTTTCACGTTGATTTGGCCGAAGGCATCACGCCGCG
>DASREQ010000051.1:0-26261 GCA_035651975.1 Candidatus Udaeobacter sp.
CTCGCACGCCGCGGATTGTGCGGATCATTGCGTCAATCTGCGCGATTGCGATGGGGGACTTTGTTTTCTTCGCAACCGGCGAGTAGCGTGACCTCCGCGAAGTATTCCTAAGGGAAAATCGTAGCACCGACTGAGAGTTTCTTTGAATTCAGGTGCGTATAAAGCTTTTCTGAAACCAACGTGGAGATTCTCGGTTGTGGTGGGTAGTGATGACGGGATTTTCGGTGCGGATGAGGCGGGTTCTGAGCTTCCCGTGCTTAGCACACTTGACACCGGCGGAGGCAGTCACCGTGAACCTCCGCACCCGTCATCACCATTACTATTTCACCGGGTTGAAGGCTTATCAATAGGGCCAGTCAGATCATGAAAATCACCGAGCAATTCGTCGTCGCATGGATTCGAGAGGAGGGAGCCTCGGCTGACGAGCTTGTTGCGGTGCATTCGCGGCCGATAAGTTCTTCGGATGCTGACCAAGCATGGCAGAAATTCGAAAACGGAAAAGCTATCGAGGGCTTTATCCCAATTGTCTTCCTGGATGAGCAGCTAAATAGCTCGGAATTGCGATCATGGCTCCAGACAGAAGCTATCCATCGGTGCCATTTGATGTGAGGAGCGACCGATTGACCTCTTACCTTTCGTTAGGGATTCCGATTGAAATTTAGGGAAGCCGAAACGGCAACATGGAAGTTACTGATATTTCCATAGCGCGAACGAACCAGTAGTTGCCGCTTCTTGGTCAGGGCGATTTACTGGGCACGACTTTTCCGGGTTCCACCGCCGGCGCCTTGACGTTTACATCGACTTTCTTGGTCCCGCCGCCGCTGCCGCCGAAAAATTGGCCGCCGAAGAAAAAGAGCGCTGCGGCCACGATGATCACAAAGATCACGAATATGGCCACGACCGCAGCGTTGCTGCCACCACCATTATTATCAGCCATAAGATCGATCCTCCTCCTTTATGCGCTCATGATTCGCATCTGGTCGGCAATGTGACCGTGTAGGAAACAGAAAGCAAGAAGCTGGTACGCGACCGCCTTCGCTATCCCTGGGCCATAGCGCCTACGACCATCAGGACGAAGCCAGTCGCCACGGCAATCGCCACTTTGGTTTCAATAGATAAGCTCACAATTTTCCCTTCTTTCATGGTAGCAACTCTCGTCGCCTGTTTATTTATTTTCGATTCGAGTTTCACGGCGCTGATGGATGCGGGAACGGGAAGAAGAGTTAGCACAGCACCAGATCGGAACGCGGCATCGTTCGATCCAGCCCAGGCGAACAGAGCCCGCCTCAGGCGACCCTGCGGGCGACACAGATTGGCCCCGGTAAACGTCGGGACCGTGTCGCTGGTCTTTGCGCTTCCTTTGCCGGCAGAACCGATTCAATGGAGCGGCTGGGTTTATTTCTCGATGATCATCCTGGTGCCGCTACACGATTTCTTCCACGAGCACAGGCTGAAAGCAGTACACCAGGTGATTAGTGATTGGTGATCGGTTGCAAGCAGTCGCCGCCGGGGCTCTGGCGTTCTCAGTACTCCGCGTTGCGGAATCGGTTTTTCTGGGCGATAGTTGCTAGTCTTCGAAGCCAAGAAGTACGAAGGAGGAAAGTCAGCCTCCGGTGCGCGCCAGAGTCGGTGCGACGTTGGTGCCGGGTAGAACTCAGAATCAAATTATGAATGCCAATCTCCTTACAGCCGCCTCCAAAGTAATCACTAATCCGCAAATCCTGGTGAACATGGTCTCACGCCGCGTGCGACAGCTTTCGCTCGGTCATCGTCCCCTGGTGGAATATGCTCCGGGGCTTCGTGAAGCCGATATCGCGCTAATCGAGATCGCTAACGAAAAACTGACGTTCGAGTCTACCTTCGGTCAGAATGGGACAGCCGAGGCTCCCGCCCGGGTCATGCTGTTCCCCAGTGTCACGTCGATCAAAAAAGCTAAAAAAGCTGCCTAAAACGAAGATTTGCCCCGATAAGGCTGGCAAAAAGCGCTAAAGGCGCTGGGGATCACTGATTCCTGATCAGGGAGTGGTGATCAGATGGACGCAGAAAGTTCGCCGTCTTCACGAGCGAAGGAACCAGATGTCAACCAGCGCACGATCTATCGTTAGGCGATCGATGCCGTATTGAAGGCATTTACTTCACGCAGCCCGGCGAAAATCCGGGAAAGCTGAATAGATCGCCGGCACCCAACGACTAAACATTATTATTATGAAAAAAGTTACTAGTTTACTGATAGGCTGTTCACTGGCGCTGGCAGGAGCCGCGTTGGCGCAGCAGCCAGTCGAACAGCAATCACCATCAAAGGGCAAGCGCGCCCCGGAAAAAGCGCGCGCGACTCAAGCACAACCCAGGCCGAATGCGGCGAAGCCTGAAACTTCAGCTCCAAAACAGCGCGAAGGTACAAAAGCACGCGGAGCTACAAATGCGCCCGGTGCGATGAAGGAGCACGGAGCTACGAATGCGCCGGGTGCGATGAAGGAACACGCAGCCACCAATGAGCCTGGCGCAGGGAAAGGCAAAAAAGCTCCACCCAGCCAGGAATCTGCTACCGCCCCGGAAACGAACGTTTCCGGTCAACGGGAAAGCGTGCCGACACCGCGCACGAAGCAGGAGGCGCAGGAACGCAGAAAAGGAATGAAAACGCCTGCGTCAAATGCGAAAGCATCGCCGCATGCTACTCCGGCAACAGCTAGAGCTGGGGCGACTGCCGCACCGGCGGCTCCGGCAACTTCGCCAACCGGCCGGCAAAATGTGCAGGCCAATGCAGGAGCCAAGGCGAAAAAGCCTGATCCGCAAAAGGTGCAGCAGATCAAATCGGAGCACGCGAACTTCCGTGCGCAACCCAAACCGCAGCAAGTTCCGGCGGTTACGTTTAACCAGAGCCGTCGAATTGAGGGAAGTGAACACTGGCAGGGCCCGCAATACGAAGTGTTCCGCTCGTATCATCCGGAACGGCACGATCAAGGTTGGTATCGATCGCATTACAACCGGGTCGAGCTGATCGGTGGCGGTTACTACTACTGGAACAATGGTTACTGGTATCCGGCATGGGGTTACGATCCGTCGGCCGAATATTATGCCTATGACGGACCGATCTATGTGGGTCACCGCGCAGAGCCACCGGATAAGGTGATTGCCGACGTGCAGGCCGTGCTGCAAGACATGGGCTATTACAAGGGCGAGGTGGATGGATTACTTGGGCCGTTGACTCGCGAGGCGCTCACCGCCTACCAGGCCGATAACGGACTCACCACGACGGCGGCGATCGATGAGCCGACGCTCGATTCGCTCGGAATGGGATAATAAGAAATTAAAAGATAAAAGTTAGATCTCGACAAGCCGCCGGGGCGCACAAATGCCCCGGCGGTTTTTTAATCAGCCCCGGTGTCCTTTTGATCGATGTCGGTTCGGCGCAACAGATAGTCGAGTCCGCCGATCCGGTACCATCTGTAAGCGTAACCTTCGAGCATAATGCGGTGTTTGCCGGACTTGTTAGCCCGACTGTGGTTCTCAGCGAGAAGATTAACCAGCAGTTTGCCCTGTTCTCGATTGACACCCGGGTCCACGAGAATTTCGCGGGGTTGTTCGTGAAGATTGTGTAAAAACAGCACTGAATTATTGCGCCAGTCATACCGGAGAGCGAGAACGGCGGGATCGCGCACTTGTAACACGGTAAAATCGCCCCAGCCAATCTCAGGAACTTCTTTGCGCATTCGAATGATGCGCTCGGTCCAGTTCAGCAATGATTCCGGATCGCGCCGCTGGATCGCTGCGTTGATGTGTTGATACCCGTAAGGTCCTTCACCGATTACAGGAGTGTGCGGCTTTGGGTTTTTTGTAAATCCACCGTACGGCTCGTTCGACCATTGCATGGCAGTCCGCGCACAGGCGCGCTCGCGGAGCCTGAGATCGTCCCCCATGCCGAGTTCGTCGCCATAGCGAATCACCGGTGTTCCCGGTAATGTGAACATCAAGCTGTAGGCCAGCTTGAGCCGGCGCTGATCGCCGCCAAGCATTGGAGCAAGGCGGCGTCTAATCCCGCGATCGTAAAGCTGCATGTTTTTATCTGGCCCGAACGCTTTGAACACGGTTTGCCGTTGCTTCTCTTCCAAGCGCCCGAGATCAAGTTCGTCGTGATTTCGCAGGAACTGGCCCCACTGCGCCGTCGCCGGCCGCGGCTTGGTCGCTTTCAATGCTTTGATCAACGGGCGCGTATCGGCGGCGGCCAACGCGTAGAACAGGTTTTGGTTCACCTGAAAATTAAACATCATGTGCATGCGATCGCCGTCGTCGCCGAAGTAATCCATATCGGTTTCGGGAAGGACATTGGCTTCGGCCAGCACGATGCAGTCACCCTGCCGCCATTGGAGGAATTCGCGAAACACGCGCAGCATATCGAACTGCTCCTTTGGCTTTCGCACATTTGGTCCCTTGGTCGCGATAATGAAAGGGACCGCATCCATGCGAAATCCAGAGACACCGGACTGGATCCAAAAGCCCATGACTTTGAGGATCTCATCCTGCACTTCCGGATTTGAGGTATTGAGGTCAGGCTGAAAATCGTAAAACCGGTGGAAATACCAGGCTTTGGCTTCGCGATCGTAGGTCCACGTGCTTTTTTGTACGCCGGGAAATACCATCCCTTTGTTGGCTCGCGCCGGTTTCTTCTTCGACCAGACGTACCAATTCCGATATTTCGAATTTGGATCGGAACGCGCCTGCTTGAACCAGGGATGCTGGTCCGATGTGTGGTTCACCACCAGATCGATCAAAACACGAATGCCGCGTTGTTTTGCGCCGTGAGTGAACTCAATGAAATCGCCCAGCGTGCCGTAGCGCGGGTCGACATTGTAATAGTCGGAGACGTCGTAACCATCGTCCCGGCATGGCGAAGTCTGAAACGGCATCAGCCAAATCGCGGTCACGCCCAGTCCATGCAGATAATCGAGGCGACGCATTAGTCCCCGGAAATCGCCGGTCCCGTCGCCGTTAGAGTCCATGTAGGTCCCCACCGAAAGGCAGTAGATCACTGCGTTCTTGTACCAAAGATCATTGATCATAGGCGGCTGTGAGATGACTCATGCATAAACCTATCGGAGGTGACCGTCTGATCAGACCTGAGCAGGTGATCGGATTGGAGCAAACGAAAATGCTGAAGCGATGGTCGAGCTCAAACACGGTAGCCACGCGCACGAACCCGCCGATGGCGGTGATAATCAGTCCGACGTAACGGATGGTGTTCCCATCGATGATCCAGCAGTTGAGACGATCAAGGTGCGGCGGCAGCCAGGTGAACGCGACGGCGATCATAATTATCGGAATAAAAACCCAGCGACTGGAGGGATCTTCGACACGACCTGCTCCGAGACCGCTGCTTCCGGAAAAGCCGTAAGCGATTGCGCCGGACAAGGCCAAAACAATTGCGGCTGTACGCGCTGGGTTGAGAAAGAACGTTGTCCAATCGCCCCAGCCCCAAACGACGAGCGCGAGACACAGTAATGTGCCCCCGAGTCCGAAAACGAGGTTCTTAATGATGTGATGCACGAAGAAAAGGAAGAAGTAAGAGGGGAGAGTTAAGAAGTGAATGAAAGCGAGAAGTCATCACTAAAAAGTGAGAAGTGAACGGTAAGGCGCGGTTTCCAAGTGCGAAGTAAAATAAAAATTAAAGAACAAGCCAGTCGCAGCGAAGTGCTTGTTCGAACACCCGCGATCCGTTTGGGGCCAGGAGTTTTGGGAGATGCGAATTAATAGGGAGAAGGGAGAAATATGAGGATACTGACAATAACAGCAATAACTGCATTGGCGTTACCGTTCATGGCGCTAGGCCAGACAACGGAGCCACAACAGGCGCAGGGGCAAACGAGTCAACCGCAGACGACTGCGCCAGCGAAAGGGAAGAAGACGCGTCCCGGGCAGGAGGCCAAACCAGAAACGGGCACAAACGTACGTGGACAGACGAACGTTAAGGGTCGCACTCAGGCTCCGGCGGTAAACAAGAAAGAACCCGCCACAAAAGAACCGGGACCTGGGACACGTTCGCGCACAACGAACGAGACCAACGTGAAGGGCACAAATCAGACGACGACCATCAACAAGCAAGAGTTCAGGTCGCGTCACAGCGAAGTGTTCAGTCTTGGACGGCACCCGAAGGAGTTTTTTGTCCAACGATTCGGGGCGAACCATGTCCGGCTGATCGGGAACACGTATTTCGCGTTCGTGGACGGCTGCTGGGTCGCGGTTGATGTGGACGGTTATGTCTATTCGGAACGGGTGATTTGCCCGGGTGATCCGGAGTTTATCGAGATTGAATAACGCATCCGGCAAAAGCGCTCCGCTGAAAATGCGGGGCGTTTTTTTTGGTGATGTCACTCCAGCCGCAAGAAGTATCGCGCGCCAAAGTGGTCAGCGAGTTGCAGCAATCATCGGACTACATTCACACCACGAAGGCCGAAATGAGGAGCCGCTGCCAAAAGGGTTGAGGAAGCTGACCACGATCAGCGTTCGAGGTCCGGATAGAGCACTCCAGACTTTGGCCCAGTGTTCAGGTCATTTACTCTCCTCGGAGCCGATCTCCACTAATCGTTTGGTGAGGAAGACGAGACCGGCCATCTGGACCCATTCGGAGACGATGTTGCCTACGACCTGGCCCCATTTGCTGTCGACGTTCATTCGTAAAAACAAGATCGTCCAGGCGATGCCGGTCACGATGATAAAGATCAAGAGTGAATGCCGATGCAGAGTGTTCAACCACGCGGGACGCTTTTTCCCTTTGACGGGACGACTCTCGGCCGAGCCTACTTCGTAAAGAAATTTTGTGCCCAGAATGATAACGACCGATCCGCTCCAATCAGCGATCGCATTTCCAAAAAATGCGCCCAAGTGCGTTTTCGGATCGAGCCATCGATAACCAATTATCCAAACGATTAGAAGACCGACTGCGACCAGGCTAAGTGAGTGCCGGTACAGAAAGCTACGTTTGCGGCGGCGAGGCATGAGTTAAAGCTCATCGTAACGGGCGAGAAAGTCGGCGGGATCGCGGTAAATGGCGATTGCGCCCGCGTCGCGCAACACCGATTCCGATGTTCCACCGCAGAGGAACGCAATCGTTTTGAGGCTGGCCTTTCCGGCGGCTTCAATGTCGAATCTTGTGTCGCCGACCGTCACGGCATCACCAGGTGAAATGCCGCCGAGCTTTTCCAACGAAGCGGAAAAGATGTCGGGCGCAGGTTTAGAATTTTCGGCGTCGTCCGCCGAGACATATCCATCGATGAGATCATCGATCTTGAGAAGGCCGATATAATATTTCGTATCAGTTTTTTTGCCGGAACTGGCGAGCATGATGTGTTTGTTGTCGTTGCGGATCCGCTGAAAAAGTTCGCGCACTTTCGGAAACGGCCGGACCTTTGGCAGGTATTCGTTTCTAAACACATCGGACCGGTAACGATCCAGCTCCTTGCCGAAACGCTTGATCTCCTCCGGCGTAAGAAATTCCGGTAGGTACTGGTCGGAGCCTTTGCCGATCTGAGTGCGTAACTTTTCGAGAGGGAATTTTTTGCCGAACCGGCGGAATGCGCGGTCCCAGGAATCGACGTGCAGTTCATTGGAATCGACCAGGGTACCGTCAATGTCGAAGATGAAAGCGAGCACGGAGCGTAGGGACATGTTCTCGAATTAAATCGCCTTTCGGTGATGAATCGCGCTGACTCGCGTCGGAATTTTCGGTGGGGTCCGCGCCTCTTACCGGCAAGGCTTATTCTTCGATTGCGCCGCTCCAGCAGTGTTGGGCTTCGAGCGCGGCCAAATCGCCAACGCAGCCTTCGTCCAAACGTCCGCCGTTATCGATTACCACGACCTGACCGGGCTGGCGACTATTCGTGACGCGTGTTCCGTGGCCTGATAGAATTACCGGCATGGATTCGGTGTCATCACCGTCACCTGCTGCCTCTGGCCAGCGCTGGCGGTTTCTGCGGGACGTCGCCGTTTTTCAACTGAAATTATTTCTCGATAACGTGCGCGATTTCGCGCTTGTCCCGATTTCGCTCGTCGCGGCGCTCATCGATTTGGTTTACAAAGGCGAGCGCGAAGGCGCGCTCTTTTACAAGGTGCTGCGATGGGGCGCGCACAGCGAAGAGGTGATCAATGTCTACAGCGCGATCGAGCATCATCCGCCGGGCAGTTTTAAGGTGAATCCGGCTTACACGGTGGATGCCGTGGTTGCGCGCCTGGAAGGCGTAGTCGTGCGCGAGTGCGAGAAAGGCGGAACGGCCGCGAGCATCAAGGCGGCGATGGATCGGGCGATCGATCAGTTGCACCACGAAACCAGGGAGAAAGGCGATCGTGCCCGGGATGCCGTGGCGCGCGCGGCCGACAGGTTGCGCCTCAGGATTAGCACCTTGCCGGCTGAACAAGACGAAAAGGCTGAAGAAAAAATGACGAAGGAAGGACAATGAAGGCGATTCGCGTGCAGGAATTTGGGGATCCGGAAGTTCTTCGGTTTGGAGAAGTGCCCACTCCGCAGCCCGGTCCCGGTGAAGTGCTTGTTCGAATACACGCGATCGGCATTAACCCGGTGGAAACTTACATCCGCGCCGGGACGTATGCGCGACTGCCGAATTTGCCTTACACACCAGGTAAGGATGGCGCTGGCGTGGTTGAACAGATTGGCGATTCCGTCACGGAGTTCAAACCGGGCTATCGCGTTTATACCGCTGGATCGTTGAGCGGGACGTACGCGGAGTTTTCGTTGTGCAGAACGGACCAGGTTCATCGTCTGCCGGAAAATATTTCTTTCGCGCAAGGCGCGGCCATGGGCACACCGTACGCGACGGCGTATCGCGGGTTGTTCCAGCGCGCCGAGGCCAGGCCTGGGGAAACGGTGCTGGTGCACGGTGCGAGCGGTGGTGTCGGAACTGCAGCGGTGCAACTCGCCCGCGCTCGCGGTCTGCGCGTGCTCGGCACCGCAGGCAGTGACGAAGGACGCAAGCTGGCGCGCGAACAGGGCGCCCACGAAGTGTTCGATCATCGGGCACCTGATCACTTCGAGCAGATCATGAACGCGACCGGCGGGCGCGGCGTTGACGTGATCGTGGAGTTACTCGCCAACGTCAATCTCGGGAAAGATCTGACCATTCTCGCAAAGGGCGGCCGTGTCGCGATTATCGGGAGCCGTGGCCGGGTGGAGATCGATCCACGCGATACGATGCAGCGCGATGTCGATCTTCGCGGAATGGTCTTGCCAAACACGCCTCCGGCAGAGATGGCAAGTATTCACGCCGCGTTAGTGGCCGGCTTGGAAAACGGGACGTTGCGTCCGGTGATCGGGAAAGAATTTCCACTGGCCGAAGCGGCCCAGGCGCATCGCGCGGTCATGGAAGCGGGAGCGGTAGGGAAGATCGTGCTCATTCCGAGCACCTAAGAAGGAAAAAGGAAAAATTAAGAATTAAGGAGGATGAACGAAGAAGAGTCTTCCTTAGATCGCTTTATGATTGCCACAAAAATGGCAATGAGTTCATGGCATTCTCGCCCAGACCGCTGTGGGCTTCTCAGGTAACGCTATCTTCGGCAATCCCGAAAACATGCGAATAATCTGCAATGCGAATTCTTTTGTGCGTTGTTTAAGGTCGCCCCTTTCGATTGCATTCTTCATTTTCTACTTCGGTCTGTTTTTCTTTCCGAATTCTTGATTCATACTTCTAACTTTCTGACAGCCATGGAGATTCACCAGTTGCGTTACTTCGTTGCAGTGGCGGATGAAGGAAGCTTTTCGCGCGCAGCGGCCAAGGTGCGCGTCGCTCAGCCTTCCCTGAGTCAACAGATTCGAAAGCTGGAAGCAGAGGTGGGTCAGCCGTTGTTCGATCGGCTGCCGCGTTCAGTTGTGCTCACTGAAGCGGGCCGTTGTTTGATCGACTATGCGCGCCAAATTTTGGCTTCGATCGGTGACGCTCGCCGCTGTGTGGGTGAGCTCAAGGACGAAGTAGCCGGCAAATTGGCGGTGGGCGCAATTCCCACGATCGCGCCATACGTGCTTCCAGAATTGGTGGTGACGTTTCAAAAGCATTATCCAGAAGTGATACTGGAGATCGTGGAGGACGTGACTGCTGGAATTAGTCGACGGATTGAAGTTGGCGAACTCGATGTCGCCCTGGCATCCACTTGTCAGCCAAGTCCAACTTTGCGACGCGAATCCCTGGGCAGCGAACCGTTGCTGGCGCTCGTGCCGGAAGAACATCCATTGGCAAAGAAGGATTTTGTGGAATTCGATGATCTCAAATCGCAGAGATTTTTGCTTCTCCACGAGATGCATTGCCTGTCGCAACAGGTGAATCATCTGCTCGAGTCACGTCGTCTCCGGCCGGAGATCGCGCTGGCTGGCAGCCAACTCAGCACCATTGCGAACATGGTCGCCGCCTCAATTGGCGTTTCAATTGTGCCGCAAATGATGGTGAAACATCACGCCACCCCCGGATGCGTCAGTTTGCCGTTCACTCCGCCGGTGCCGGAGCGGGAGCTGAATTTGCTGTCTAATCCACTCCGATTTCAGAGCAGGGCCGCCGCAGCGTTCCGTCGGGAAGCTGCGGCTGCCCTGTCATCTGAAGAGTCGGCGATCGCCCATCTGTAGCCGCGGCGCTGTGTCGCCGCGCTGCCAGGCGCAACAACGCCGAAGCGCCTCGACATGGCGAGGCGGCTACAACGTTATGACGGGGCGAGATCGCTTTTAAGCTTGTTATCTCATTCTTTCCAGCGCCGTTGCCACCAGCGACAGCATCGGCCAGACGGCAAGGAGCAAAATTACTCCAAAGCCGGCGAGTTCGGGCAAGTAATGAGGGTGCGCCCTGTGCACGTATCGTTCTTCGAGGAACCGCGAAATCCGCTGTCCAATAGGCATTCTAGTTTCCATGTGTCTTATTCTCCTCTATGTGTTGTTTGTTTTTATAAAAGTGAAGTGAAAGGCCCACGGCTCACCAGGGTCCCTTCTGAGAACGTCAAAGTTCTTAACGGCGCGTTGCAGATGACCCGGAATCCAGCCGAGCGGGTCGGCCGATTACATCCCAGGCTTGGTCGTTTTGCCTGGTCGTTCCCATCCCTAAACCTGGACCGTTCACACAATGAAGTGGCCACAGTCTGGCCGCTGGTTGAAAGACTTTATGCGTCTAGCCGCGATAGGTTTTGCCTATGGAGGGGTCCGAGACCGGAATGCGAGCAGGGTTCAACGCAGCTCATGAGACGCGCGACACAGAAGGATCCGAGCCGGACCGGCACTGGCGACGAGGGTAGGAGCGAGTAAGCCGGGAGGGGCGCGAGTTTAAATTAGGAAGAAGTGTCAAGCATTGTACCGCGACAGTTTGAGCTGCCGCAATAGCAGGCGAATTTCTTTTTTGATTCTTCCGTGACCGGTTCGTCGATTTCCAGCGCGTAATCGTAAAAGAGTTCCTCGCCAGTTTTGATATCGCGGATCGCATCGATGAAAATGCGATCGTCTTCCTCAACGGCTTCGCAGTTTGGGTCGCAGGAATGATTGATCCAGCGCGCATCGTTGCCCCCAATCTCCGGATTGATTACTTCGCCGTTGTCCAAGCCAAAGTTGAACGTGTGTGGATCGTTCTCGTCGTTGGGAGCGTTCTCCCAGGAAACGCGTTGCCCGGTGTATTCGATAATGCGAGTGCCTTTCGGAATTAACTCCATGGCATAAACGCCGCGACCGTGCACACTGGAGTCACGAACCGCGATCTGTACATTTCGCTTTCGGTTTTTGCGTTTCTTTGCCAACGAATGAAAGGAAAAGGTACGAAGTTAGAAATGAGAAGTAAGAAGTGAGAGTAAGAGGTGAGAAGCGAGAAGTAAGAAGTAAAAAGAAAGAAGGAGGAAATAATGATACCAGAAGAACGCATGCGCCTTGAATCGATCGACACAGCTTTGCAATCCGAGACTGTGCGCGAACAAATTCGTCGGATTATCGAACGCGTTCGCGCGGAGCTGGCTCGGAAAAAAGAGGCGGTGATGACGTGGGAACCAGTTCCTTTAACCGTTTTCGGTCGCGCATTACCGGGTGAGATCCGATCTGCCTGGGTGTTTGTTTTGCGCGCGGGCGTGAACACCGGAGCGGAGCGCCATCCCAACAGTCATCAACGGATGATGTGTTTTGAAGGGAGTGGCGATATGCAAACCGGAGAACCTGGCCAATGGAAATCGAATGTACTGATCAGCAATCCGGAAGCCCCGCTGGAACAGCGCTGGATTTCAATTCCGCAGAATGCCTGGCATCGTCCGGTGGTAGGCGCGAACGCTGATTGGACGGTCGTCTCGTTTCACACCGTTCTGCCGGAGGAACTGATTGAAGAAAAGCCGGGTGATAGTACCACAGGTGCGACGAAGCAGATGAAGTATTTGGAGCGGAAGTAGAAGCGATCGTGACTAACGTATGAAGCAGTTTCTCCTTGTTGCGTTGGCGATTGTCACAGGCCTGAGCTCGGCCTTGGGGAACCTGGGCGATGACTCCGACCGAATTGAGAACTTATATGGTAATCTGGTCCAGCGACAGTTGCGCGATGACGGAACGGTCAGCGTCCTCTACCACAAGGGCCGATACGTTTACCTTGTGATCTTTGCCAACAACCGGAGTATTTCGGAAAGTTATTCTCATATCAACGGCACGGACTTGTCTGAAAAAGAGATCGCAAAGTTTCTGAAACTCAATGCCGCCGGTGCGACATGGATTCCTGTCGACACATCGAAAGAACGGCGTTTCAAAAGAAGCGACAACCGAGCTGAGGCGACGTACGCAAGCACAAACGGACGTCGGGCACTGGCAGTGCGGGAGCTCCGTGGCAAAGGCGCGCAGGGCGCTGAGTGATTTTGCTTTTCATTTGGGAAAACTTTGGCCTAACGAAAGCTGCTGTTTCGTCCCGTTTCGCGCCGGCCATGGCATAGCAGCCACGTTAAGGAAATCGCAAAACAGCTAACTCAACCGACTCAGGGTGCGGCGCGGAGTGAGGTCTTCGGTAGCACTAACGCCGCGACGATTCCCACAACGAAAAACCCCACAACCTGGATAAGCATGTAGGCGGCGGTGTAAACGCCTGGAAAGCCGTACCAATTCCAATAGGAAATGTTGGTGGCAATCGCGGCCAGGATTCGTGAAGGAAAAATTAGGCGCAACTTATCCAAGAGACATTACAAAAGTTTAATGTAAAAAGTCTTGACCTTTTGTTCGTGATTTTCGCAAACTACGCGTCTCTTGTTCGGGGGAAGCCTCTCCAAACTCTCCAAGGCCGAACTACAGCCCAAAAAAACTATGAAAGCTTCACATTGGTTCATTCGTAACCGTCTCGCATCGCATCTGCGCTTCGCAGGTGTCGTAACCCTGTTGTCTGCGGCAGCCGCTATGGCATTCGTCGCGGTGAAACCATCCGGCCCGATGCTGGCGTCATCGCAAGATCGCCTGCGCACGATGAGTAAATTCCGAGGCGATCGGGATGAATTGGCTGGGAACAAGCGCACGCTGCCTGGTATTGACCGCGACCAGGGGCCGCTATTGGCAGCTCTCGAAGATTACGCCCACCGGGCGTATCCGGCGAAAGACGTGCCGATGACCGCCACACTCAACGCCATCACGAGCTTCAGGCAGGTCAGGGCGATGTCCATGGGGAGACCCGCTGCTGGCGCGTGGCAGTTGATCGGTCCGAGCAAGGCGGACGATCCGAGCATTCTGACCTTCAGCGGAACTGAATATTTCACCTCTGGTCGAGTCACTGCGTTGGCAATAGATCCCGGGTGCAATGTCAGGCGGTGCCGCGTTTGGGTCGGTGCCGCAGGTGGCGGCGTCTGGCGCAGCGACAACGGCCTATCAGGCAGCGGGGCAAATTGGACGTTTATCTCTAACAGTTTCGGCACGAACGCGATTGGGACGTTAACATACGATGCAGCACATAACACTCTTTATGCTGGTACTGGTGAGCCCAATGCCTCTGGCGATTCAGAAGCCGGTATTGGCATCTACAAATCGACCGACGGTGGAAATACATGGACATACCTCGCTTCGACAATTGGTCCGATCACCACGTTCTCACCGGGGACCGGGACAAACGGCACATACGGCCCGGGCAATGCTTTTCTCGGTCGCTCGATCAGCTCCATTGTCGTTGACCCAACAAATGCGGACCATCTCTATGTGTCGTCGTCACGCGGGGTGCGCGGCATCAGCTCCGTTACCGGTGGTGGAACTACAAATCCTCCAACGCCTCGGCCGCCTTTCGGCCTTTTCGAATCGACAGACAGCGGCGCGACGTTCAGCTTTATCTGGGATGGCGGCGACGGGTGCCCCGCCACCTGCGATGGGACCAACCCCAAAGCAACTATTCGCGGCGTGAACAAAGTGCAGCTCGATCCGCACTGGAACGGAACCACTAACAAGATTCTCTACGGTGGCGCATTCGGCCCTCAAAACACCGCCGGAAGCGGAGGTGTTTGGCGTTCGACTGACGGTGGTGTGACTTGGGCTCAAATCAAGACGTCGCTGACTCTTCGAAGTGACGACCGCGCCGAATTCGCAGTGGCACCAATCGCGGACGAATTCACCCGGATGTACGTAGGTGAAGGCACCGGAAGCGACTCCGGCGCAAACCGCGCGCGATTTTACCGCACGGACGACGCTGCCGGAGCGGCAGTTTTTACCGATCTGACAACCTCGCAAAACATCGGATACTGCAGCGGTCAGTGCTGGTACGATAACGTGGTTTATTCGCCGCCCGGCAAGCCTGATGTGGTCTATCTTGGCGGTTCATTCTCGTACGGGACCTATGCGTTTACCACAAATGGGCGTGCATTCATCCGTTCGGCCGACGCAGGCTCGTCGTTTACCGATATGACATGGGACGCAACAACAAACCCCAGTCCGCCCGGCAGCTGTTGTCAGCCATGGCCGATCGCGCCGCACGGTATGCACCCGGACAGTCATGCGATCGTAGAGATTCCGGGGACCGACTCAGCAATCTTCGGCTCGGACGGGGGGCTTATGCGCTCGAGCGGCTCCTTTGCCGACATCTCTTCACAGTGCACTAGCCCGCGCGGGCTCAGCGGCGCGGGCTTGGCCCTTTGTCAGCAACTGCTCTCGGCCGTGCCGACACAGCTGTTCAATCTGAATAAGGGGCTATCGACTATTCAATTCCAGAGTCTGTCGGTCGCTGCAGACAACTCCAAGCATGTGCAGGGCGGGAACCAAGACAACGGCACTTTCGAAAGCTACAGCTCGTTGACCTGGCCGCAGGAGATCTATGGCGACGGTGGACAATCTGGTTTTAACGTGGCCAACTCGTCCATGCGCTTTAACTCCTTCTTCGGACAGAACCATGATGCTAATTTCCAAAACGCCGATCCGTCGAAATGGGTCATCATCTCCGCGCCGATCGCGGGCAGCCCCGAAGGCTCCAATTTTTACGTACCGATCGTCGCGGATCCCAACCCATCCGCTGCGGGAACAATTTTTGAGGGATCACAGAGCGTCTGGAGAACGCAGGATTGGGGCGGTGACCAGGCGTATCTCGAGGCCAACTGTCCCGAGTTTACCACGCCCGGCACGCAGCCAGGCTGTGGCGACTTCGTCCAGATCGGGCCGGCTGGTGCCACCGACTTGACGGCCGACGGAGACTATCGCGGGACGGGACGCACCGGAGGCTTTGTAGCCGCGGTCGAGCGCGCTCCGAGCGACACGGGAACTCTCTGGGTAGCGACGACTACTGGCCGCGTCTTCATCTCGACGAACGCAGATGCCGCTGCAGGCTCGGTGACGTATACGCGGCTTGATACGCTGCCCTCTGCCACGACTGACCCCGGTCGTTTCGTGTCCGGAATTTATATTGATCCGGCAAATCCGAACCACGCGTGGATCTCGTACTCGGGTTACAACTTCAATACCCCTGCCCAGCCAGGCCACGTGTTTGAAGTCACGTACAACCCCGCGACGCCGGACGCCACCTGGACATCGCTCGATGCTCCAGGCGGCACCGCATATCCGGATTTTCCTGCCACGGACATCGTTCGTGATTCGAACGGCGATCTCTACGTCTCAAATGACTTTGGCGTGATGACGCTGGCAAATGGCTCGACCAGTTGGGGAACGGCTGGCACTGGGCTCCCGATGGTCGAAGTTGCGGGTCTGACGATCGTGCCGAGTTCGCGTGTCCTATACGCGGCAACACACGGGCGCAGCGCGTGGAAACTGACACTGCCCTAAAATTGGGTTAATGTTTGGGCGGGATAGAGGAAATCTATCCCGCCCATTTTTTTTGCACGTCATGCGTTTCAGATACGTGATTTTGGGTTACCTCTTTTTGGGTGCGATCGGCTGTTTGGCATCGGGTAACTCTGCGCAGGGTTTCTTACAAGGACATTTGAGGATCCTCCCGTTTAAAGATGTTGAGCTTGCCGAAGGGAACCCACCAAAGTTCAGCGGTGGAAATTATGCCGAATATCCGCTGATCATCTTGAGCAGGAACGGCAAAAAAGAAATCGCGCGTATAACGGCGGATGAAGAGGGAAACTATCGTCTCGCACTGCCACCTGGCGATTACATTCTAAATGTGCAAGGTCGACAGCCCAAGGGGCACGTCCGGGTCAAACCACAACCGTTCACGGTTATCTCAAATCAGATTGCTCGGGTCAATATGGATATCGATACCGGCATTCGCTAAGTCGCTTTAGTTCGCAATATTCGATACGACTTCTTCGCTTTTGCAACGAAAACATCCCGCGTCATTGACAAACGGTTTCGGCTGGGATTAAATATTGGCCGCTAGTTTCCTTCCTCGCCAGTCACTCTCTGGGCGGGGTGTTGTTCGGAAATTCGCAGGTTCAATCAGCAGTTCATAACAATCCCCATCCATGGCGGGACATAGTAAGTGGTCGAAGGTCAAGCGTTTTAAGGGTGCGATCGACGCGAAACGCGGCAAGATCTTCAGCAAATTGTCAAAGGAGATCACCATCGCAGCCAGGCGCGGCGGGGGCGATCCCAGTGGCAATCCGCGCCTGCGCAGCGCGATCCAGGCTGCACGCGCGCAGAGCATGCCAAACGATAATATTGAACGCGCGATCAAACGCGGTACGGGCGAGGGCAAGGATGCGCAACAATTCGATGAGATCGTGTACGAAGGTTACGCGCCGGGTGGAGTGGCGGTTATTGTGGAAACGGCAACCGATAATAAAAACCGGACTGGGGCGGAGATTCGAAGCATCTTCAATCAGCATAATGGCAATCTCGCCTCGAGCGGAAGCGTTTCGTATATGTTCCACAGGAAAGGTCAAATCACTGTTCCGCGATCAAGCATCGACGAGGATCGATTACTGGAGATTGCCCTGGAGGCTGGCGCGGAAGAGTTGACAACTGATGACGATCAGTATGTTATTACGACTTCCCACGATCAGCTATACGCGGTAGCTGAAGCTCTCAAAAATGCGGGCGTAACCACCGATGGGCAGAAGTTTACATTCATTCCCGATACGACTGTTGCGGTGCCTGACGAAGCCGCGGCGCGTCAGGTGCTCCGCTTATGTGATGCGCTTGAGGACGACGACGACGTGCAAAACGTCTATTCAAATCTAGAAATTCCAGACGAATTGCTGGCCAGATTGCCGGCCTGAAAAACTATTGCTTGCAGGAGACGTGTTAAGGCGCTGCCACGCCCGAGAATTTTAGCTTATGAACGAAGAAAACGAAAACCAACCTGTACCGACTGAGTCTGCCGCGCCGGAACAACGTCAACATCGACCGCGCCGGCGTTTCCCGCGAAGACGTTACCGGGACCGGAGCGATCGGTTCAGGCGGGATGATTCGGAGGAGTCGCTAAATTCTTCGTCAACCAATGCCGATCCTGCCGGCGCAGCTACTGATGTCGAGACCCTTGATCGACAACCCCGTGAAGGAGGGGAGGCTGTTGCCGAAGGCGGCGAACAGGTTCAGGCGGAACCGGAGTTCGGTGAAGGTATCATCGAAATCTCGGGCAAAGGTTTCGGCTTCTTGCGCGATGCGAAGCGCAATTTCGTGCAAACGCCGCAGGACATTTTTGTAACCCCTGAAATTGTTCGCCGTTTCGGTTTGCGCGATGGGATGTGGATTTACGGCGAAACGCGGCGCGGCAGCCGCGGTCCGCAACTGGTCAAACTGCTGAAAATCAATGGTGAAGAGCCCCCGAAATATCAGGGCCTCACGCCATTTGAGGAGTTGACCACGATTAATCCAAACAAACGGATCAAGCTCGAGACGGTACCAGACCGGTACACGACGCGGATCATGGACTTGATGACGCCGCTCGGGATGGGGCAGCGCGGTCTGATTGTCGCGCCGCCGCGCACTGGCAAAACAACGCTGCTGCATCACATCGCCGACGCTGTGGCAAAAAATCATCCGGAGATGATCCTGATCATTCTCCTTGTCGATGAGCGTCCGGAAGAGGTGACCGATTTTCGGCGTTCCCATCCAAGCGCCGAGCTGATGGCCAGCTCCAACGATGCCGACATCAAAAGTCACACCCGCATTTCGCAACTTGCGATCGAGCGAGCGAAACGCCTGGTCGAAGCAGGAAAACATGTCTTCATCCTCCTTGACTCCATCACACGGACCGCCCGCGCATTCAATAATGCGATGGGAGGTGGAGGCCGCACGATGAGCGGCGGTATCGATGCGCGCGCCATGGAAATCCCCCGCAAAATTTTTGCCGCTGCCCGTAATACTGAGGAAGCTGGTTCCCTTACGATTGTTGCCACGGCGCTGATCGAAACCGGCAGCCGAATGGACGAACTGATCTTTCAGGAATTTAAAGGCACGGGAAACATGGAAATGGTGCTCGACCGCAAAATCAGCGATCAGCGGATCTATCCGGCGGTGGATATTTTTCTCTCTGGCACACGACGGGAAGAGTTGCTTTTGCAACCGTGGGAACTGGAGAAAATTAATCTCATTCGACGCGGCCTGGCCGGACACAAACCGGACGAAGCGATTCAGCGACTGTTGATGTTTGTGAAGAAATTCCCGACCAACGCTGAAATGCTCAAGGGCATTCCGGGTTAAATCGCCGCGATTGCCGGTCTCAGTTCGATCGGACACAGTTCACTATTCGCTGTGCGCACTCGAAGGATCTCCAAGATCTTTTACCGAAAAATCCTTGGGAGAAAACGATGGCGCGAGATGTCCGAGCTAAGCACCTCGGGAATTCATCAAGCGGTCCTTCGTGCAATAGCCGCCGCGCCTTCCATGGCACCGAGCGGAGACTATCTCGATGTTGGCAGCGGAACCGGCGAGTTGTTGCGGCTGGTTGGAGCGCATTATCCGTTTCGTTGTTTCGGCTGCGATTACACGGATCAATTGCTCTCCGGTCCCGGCCCCACGATCGATACCGTCGACCTGAATCTCCAGCCCCTTCCGTACAACGATAATCGGTTCGCGCTGGTCACCTGCGTCGAAACAATCGAGCACTTGGAACACTATCGGGAGGTCATCCGGGAAATTTATCGTGTTCTGCAACCGGGCGGCATCGCCGTATTTTCGACCCCAAACATTTTGAATCTGCGCTCCCGTTTGCGCTATCTGTCGTCAGGCTTTTACAATTTGTTTGGTCCTTTGGTGCCGGACGAATCCGATATTCACACCACGCGTGGCCACATTAATCCGGTCAGTTGGTTCTATCTGTCGCACGCGCTTCACAGCGCTGGCTTCCGCGATTTGAAAGTCACGGTGGATAAATACCAGCGCCGCTCGCTTCTGGCATTTCCGTTCGCCATCGTGCCTCTACGCGCCGCCAACTGGATCGTTTATCGCCGTGATAAAAAGACCTATGGCACGCTGGACGAGCGAAATGCCTGGGCGGTTCGAGCGATGAATTCACCGGACATGCTGCTTGGGCGAACGTTAATCGTTACCGCGGTTAAGCCGGTTTAATGTGCCGTTGGTAGAGCGTATGAATCGCCTCGCGAGCATCGAGATACTCGCGACGGAACGCGTCGAATTCAGGAAAGCCAAGACGGATGGCGAACTTTCGTTGCTCGTCCGGATCGCTCGGAAGGCTTGAAATGCCTCGGTTGTCATATCGACGCAATACAAGTTCGCAGCGGCGCAGGAACGCGTAAGAGTTTTTGAGACTCACAACGTCCGAGCTGCTCAGATGCCTGTGTTCGTGCAATCGATCGACGGCGTGCTCCCAGTTTTGTTCCCAGATGTTTCCGCGCATCTGCAACGCCTGAACCAGAAACTCCGCTTCTATGATGCCGCCGTTTCCAGTCTTTAAATCGAGAAAATCCGATCCGCTTCCGCGCTCGCGCCGAATGCGCTCAAGCATGTCATCGATTTTTATGAAAAGATCGGCATCCTGACGTGCGCGACCCCACGCGTGTTTCGCAATCTCCATGAATTCGTTTTGCAAGGGCCCACTGACGCCGCGTGCGCGACTCAGCGCCTGCAATTCCCATGGCTGCGCTCGGCTCGCGTAGTACGCCTCGTAAGTTTCAAGAGAGCAGACGACCGGGCCTTTTTCGCCTTCCGGACGCAGCCTTGCATCCAGCGGCCAGATATTTCCTTCTGCAGTCGGCTGCGCCATCGCGATCATTATATTCTGCACGGCGCGGACGTCGTCACCCACAAACAAAACGTCCAGGTCCGCGCCGTAGCTGATCTCGCGTCCTCCGAATTTTCCGAGCGCGATGACGGTCAGCTGTTGAGTTGCGAGGAGTTTCGCGACAAAAACCAGGCACGCTTCCGCGACATCTGAAAGCTCGGCAAACGTCGCCGCCGGTTGGATAAGTCCCAGCACGTCGCGCAGGATGATGCGCAACAGCTGTCTTCGCCGATAGCCGCGTGTCGGATCGAGATTGTTTGCGTCGGCGCCTAACGAATCGAGCCGCCGTAAATTTTCTGCTACCGATCGCGGTTCATCAAAGGTTGGATCGCGAGTGATATCCTCCAAAAGCTGCGGACGGCGGATCAAGAGCTCGCTGGCAAAGCGGCTGGCATCGATGGTTTTTATAACCAGCTCCAGCAATCGAGGATTTGCGACCAGGAGTTCAAAAAACAGACTGCGCAAACCGTACCCTTCCACCAGGCGAACAAATTGATTCAGGGTCGCATCCGGGTCTGCAGTGCTGGAAAGCCACCCTAGTAAGTCTGGACGCAGCTTGCGAAAGATCTGGCGCGTGCGCGGCGCGATATGGAAACGGGTGGCGCCCTGCACGAGATCGGAAAGCGCCTTTGCCGCCCTTCTCTGATCTCTAAAAATTTCAAGATCGTCTGCCTTGGGGGCCGTGGATGCTCCTGAAACGATCCGTTGAAAAATCGGCCGGACAGCACGCATCTTTTTTTGCAGCGCTTCAGTGAAATCTTCACTGGATGGGAAGCGCAAGCTCAGTGCGAGGCGTTTCAAAGCTTCCGAGTCTCGAGGGACAACGTGCGTTTGCTGTTCGGCCTCGATCTGCAAACGATGCTCCACACGCCGGAGGAAGCGGTAGGTATTATCCAGTGTGAGCACTTCCTCGCGTGGAAGAAGATCCAATTGACGAAGCGCTCGCAGCGCCTTGAGCATCGCTGGTTCCTGCAGGAACGGGTGACGCGCTCCGTGGATAAGCTGCAAGGTCTGGACGATGAATTCGATCTCTCGAATACCGCCGCGCCCAAGCTTTACGTCGCGTTCCAGCTTGTCCGCGCCCACGATGTCGCGCTCGATGCGCCGCTTGATGTTGGCAATTTCATCCAGCAGATCGGGCGATGCGCTTTTGGGGTAAATAAAAGGTTGATGTTGCCGCAGGAACTCGTAAGCCAGCTCCCGGCTGCCGCCGATTCCGCGCGCCTTGATCAGCGCAAGACGTTCCCAGGTTTCGCCGAAACCGGCGTAATAATTTTCCATGCTCTCGAGCGAGCGGGCTAATGGCCCCGCCGAGCCTTCCGGCCGGAGACGCAGATCGACACGAAAGAGCGAGCCAGCCGGATGTCTCGTTGAAAAGGTTTCGAGAATTCTTTTTCCCAGTCGGTTGAAGAATTCATGATAGGAAATGTACGCTGTGAGCTGGCCTTCCTCACTGTAGAGAAAAAGAAGATCAACATCCGAGCTGTGATTGAGCTCTCCGCCGCCAAGCTTGCCCAGCGCAAGAATGGCGAATTCAGCGTTGGGCGAACCGTATTGTTGCCGCAATTCCGTGTTCCAATGTTCAAACACCTTGCGGATACAAATTTCCGCCACCTGCGAAAGCTCGCCGGTGGTTTCCTCTAGCGACGCGACGTTTGCGAGCTCGCGAACGGCGATGCGCGTCATCTCACGGCCCTTCCAAAAACGAAGAGCAGAAAAACCCTGGTCTGCAATCGAGCTGCCAGCCGATCTCTGCAGGTAGCTCAGCATTTCCGAATAGCCGCGAGGCGCACAACAGATTTGCGGCTGGCAAAGCCACAGGAGGATGTCCGGGTCGTGCGTCAGGCGTGCCGCGCAAATGCTGGAAACAGCAAGAAGATGAAGCAGGGCTGCCTCGCCCAACGGAAATTGTTCGACCACATCCGCAAGGGGCCGCGCGGTTTCCGGCCAATGTTCCGCAAGATGAATCAGGACGGTTTCAACCTGTGCCGGGTTAATTGAAGCGGCAGCTTTTTCGCGAAGCCAATGATCACCAGGAGGCATCGCTAAAAGATCATTCGAATTTACTTAAAAGACCAATTATCGCAGTGCGCCAAACTGCATCCGCATTGGGCCGCCAAATTTGGGTCACATATGTGAGCCAAATTTGTTCAGGGGCGGATCAGGGCGAGGGGCGAGGCGCCAAAACGCGAAGCGCTCTTCTTCGAATTCGGAAATCAACGGGGCAATGACCCGCGAGTTCACCGTCCAGCTCCAGGGGCACGTCCTGTTCGCTGGTTACGCGCAGTTGACGCGTCTGAAAATATTCGATTTCGGGCGCTTTGATGTCGGAGCTGAATATAACGTCCTGGAGATACTTAATGATTTCGAGATAGCCGAGGCGTTTGAAGACGACCACATCAAACAAGCCATCATCGGTGAGAGCGTGTTTAAAAAAAGGGAACGGCCCTCCGTAAAGGCGCCCGTTTCCAATTAGAACAAACGACCCCTCCTCTAAAGACGTATGCTCCGATTCGATGAACAACTTCGGCGGTTGCCGGGCTGCGATGTGCGCGGCGGAGATGAGATAGCTGAGTGGACCGAAACTACGTTTGAAAGCGAGACTGGTTTCTTTGACCACCTGCGCGTCCAACCCCACGCCGGCAAGCTGGACAAAATATTTTCCATTAGCGCTGGGCAGATCGACCAGACGGACGTTTGTGTCTTCGACGATCTCCCAGCAGCGCTGAAGGCTGTGCAATGGCAGACCAAGCTCCATCGCGAAAACGTTCACACTACCCATTGGAAGCACGCCTAATATGGCATTACTGCCAGAGAGTCCGTTTGCTACCTGGCTGACCGTTCCGTCGCCGCCTGCCGCGACGATCCGCGTAAATCCCTCCTCGACTGCGCGCCGTGCCAGCGCCTCCGCTTCGCCAGAATTTGCTGTAACGCGGATGGGGCAACCACCAGCGACTGATTCGATGCGTTCCTGCCAGCTCCGAATATGTTCCGGGCTGCCCGCGGTCGGATTTAGAATGATGATCGTCTCGGTCACAGGGAAAAGTAGCAGAGGGCTTTCGCCTTTTCTTCAAAGTCGGACTGCGTAACGTTTCGCGGTGAAAAGATTGCGCCGGGTTTCATTGATCGCAGTGGGGGCCGTGATTGCGCTCGGCGCGATTCTCCTGACCGGCGTGAACCTGTATGTGCAATCCCAGGGTACACACGCGAAGATTCAACAGGAATTGAGCCGACGCCTTGGCACCAAGTTAGGAATCCGCAGCATGAGCGTAACGCCCTGGGGAGGGCTGGAGCTGAGCGGTATCACGATTGGCCGAACTTCGCCAGTCGGTCCAAAACATTTCCTCGAAGCAAAAACATTTCGACTGCGCGTTCGGTTCCTCTCGTTGTTTTCCCGGCGCCTGGTGATTAAAGAGGTCGCGCTCATTAATCCAAATGTGGTTTGGCCGCAAGACGTGGAAGGAAAATGGAAGTTACCCAGCTCACGAGAAACAAGAACGGCGGCTACAACTGTGTCTCAATCGGGAGCAGAAAGCGAATCCACTCAAGCCTCTCAAACACAGACCGCTCCCGTCGTTGCCGTTACTCCAGTGAATCCTCCTTCGGCGCCTCGGGCGCCCGTCAATAACAAGCTTGCCACGCAGGAACCGAGGCTGGCGATGCCTCCCGAGGTTCGGCGCGTCAGTATTAAGAATGGCAATTTCAGTTTTCTCGATCACGCCGGCAGGCTGCTTGCGAGTTTTAATGGGGTAGACTTTCGGACCAGCATTCGCAAAGCTGCTGCTCTTCACGGCGATACGAAGGTAAAGAGAATTTCGTTACGGGACCGTTTTTTCCTGGAAGAACTGCGCTCCCCGCTGCGCTACGAGCCGGATGTGCTGGAGCTTTCCAAGATTTCCGCGCGTGCCGGTAACGGTGAGATCAACGGCTATTTTGCGATGCAGCCGGAAGCGGAGGATTCTCCGTTTACCACGAGCGTAAAGTTTCACGATGTGCTGGCCGATCAGATCATCGCAAACGCCGGGGGACCCCAGGGAATGGTGCAGGGCAAACTGGAGGGAAGTTTCCAAGCTTGGGGCAAAACGGCCGATCCGGAGGCGTTCGTTGGAAACGGCGAAATTTCGCTGCGCGAAGGGCGGGTCCGACAATATAGCTTGCTGGTCTTGCTAGGGGAGCTTCTTAAGATCGAGGAACTGAAAGAGCTTAATCTCGAGCAAGCGGAGGCAAGATATCACGTGAATCCAGGCTTGGTCACAATCGACGAACTGATTCTGCGCTCCCCGAATATTCGTCTCACGGCTTCAGGAACAGTTGCGTTTAACGGCGAGCTGAAACTCAATTCTCAGCTGGCGATCAACGACAAAATTCGTGGTCAGCTTTTCAAGGCGATCCGCCAGAATTTCCAACCGATCAGCGAGCCGGGCTATTCTGCGATTAATTTTCAGGTGGGCGGCACAATCGATCGACCTAGCACAAACTTAATGGACCGACTGGTCGGCCGCGACCTTAGCAATATGATCAACAGCTTCTTCGGTGGCGGAAAAAAGGAGCGAGCAAAGAAGAAAAAGAAACAAATCGAGCAAGTCGCGCCGGCAACGCCCGAGCACAGCCATGCCGACAGGCCGGAGCCCGCCGCGCCGTCAACATCTGCGTCGCAGCGGGAGGCGTTGCCTGAGGCTACTGCATCCCCAACGCCAGCGTCCTCACCATGAGAGTGATCGCCGGCAGCGCCGGCGGAATCCGCCTGGCAGTTCCGAAACGCGGTGTACGACCAACGATGGATCGCGTCAAAGCTGCTATCTTTTCCAGCCTTGGCGACGCGGTGGTAGGCGCGCGTGTCCTCGATCTTTTCGCAGGAAGCGGAGCGCTTGGGATCGAAGCGCTTAGCCGCGGCGCGTCTTTCGTTGTTTTTGTTGAGAGCGACCGACAATCCGTCGCGCTCATCGAGGATAATCTCGCCAGGACAAAGTTGAAGGGACAAGTTCGCCAGCAGGATGTCTTCGATTTCCTCCCGCACGCTTGCGACGCAGAAATGTTTGATATTGTCTTTGCCGATCCGCCGTACGACAAGATGCAGGATGGCGAGCGCTTCACTGAAAAACTGCTGGCAAACGAGGTGTTGCCCCAGCTGATGGAAGTAGATGGGATTTTCGTTTTGGAAAAGCGTCCGGATGAAAATCTCCCCGAAACCGGACACTGGCGAGTGACTCGCCAGAAAAGCTACGGCGCCACGGAGGTCTTATTTTTATGCGTGAGTCGAACAATCAGGGGCGAGCAACCGCGAATGAATGCGAATCAACACGAAGTTCTCAAGTGTTCAAAGGCGGCGTCGAGCCGCCGCACTCCAAAGCGGCTTCGCCGCGAAAAATCCGCAGTCCGCAACGCACAATTGAATGATCCGTTTCATTTATAATTTGTTTTGGCCGATCGGACTGTTGTTCTTTTTGCCGCGCTATTTCGTGAAGATGATACGTCGCGGCGGCTACCGCGAAAAGTTCGGGCAACGTCTGGGAATTTACGATCCCCAACTACGAAGCCGCCTGTCGAAGCGGAGATCGACCTGGCTGCATGCAGTGAGCGTGGGCGAAGTGAATATTGCGTTGAAGCTGGCGAATTCGTTACGCGCTCTGGAACCCAATTTGCATTGCGTTCTAACCACGACCACGA
>DASREQ010000052.1:0-68158 GCA_035651975.1 Candidatus Udaeobacter sp.
TGTCCGTGGGTGAGGTCAGCCAGCCCGGTCTGCGAGACGCCTTGTTGGATACGGACCCGGCTACCGCGTTTAATCCTTTTGGTGGATTTTTCCGCCGCAATTCGAATGCGGCGATAAACAGGGTGTATGTCAACCTGCATAGCACAGCCACCTTTGAGTTGCCATTGGCTTATGCCACATTTAATGGCGACCTGTTCAATCTTCCCGCAGGCCCGGTCTCGTTTGCGATCGGCGGCGAGTATCATGGTGAAAGATGGGAGCGCGCCCCGGACTCACTCAACACGACGTTCCAAACAATCGGTTCGACCGATCGTGAAGGCGCAAAGCTCAACCGGGATGTCTGGTCGATATACGAGGAAGTACGGGTGCCCTTTACGAGCCCGACTTGGAACTTCCCCGGCTTCTACAGCTTCGAAGTTGACTTTGCCGAGCGCGAGGAATGGTACAGTCAGAATAGTTCGCCAGTACTGAGCACAAACTTTCCCTCGGCGCACACTACATACGATGCGCAGAAGCCGAAGGTGTCTGTTCGCTGGCAGCCGATTGATCCGAAATACATCGGTGCACTGACGCTGCGTGGCAGTTACACCGAAGCGTTCCACGCGCCGACGCTGCTCGAGCTCAATCCTGCGGGCTCGCAGAGCTTTCCGCTGGTTAACGATCCATTTTCTTCACAGACTGACCCGCAGGTTGAGGAACGCATTGCCGGAAATCCCTTCCTGCACCCGGAAGTGGCGTATGAATGGACCTATGGAGCCGTATACAGCCCGAAATGGCTCAAGGGTTTGACACTGAGCGCCGACTGGTGGCACATCGACATGCGTGACATTGTTGCCACGCTGGGCGCACAGTTTATTATCGAGAACAGCAATCGTGCGCCGTTCAATACTCTGGTAACTCGTGGGCCCTCCACAATTCCAGGGGAACTTGGCCCGGTTCTATTGGTGGTCGACCCGAACCAAAACCTTACAGGTGTGATTATGGAAGGTCTCGACTACGAAGCGATCTATATACTGGATTCGACAATTTTCGGCCACGGAGATTGGGGTAGATTGACTACCACAGTCAATGGCACGTGGTTGTCTCGTGCTGACCTCCAGCCTGCGCCCGGGACCAAGCGTGTCGGCATCGCTGGCCAATTCCTGCCGACTTCATTCTCGCTGACCAGTTCGCTGCCGAGAAATCGGGCCAACTTCAGCGTCTTCTATGATGGCCCGGCCGACACATGGTTGGGCGGTCTGGATGTTGGGGCAGTCGTTCACTGGATCGGCCAGTACGAAGATGACAATATCGACTTGACCGGCGCGCGAAAATTCCAAAGCCCGCGAGTTGACCCTCTTACTGGATTGGACAGCCCGTTTGCGCGCAAAATAGAAGATTGGACTACGCTCGACCTGATCCTGAATTACACGTTTAACTACCCGCCACCTGCACCGGCAGAAGTTCCTGGCTATGCCAAGGATGGTGGGAAGAACGTAAGAATGAAGGACGGCAAGGAGAAGAACGTCATCCCAGTGTCCACGGCTGAGTATGGGTGCAGCAACTGGAAATGGTGGCTCAATAATACAACCGTCACCCTTGGCATGCAGAATGTGCTCGACGCAGATCCACCGTTCGTGGCTGGCAGCTTCGAGAACGGCTACGACGAGTCACTTACCACGATCAAAGGCCGGTTCTGGTACGTTGGGCTGAAGAAACGCTTCTAAAAATAGCTGGCACAAATTTACAGCGGCCGGGCTCCTCACAGGGCCCGGCCGTTTTGCTTTTTAGATTCACCCCCCCGAATGCTTTCGGGGTTTTGCTTGCCGGAGTGCGCGTACGCCGTTTGCATCGTTGTTTGCCCGCGATTGGATGGATCATCCGTGATCAACGCAATCCTCCCATATGTGGTTCGTTGGTTTTTAGTAGCGATGGCGGTAGTGAAATCGCCGCTTGCTGAAGGCTCACCCGGCTCTACTCGTGATATGGGAGCCCCAGCTCGTACAGTGCGATTTCATCTCGAAGCGCGTACGTCAAAGTGGAGTTGCCCCGGATCTCGGCTGTTTGCAGTGCCTGCCGGGCAGTTCCTTTCGCTTCATCGAAACGGCCGTCCTCTGCGAAAGCAGCTGCAAGGGTGCGCAGGTAATTGGGATCTTTGCCGCGAGAAAGTCGCACGGCCTGCTTGGCGAGTTCTATTGCTCGATCCCCGTCCCGAATTGAAGCATCCGGAGAGGTGGCAAGAATCCAAGCGAGATTGTTGCGAGCGACAGCGTCTCTGGTAGATATCCGCGCGGCGTGTTCGTACTCGGCGATTGCATCTTTCTGCAATTCTCCTTTTAGAAACGCATTCGCCAGAGCGGTGTGGAAGCCTGCGTCATTAGGCTGGCATGCAGTCGCCTTCCGCCATTGAGCAATCGCGTCACCGATTCGACCCTGCTGAAATAGAACAGTGCCAAGGTTAAGATAAGGATCACCATAAGCAGGTCGCAGTTTTACCGCTTTTTCATAATGACTGGCTGCTTCATTAAGCACGCCTTTTCGGGCGAGGGCGTTGGCGAGATTATTCTCGATGAGCGCCTCGCCAAAGTTGTAATGAGCGGCGGCGCTGCGAGAGCGAATCTGCAACGCTGCCTCAAAGTGCGAAATCGCGCTGTCGAATTCGCCGCGTTGCAGGAAAAGATAGCCGAGATTGTTATGTGCCGCATCGTTATCGTCGGTAACCGCCAGCGCGTGGTTCCAGAGCGCCTCGCTGTTTTTCCAATACGACGTCTGCACAAATGCACACCAGCTCAATGCGATGATGAGCACCACCGCGACGCCGGCGTAGAACAGCTTCCAGCCGCGGCCCTGATCGCCTCGCCGAACTTCTGCGAAGTCGCGCGTCATCATGGGAATCGTCAGGTCCGCGATACCCCAAACGACGAGCATATATAAACCGATCTGTGGAAGGTAAGTGTAGCGATCTGAGCGTGCTTGCTCGCCGGCCTGCACCAGGCCGATCACGGGCACAAGCATTCCGACGTACCAAAACCATCCAGTGAAAATGTACCCTCGCTCTTTCCGCCAACGGATTGCCAGCAGCGTGACTGCGATTAAAAACAGAATCGCCAAAAGAACCTGCCAGAAGGGCAACTGATCATTGGGGTGAGGATAAAAAGCTGCGAGCCGGGCGGGCCAGAACATTTGCCAAATGTAGGCAACGTAACTGACAGCGGCGTTCTTCAATCGCCAGGCGAACGGCAACTGTTCGATCGCTCCTGCACTGTAGACCTGTGCCAAGAGTGTCATCACTGAGAAAACAGCGGACAGCACAAACAGCGGAATCTTTTCCGTTACCAGGCCACTGACCACTGACCAATGACCAGCGGTCGCTGCCTGCCGCGGCCTGTTCTTTGCAAAGGCAATGTCTCTGATCCGCGCGAGGGGCCAGTAATCCAAAAGGAGAAGAACGAATGGAACGGTCACCAGCATTGGTTTCGACATCAGGCCGAGAGCGAACAAAAGCAGGACGAGGAGGTAGGATGTGGGAGACGGCTTGTGGACATACCGTATGTAACCGCCGAGGGTCAGCATGAAAAAGAGGCCGCTCAACACGTCTTTCCGCTCGGAGATCCACGCCACCGACTCCACGTGCAACGGATGAATTGCGAACAGAGCCGCAACAAGAGCGCTTCGCCACAAAGTCCCCGTCATTTGTCGCAGCACCAGAAACAGAAGGATGACAGAGATGGTGTGTAGAAGAACGTTGGTGAAATGGTGCCCGGCCGGCTTCAGTCCGTACAGCTGGCAATCGAACATGTGAGAAATGGTCGTGAGCGGATGCCAGTTACCGGCTACCGTGTGCGTGAAAGCCCAGGAGATCCCTTCCAGCGAAAGCCCCGCGGCGACCTTCGCATTCTCATAAACGTACTGTGGATCATCGTAGGTAACGAATTGATGTGCCAGGGTCTGACCGAAAACCGACCACGTGATCGCTGCAAGAACCAAACAAATCCCGATAACGACTCGGCGTTTTGAGGCTGTTGACGGGGTGGAAACGCGTTTTGCCATTCCTAAAGAGTGGATCGAGCAGAGTAAAACCACGAATAGACACGAATAAACACTAATTTTTCTTCTCTTTGTTCGTGTGCATTAGTGTTCATTAGTGGTTGGATCATCTTTCCGGCAACGAGAATGGCTTTGTGGTTTTCTTTTGATCGCTCTTGTTTTTGTCTCCTACGCTCGAGTCTTGAACGCTGGCTTCATTTGGGATGACGAATCACATCTAACTCAAAACCCATGTATCGTTGGTCCCCTGGGATTGAAAGAAATGTGGACCAGCGCGCGAGCAGTCTATTACCCGCTGGTGCTTACGACTTTTTGGGCTTTGCACAGGTTCGTCGGGCTGTCGCCCTGGCCATATCATCTTTTGAATGTGCTTCTGCACGCCGCATCGGCTGTCTTGCTCTGGCGCGTGTTGGGACAACTAAAGATTCGCGGCGCATGGCTGGGAGCAGCGCTATGGGCTGTGCATCCCGTGATGGTCCAATCAGTCGCATGGATAACTGAACTGAAAAACACGCAATCAGGTTTTTTTTATCTCTTGTCGATCCTCTTTTTTTTGAAATGGGAGAACGCCACCAAACCGTTCTCGTCCTCCTCGTTATCGAAAATACGGTCGATCGAGGACAAGGAGGGGGGCGAGGATAAGGACGAGGATGAAAATCATCCGCGAAATCCGCGTTATCTGCGATTCGGTTTATCACTGTTCTTCTTTGTCCTGGCCACCCTTAGCAAGCCTTCCGTTGTCATGTTGCCTGTGGTGCTTGCCCTCTGTATCTGGTGGCGAACACGACGAATTTGCTGGCGTGATGTTGCGGCCTTTGCGCCGTTTGTGTTGATCTCCGCCTTGGCCAGCGTCTGGACCGTCTTGGAACAAAAGTTCCATGCCGGCGCAATTGGCGCTGAGTGGGCGCAGACCTGGCCGGAGCGCGTCGTCATCGCGGGGCGCGCGATCTGGTTTTACCTGGCGAAACTGGCATGGCCGCATCCGTTGATTTTCATTTATCCTCGATGGGAAATTAATTCTTCCCAGCTGATGGCATATTTGCCGCTCGTCGCGGCAGTGGCCGGGCTACTTGCCTTGTGGTTCATCTGCGCGAATTGGAGCCGTGCCGTGTTCTTTGCGGCCGCATACTACGTGGTTTCCCTTTTCCCTGTGCTTGGATTTTTCAGTGTCTATTTCTTTCGCTACTCGTTCGTGAGCGATCATTTCCAATATTTGGCCAGCATGGGGCCGCTGGCACTGGCTGGCGCCGGCATTGCTGTAGCTGCTTCGCTCTGGGAACCACGCACGTCGGCCGCCGGGCGACGGCTACAAACGGATGCCTCAACCTCGCAACAAGCGGCGGTTTCCCAATCGCCGTGGGCGGTTAAGAAAGCGCCCTTCCTTGGAATCTGCAGCTTACTCTTGCTCGGGCTCGTCTTTTTAACATGGCGACAAACTGCCGTTTACCACAATCTTGTAACTCTGTACACAGCGACATTGGCGAAGAATCCTGGTTGCTGGATGGCGCATTACAATTTGGGCATCGCTCTCAATAACCATGGCGACGCCGATGGGGCGATTGCTCATTATCGCCAGGCTGTTAACCTGCGGCCAGGTTATGCGGAGGCACATTATAACCTGGGCCGGCTTCTCGCACAGAAAGGCCAGCTTGACGAGGCTATCGCTCATTATGAGAAGGCATTGCAAATAAATCCTGCCGATGCCGAAGCGCACAACAATCTGGGTGCCACTCTTTCGGCGACCGGTCGTATAGATGAAGCGATTGTTCATTATCGGAAGGCGCTCGCAATTCAGACAGATTACGCAGACGCCTCTTGCAACCTGGCAAGCGCGCTCCTTTCCACCGGCGATTTAGATGGTGCCATCGCTTATTACTCAGCGTGTCTCTCGAAATCGCCAAATCAGGCTGAGGCTCAGTACAACCTTGCGAGTGCCTTGTTTCGAAAACGGCGGATCGATGAGGCGATTGCTCATTACCAAAAAGCCCTCGAATTGCGACCTGAGAATCCGGACGTTCGCGCAAATCTGGGAAGCGCGTTTCTCGCAAAAGGCCGGGTCCGGGATGCAATTGCACAGTACAGGGCTGCGCTTCGGATTGCGCCTGACAACGTAGCTGCCCAGAGCGATCTGGCATGGCTGCTGGCAACAACTGCCGACCCGTCGCTCAGAAATGGGTCGGAGGCCGTTCTTCTGGCCGAACGGGCGGAATCCGAAGATTCCAGGAGCGAGAATCGCGCAATTGTTCTACGAGTCCTGGCTGCGGCATATGCTGAGGTTGGTCGCTTTGTTGAAGCCAAGAAAACTGCTGAACAGGCATTGCAAGCGGCGGAGATCCAGGGGAACTCCACCTTGTCCGACTCTTTACGCGACGAAATTTCGCTCTACGAGCTCGGGCTGCCGTATCATAAGCAGGTGAGATGATGTGAGGAGCTCTTGAGCGGGAGCCACACACGCTATGATTCAATCGCCTTGAGATGTTCGTCGGAGGGGAATCCGCTCGCGATAGAGTGACGCGTCTTCTTCGAGAAGATTCGCCAGATCGGCTTTTCCATGCATCCTGGCAATGGTTGCGGCTCGTTGTGCAACCCCACTGGCGTCAGAGAAATGGCCGGTTTCTGCATAAGCCGCTGCCAGCGTTCTGAAAAAGAGGAGTTCTCTCCCATGCGAGAGGGTTATGGCCTGTTGCGCTAGCTGGACCGCCTTTGCGCCATCCCGGATCGAGGCATCGGTTGATGTTGCCAGCACCCAGGCAAGATTGCTACGAGAGTGCGGGTCTTGGGGCGCTAAGGCCAATGCCGCGTTGTACTGCGCGATCGCCTCCTTCGCGGCGCCTTTGCGCAGAAGCGCGTTACCAAGACCGGTATGAGCGTCCGCGTCGTTGGGTTGGATTTGAAGAGTCTTCTCAAAGTCGGTGATTGCTTCGTCGATCCTCCCCTTGGCAAAAAGAACGTTTCCACGATTGTAATAGGCTTCTGCGTAATCAGGTTGCAGCTTTATCGCTTGTTCGAAGTGGGACATCGCTTCATCGGGTTGCCCTTTTCTCGCGAATGCGTCTCCGAGATTCATTTCTACAAACGCCGTGCCGAGGTTGTAATGAGGATCTAACTTTCCAGACCTGATTTTCGATGCGGCCTCAAAATGCGACATCGCTTTGTCCAGATCACCGCGGTCGACGCAGAGGTAGCCGAGGTTATTGTGGGCAACATCGTTGTCGGTGGTGACGGCGAGAGTATGCGTCCAAAGCGTCTCGCTGTTTCGCCAGTACGAAGTTTGAGCGAAGGCCGCGCAGGCCAGGGCAGCAACGATCACCACCGTGCCTGCGACAGCTACACCACGCCATAATCTGGCCCGGCCCACCGCCACTACTTCGCCACCAGCCCAAACTGCGATCAGGAACAGACCGATGGAAGGAAGGTAGGTATAACGGTCGGCATGGCCTTGTTCGCCCACCTGCACAAGCCCAATCACTGGACCCAGCATAACAAGATACCAGAACCAACCTGTAAACAGATAAGATCGCTTATCTCGCCAAACGATTGTCGCACAAGTGACGGCGAGGAGGAATGCCATCGAGAGAACAACCTGCCAGGTTGCCAAAGTATCATTTGGATGAGGATAGAAGACGGCCAGGCGCGTCGGCCAGAGTGTCTTCCATGCGTAAATGACGTAATTAACAACCGCATTCTCCGCCCGCCAGAGAAACGGCAGAGGAGGAATCGAGCCGGCAGCGCGTTTTTGCAGCGCATATGTGACTATACCGGCACCAGCAGAGAGGAAGAGCAAGGGAATCTTTTCCAGAAAAAGCCGTTGGATCATGCGCCTTTGATTGCCTGCGTGCAGGATTTTCGCCTTCCCCATTGTAGAGGCGATTTGCTCAAAACGACGGAGCGGCCAGTAATCCAAAATAAGAAGGACGATCGGGGCGGTTACCAGCATGGGCTTCGACATGAGTCCCGCCACGAACAGGGCAGTGACCACTAGATAGCGTGTTATCGAAGGCCCCCGAGCGTAACGAACGTATGCGTTCAGCATGAGGAAAAAGAAAACTGCGCTCAGAACATCTTTTCGCTCGCTTACCCAGGCTACCGACTCGACGTGCAAGGGATGAACCGCAAATAGGGCAGCGACAATGGCGCTCTTCCAAAATGCGCCGGTCATCTGCCCCAGCACTCGAAACAGCAGGAGCACCGCGATGGTATGCAACACGACATTAGTGGCATGATGCCCGCCAGCGTTTAAGCCATATAAGCGACAATCCAACATATGCGAGATGGTCGTTAAAGGATGCCAGTTGCGTGCGTGCGGACTGGTAAAGGCGGCTGCCATCCCTCTTAGCGTCGGCCCGGCCTTAATGGCTGGGGCGTTGTAGACGTATAGATCGTCGTCGAAATTGACGAAGTCGTAATGAAGGGTCTGACTGAATACGGCCAGGCTGATGCTGGTAAGGAGAAGGTATACGCCAACAGTTATACTGCGTCGATGACCGCTGCGTGGTAATTTACGTGGCTGGCGGTCCCGGTGTCGCTTCTTTTTATTTGTTATCGGATGATGAGCTGGCATTGGTTAGGCTAGGATCGCGTAACGGCTTCTGTTCTTGGTAAAGCGCAACATTTCCCTGGAGTTCACCAGCCAGACCCGGGTTCCCCTGGCTATTGGCCAATTCAATCCCTTTTTGCGCGATCTGGATTGCCTCCGAGAACCGGCCGCTTTCTGCATAGGCCGCTGCCAACGTACGGAAGAGTATTGGGATTCTGCCTGCGGAAAGGCGTAGGGCGTGCTCTGCCAGTTCAACCGCTTTTGGTCCATCGCGGAGAGACGGGTCCGGTGACGTTGCAAATACCCACGCGAGATTGCTCAAAGCGTTTCCGTTATCGGGTTGGATCGCCAACACCTTCTGCCATTCTTCCACACCTTCGCCAACCCGGCCTCGCTGAACAAGAACCGTCCCAACGATGTTGTGAACCTCTATGTTGTCGGGTTGCAGTTCGAGTAGTTTTCGGTAATGAATGAGCGCGTCGTCCACTCGGCCCTTTTGCAGGAGGGCCTTGGCGAGATTCTCATGGGCGGGACTATTGTCTGGCCGAAGATCCACAGCGGATTGCAGGAGCGAGATAGCCTCATCCACCTTGCCTTGCCCCAAAAAAACAATGCCAAGATTATTTTCAGCAACATCATTATTTGTGGTTACTGCAAGAGTGTGCCGAAATAGTTTTTCACTGTCGTGCCAGTACGAGGCCTGAACCCATGCGCACCAGCTCAAAACTGCGACTATAAGTAAGGCAGAAGCGCTCAAAAGTGAGCGCTGGTGTCGCCACAACGCAGTCAGATCGTTCACGACCCATGCCGCCGCTATGTAAAGCCCAATCTGAGGTAAATAGGTGTATCGGTCAGCGCGTCCCTGCCAGCCAACTTGCACCAGGCCGATGACCGGGACAAGCATGCCCAGATACCATAACCAACCTGTAATCAGATAGGGCCGCTCTTTTCGTAGAGTGATCGCTACTGCGGTGATGCAAATTAGAAGGAGAAGACACGAGGTGATTTCCCAAAACGGTAGCCGCTTCTCTGGGTGCGGGTAGAACACCGCGAGGTTCACCGGCCAAAGCATCTGCCAGACGTAGAGGACATAGCTGACTACCGCATTGTTTACTCGTTCCAATATCGGCAAATCCTCGGTCCGGCCGACTGCCCCTTTCTGCACAAGAAACGTGATGATGCTTGAAACGGCCGACAGCATGATCAACGGGATCTTTTCCAATACCCGCTTCCAGAACTGATCTTTGATTCTAGCCAGAGGCCAGTAGTCGAGAAGCAAAAGCACAAATGGCAATGTTACCAGCATCGGTTTAGACATGAGGCCACAGGCGAAAACGAATACCACGAGTAGATAACGTCTGATCCGAGGTAAACGCACGTAGTACAAATATGAAAGCAGTGTCAGCATGAAGAAAACGCCGCTCAGGACGTCCTTTCGTTCTGCTACCCAGGCAACCGATTCGACGCGTAACGGATGAATTGCGAACACTGCCGCGACAAAAGCGCTTCGCCACACTGCCCCAGTCATTTGTTGCAGCGCCAGAAAGAGAAGGATCGCCGTCAGGGTGTGGAGCAGGACATTAGTAAAATGATGCCAGCCCGCCTTCACCCCATATAGCTGGCAGTCTAGCATGTGCGAGATGGTCGTCAGTGGATGCCAGTTCAAGGCATGTATATGAGTAAATGCCCAGGCAATAGCGCTGAGGTTCAGCCCACCTGTTATTCTCGTGTTTTCATACACATAACGCGGATCGTCGTAGTTAACGAAGTCGTACCAAAGCGTCTGGCCAAAAACAAGCCAGATCAAGCCCGCCAGAGCGATGCAGACGGACACAGTTAAGTAGCGGGACTTGACCGTTGCCTTCATTTTCAAGAAATGACGAATGATGAATGCCTAATGACGAAGGAATGACGAAATCCAAATGATAAAAAAGAGCATCCCGGCTTCGTCATTCAATCATTTGAATTTGCTTCGTCACTTGTCGAGAACGAGCCGAGTTCGGCGAGCTTGGAGTGCGAATAATCGGATGTTCTCACTTCTAGGATTTCCGTTCATAGATCAAAATGTATTTTCCCAGCTGTGGCACCGATTCTGGTACGTTATCAAAATAATAATCCGTTTTGTTTGGAGCGATCATGTTCACGAAACCTGCAACCGTATAGTTTTGCGCGGCGTATTCACTAGCCCAGGTGAAAATCAACCGCTCGGATTCCGGCCGTTGTAGCCACGAATCTGGCATCACCACAGAGATGAGAAATTTGGGATGGGCGCGTTCAATCTCACGGATCATTTCTCGCTGCATTTGGCCGGCATACTTCTGGGGTTCCATAAGGCCGTAGGTATAAATGTAGCCAGTGCCGGAATGTCGGCCGGAATAAAAATAAATCTGCGGTTCGGAACCCAGCACGGCGATCGTGTCATCTGGCGTCGTATGTTGTCGCAGATATTCCGCAATTCTGATCGATTCCACGAAGGGACTCTCTGGATAAATCGTTCGAGAAGCGTCAGCCGGCGAGGCTTCAAAAAAGAACTTTCTGTCTGCGAGCGTCGGCCAGGCAAGAGCAAAGCCCAGAAGAAAGATTGGGATAAATCGGGTTACGACTAGTCGATCTACACTGAGATCCGATAATTTGCTGATGGCAACGCCGGCGAGCAGCGAGACAACTGGAAGCACCAGGATGAAATAGTGCAATCGAAAATACAGTCCCGGGCATAGCGCCAATCCAGAGAAGAATAGGAAAGCAAGAAAAAAGGCTGCGATAAGACGTGTTCGCGCCTTACACAAAGTCGCAACGAGTCCGATTCCGGCCAGCATCCAGATCGGCCAGGCAGTCACGAGCACTTCTTTTGCACTGTAGAAGAAAATTCGCGGCGCTTGGCTGAAAGGAACCAGGCTGCCGTACTGACGTGCGTAATCGATTGACCAAAACCAGAACCTGTCGAACACACCGATGCGCCACAGAAGCAGGCAAGTAAATCCGAGGGGAAGAATTACACCGGTGCTGAAAATTAAGGTTCGCAGAAGAATTTTTTTAGGTCGGAACCGGCGATAAAGATCGTTGGAGAGAAGATAAGTCGCTCCAAACAGGACGAAGAAAATCGCCGGCTGCTTCATTAACACTCCAAGGCCGAAGAGCGTTCCGCTCGCGAATAGCAATCCAAGCGCCTGCCGGTTCGTAATTCTAAGCAGTAGCAGTGTTCCGCCAAGCACTGGGAGCAGTACAAAATGTGTGGCGTGCCCGGCAAACCCCAGCACCGAGGGGCTTATGGAAAGCACGGCATAGCTCATTCCCGCGGCAAGTCCCGCTACCGAATTCACAAGTTCGCGGCCCAGTAAATAGATCAAAATGGCTGTCGCTGCGTTAACAACAAGCAGTCCCAAATGAATTCCGGTTATTGTTTGGCCAAAGATCGACATGATTGCGGCATAGGCCGCATAAGTGCCCGGGAACTTCATACTGTAGGCGAGCGTGTATGGCGGAACACCTTGCAAAAGAAGTTGACCGGCATAAGCGTATTCGCCTTCGTCGCGTTCGAGTGGTACTCCAAGGAGTCGAATTCTGATGGTAATAACGACGCCAAAAACGATTACAGCTAGAATCCACCATCCAACACGAAGGGTCTTGCAGCTGTCCTCAATCTTATGAGTCACAAAAGCTGCTATTCCGACGAGAATTGGGATGTTGCAACTCGGGCATTGAAATTAGCCCGGCTCCTCAGATCCCAGGGAGTTTTCCAGAAAGCTGCGGCGTGGAAGGACTTCGTTTCGGTCACTTTGCGCGACTCGCCTCCGGGTTATGCATGAAATGGCCCGGCGCTTTTTTTCTTCACGCCGTCGCGCATTCATTTTCGCTCTTGTTCTGGCGGCGGTGACGATCCTTGCGTACCGGCCCGCCTGGAACGGAAGTTTTCTCTGGGACGACGACGTTTACATCACCAAGAATGAACTGCTGACGGCGCCCGATGGTCTGCGGCGAATTTGGTTTTCGCTCGACTCGCCTTCGCAGTATTTCCCGCTGGTTTATACTACGTTTCGCGTCGAGCACGCGCTTTGGGGCTTGAACCCGAGCGGCTATCATTGGGTCAATCTTCTGCTGCATGTCGCCAACGCATTGCTGGTGTGGGCGGTGCTGGCGCGACTAAAAGTGCCGGGAGCATGGCTGGCTGGCGCGATTTTTGCGCTACATCCTGTGCAGGTGGAATCAGTCGCCTGGATCACGGAACGCAAAAATGTTCTGATGGGCTTCTTCTTTTTACTAACGCTACTTGCCTGGATCGCGTTTGTTGACAGAAGAACGAAACGGCGCTGGCTGTTTTATGGACTCGCTCTGATCCTTTATTTACTGGCGTTGTCAGCCAAGACAACGGCCTGCACACTGCCTGCGGCATTGTTCTTGATGTTATGGCTGCAGAAGAAGTCGATCAATTGGAAACGTATTTTGCAGATCGTTCCTTTTCTTGTTCTTGGTGTCGCCATGGGCGTATTAGCGATGTGGTGGGAGCGGTACCACCAGGGGACGAGCCGGGCCGTGTTTACGTTCTTGAATCCGATCGAACGGGTCCTCGTTGCGAGCCGTGCCATTTGGTTTTATCTGAGCAAACTCATCTGGCCATCTAATCTCACATTTATTTATCCGCGATGGGATATCGCGCCGACTCATCTGCTGAACTTCGTGTGGCTGTTTGCGGGAATTATCGTGTGCGCGGCGATCTATTTTCTACGTCGATATGTGGGACGCAGCGTTGAGGTCGCAGTAGCATTTTTCGTTGCAACCTTAAGCCCGGTCCTGGGGTTCATCATGCTTTACACATTTCGTTACACGTTTGTGGCCGACCATTATCAGTACCTGGCCTGTGTCGGTCCGATCGCGTTGGCGTCTGCCGGTCTGCTCAATCTGGCCGACGTGTTTAAGGACAGGCGCACCTTAATCTTAAGTGCGGCACTCTGTGTGGTGGCAGTGTTGGCGACACTCACGTGGCGACAAGCCGCGATGTATGGCAACATTGAAACACTCTGGCGCACGACTCTGGCCAGAAATCCCAGTTGCTGGATGGCTCACAACAACCTGGGCATCGTACTTTTTGGAAAAGGCCAGCTTGACGATGCGATTGCGCATTACCGGACGACGTTGGAAATGCAGCCCGATTTTTGGGATGCCGATTACAATCTTGGCAACGCTCTCCTAGGCAAAGGCCAGGTGGATGAGGCGATTTTCTATTGCGACAAGGCGGTCAAAATGCAACCACACGATCCGGACGCCCAAGTGGCTTTGGCCAACACTCTTCTTCAAAACAGACGAATCGACGAAGCGATCGTTCACTATCAAAGAGCGGTGGCGATACGTCCCGATTACTTTCTTGCCCGTTACGGCCTTGCCCATGCTCTTCTTGAGGAAGGAAAGTTTGATGGTGCAGTCGAGCATTCCCGGGCGGCCTTGTTGATTCAGCCCAATGACGCAGACTGTCACACGGTCCTGGCCGTTGCCCTTGATGAGAAAGGTCAATCGGCCGAAGCCATCGAACACTACCAGAAGGCGTTGGAGATTTCTCCTCAATCCGTTTCCGCCCTGAATAATCTGGCGTGGGTGCTGGCCACATCTTCCAATGCCCCGCTGCGAAATGGGCCTAGGGCGATTCAATTTGCGCGGCAAGCTGACCAACTTACCGGAGGCAACAATGCGCTGGTGCTGCGCACGTTGGCAGCGGCATATGCCGAGGGTGGCCAATTCGGAAAAGCGATTGAAACCGCCCAGGCCGCGATGCAACTGGGGCGAACCCAGGGTGACGATTCGTTAGTCACCGAGCTTCAGCAACAGATCGCGCTTTATGAGTTGGGGTTGCCTTTTCGTGAAACGCCAAAATAAGGGCGGAAGAGGCCAGCCCGCGTGACTCGTGATTCGTTACACCGTTAAGATTAACCATTCAACCGTGTGACGATTCAACGGTTCAACGCTTTGACGCGACCAAGGTATCAGAGTTCATCGCGCAGAATTTCAAATACCTTTGTGCTCTCGATTACTCCTGCCAAAGCATCTGTTCCGGGACCATTGCCAAACGCGACGACGTCTTCAACGGTGACCAGGGCAGATTTGGTGTAAAACGCCGCCGGTTCCGGCTGTTCGGTCTGCGGTTGTTTGCTCTGACTCTCGTCTTGTTTACCTGGTATTTTCGCTGCTCCGTACGATTTATCGCCGTTGGGGCCGGTCGCCCACGTAATCCAGGGCTGGCCCGCAGAGTTAAAGCCCAGGAGGGCAATACCGCTGTCTTTGCGAAAAGGAAATCCGTTCAGGTTTAATCCGCCGATTGCGACATCACCGCAGACTATAATGGTCGACTTTTCTCCGCCGTAACTTCGCGCAGTGCCAACTGCACGGTCCAGTTCGACCGTTTGACCAAGGGTCCTCTCTCCGTTGTTCTCCTGCGCTGCCCTTCGCATTAGCCCTGCATCAACCACCAGCAAATACCCACCGACATTGTACTGGAGCAGTTGGATTGCCCGGCGCACCATATCCGAAAGGCTCGGCTGCTGACTTCTTTCTTCCACCTGATTCACAAACGCCAGATCTTCTTTACCAAAAACGCCCATCAGCTTGGGACGGCGCCACGCGGGAACCGCTTCAAGCTCGGCTCGGGTTTGAACAATATCGAACCCGTTGCCGCGGAGCTCGAGTAAGAGATCGCGATTATCCTGTCTATCCCCGCCTTTTGTGACCGGGAGAAATTGCGCTGCGCCGCCACCCATCGCTATGTCGACGTTTCCCCGGTCCACAAACTCCGTCGCGATCTTCTCGGCATCGCTCGACTCGGCGGGATGTGCGTAAAAGGCCGCGCTTGTCGGATCAGTGAGCCTGGTGTCCGTTATGAGTCCTGTGGCCCGTCCGTATTCACGCGCTAATTCAACGATGCTCCTGATCGCCTTCCCTTCGGGATTAACCGCAACGGCGCGGTTCGCGACTCTTTCACCGGTGGCAATGGCGGTCGCAGCAGCCGCCTGGTCTGGGGCGGCGAAATCCTTTGAATAATTCATCACCAAAGCTGCGTGCGTCATCGAATCGAAGTTAAGGCGAGCGCCAGCACCGGCAGCATAGGCGCGGGTTGGGGCGAGCCGTGCCGGTGAAAGGCCTTCTCCAACGAACAAAATAATCCCGAAAGGCTTCCGGATGACCCAGTGCTGAAAATAGAGCACACCAATTCCCGCAAAGGCGAGGAGACAAAAAAGTGCCAGCAGCTGGTTACGCCACTTCATTATCCTCCCTGTAGCGGGGGTCCAGGTCCCCTGCAAATGAACCCGTAAAACAGAACAAGGCGGATCTTCGCCAAATTTTCGATCACATATGTGATAAAAATTTGTCCCGTCGCTAATTCCCTGCTGATCTTTCAATGAAGAAAGAACCGCTTGTCGATCTTCCTATTCATCGGCAAAGTGCGCGACGTATGGCTGGTCCAGTGATGCTCATCATTCGTGATGGCTGGGGCATTAATCCGGGCGGCGAGGACAAGCGCAAGGAAAATGGCGACGTAACTCTTCTCGCGTCGACTCCATTTCATGACAAGCTCTACGAGGATTATCCAAGCTCCAAATTGAGTGCCAGCGGACGCGACGTGGGTCTGCCGGCGGGACAAATGGGCAACTCGGAAGTGGGTCACCTTAACCTGGGAGCTGGGAGGATCGTTTACCAGGACCTGACGCGAATTAACAAGGCAATTGAAGAGGGTGAACTGACGCGTAACCGAGTTTTGCAGGAAACTTTCGCGAACGCCCGTGGTCATCGGTTTCATTTGCTCGGACTGGTTTCAGACGGCGGTGTGCATAGTCATTATTTGCACATGATCGCGCTTGCGAACGCTGCGCATGACGCAGGCGTGGCAGAGATTTTCGTCCACGCTTTTACGGATGGACGCGACACGTCACCGACAGGCGGAGCTGATTACCTAAAAACTTGCGAGGAAGAACTTAAGAAAAGCGGCGGGCAAATTGTAACCGTTGTGGGCCGATATTTTGCCATGGATCGCGATCGGCGTTGGGACCGTACCAAAAAAGCATGGGACGCAGTTGTTCTGGGTCGCGGCGAAACCTGCAAATCGTCACCCTCCGCGGCTGTAGATCAGCAATACAAAAACGGCAAAACCGACGAGTTCATGCCGCCATTAATTTTTTCTTACGCAAATGAGCAGCGGGTGCGTGATGGCGACGTGGTTTTGTTTTTCAATTTTCGCGCTGATCGTGCCAGACAATTATCACAGGCATTTTTGCTGAAGGATTTCGACGGCTTTGACCGCGAGATCTGGCCGCAGATCCATTTTGTTACGCTGACGCAATACGATGCGACCTATTCTTCTCCCTTTATTTTTGCGCCGGCCGAGCTCGCAGAGATTTTGGGAGAAATTGTCAGCGCAGCCGGCAAACGGCAACTGCGCATCGCCGAGACGGAAAAGTATGCGCACGTAACTTACTTTTTTAATGGAGGCATCGAGAAACCGTTTCCAGGCGAAGACCGCAAACTGATCCCTTCCCCAAAGGTTGCCACCTACGATTTGAAACCGGAGATGAGCGCGTTCGAAGTCACCGATAAAGTGCTCGCACGGATGGCGAATTACGATCTGATCGTACTCAACTTCGCCAATCCCGACATGGTCGGCCACACTGGCGTCATCGAAGCAGGAATCAAAGCTGTGGAGACGGTCGATAAATGTGTGGGGCGAATCATTCCCAAACTTCTCGAGCTTGACGGTAAAGCCATCGTCACCGCCGATCACGGCAATTGCGAGCAGATGCGCAACGCTGATGGGTCGCCCAACACCGCGCATACGAGCTACCTTGTGCATTTCATTTATGTGGCCAACGATGCTGCGCGATTTCGGTGCAAAGACGGAATTCTGGCCGATGTAGCGCCAACTCTGTTGTTTTTGCTTGGACTGCCGCAACCAAAGGCGATGACTGGCCACAATTTGCTCGTGCCAGCCTAGCGTGGCTGACCGGGACCAAGCGCCTTCGCCAAGGCTAGGGACAGACAGGCCGATTCCGGCTCCAGGCTACGATGTCGTCGAATGTGATTTCTAATTTCCGGTTAATCGTTCGTGTTCCAGCCATAGCGATCCGGTGCAACAACCGAATGTGATACTCGGCGTTTGTTTCGTGCCAGGTTGGTTTGCGGACGAGTTTGAGCGTGCCGTCGTTTTCCACAAGAGCGGCCCAGCCGATGGGAATCTCCGAATCGCGGAATAACTCCTCAGGCAGAACGAGGAAATACAAATTTGCACAGCGGTAGCGAAGTAAGTTGTCGAACTTGGTGCAATCGTAGAGTCGATTTTGCAGGGTGCGCAGATCACGCACAAGTCGCGCATAACCACGGTGGCCGAGCACGGTGAAATCAGGCAACTCGAATTCGGGGAATAGGGAATCGCCGTTGCGCAGGTTTGGATAATGTGCGCGGAGGCGCCTTTCGAGAAGCTGGCGGCGTTGGGAAATCGTTTCGAGCCGCCGACTGGCGGCGTCGCTCCGGCAATTATCTCGCCGCAAATCGCAGAGCGCCTGTTTACACTCAAAGATCGCTGTCGAGCCGAGTTTCTCGCGCGTCAGGCGATAGGCTGCGACATCTGCACGATACCGGCAGTTTGGAAGGCTCACTTCCAATGCGCATGCGGAATAGCCTTGGGCCTGCGCCCAAAGGAACGCCAGTCGCTTCAACCGGGCGTGTCTCTCAGTTTCGCCGCAGGCGGCTCTTACTCCCGCAGCCATCTCGCAAGTTCGCGTGCCCAGTAGGTGACTATAATACCGGCTCCCGCTCGCTTAAGAGCAGTCGTGATCTCAAGTACGGCATCTCGCTCGTTTAGAACGCCTTTTTCGACGGCGGACTTGACCATCGCATACTCGCCGCTCACATGGTAAACGGCTGTCGGTTTTCGGAACCGCTCACGGACTCGCCACAAAATATCCAAGTAGGGCAGGGCAGGCTTTATCATCACAATGTCCGCTCCTTCCTCGATATCCAGTGCGACCTCACGCAAAGCTTCATCCGCGTTGGCAAAATCCATCTGGTAAGATCGGCGGTCACCAAACTGGGGCGGGCTCTCAGCAGCCTCGCGGAATGGCCCGTAGAAAGCCGACGCGAATTTGGCCGCGTAACTCATAATCGCAGTTTGATCGAAACCTTGCGTATCGAGGGCCTCGCGAATCGCTCCGATGCGCCCATCCATCATGTCGCTTGGGGCCACCATATCTGCGCCGGCTGCAGCATGAGAGAGCGCGGTCTTGACCAGCAACTCGACCGTCTCGTCGTTGAGAACGTGGAAATGATCTCCATCGATACGTGTTACACCACAGTGGCCATGGCTCATGTACTCGCACAGGCAGACGTCCGTGATCGTGACAAGGTCAGGACATTTTGATTTAATGGCTTGCAGAGCTTTTTGAACGATTCCGTCCTCGGCGTAAGCGCCGCTTGCCTGTTCGTCTTTTTGCTCGGGAATTCCGAAAAGTAGAACGGCTTGGATGCCCGAGTCCTGAGCGGTACATGCTTCGTCCGCGACTTCGTTGATAGACAACTGAAACACCCCCGGCATGCTGGCGATCGGCCGGCGCTGCCGGACCTTTTCACTTACAAACAGCGGTAAAACAAAATCGTGAACGCTCAAATGCGTCTCGCGGACGAGGTTTCGCAGAGAAGCCGAACCCCGCAACCGACGCGGGCGATGCAGGAGTTTTCTCACAACGCGACGCTACGCGTTGCCAAAGTGGGTCGCAAGCAAGCAGAAACCACCTGACTCAAACGCCGCCCCGGATGAATGCATCGTAGTGGCGGCTGTCCTCAGCCGCAGATCTTGATCCGTGCCTGCGCGTGCGGACGCGCGGCTCCCTGACAGCAGGCGTGTTCGAAATGCCAGGTGCTTGACGTCGCGTGGCGTTAGGTGTCTGCATCTTGATCGTGGTGCGCAGCTCGGATTATTTATTGGTCGATATCAGCAATTCGTACGCGAAATTTGCCTTTGCATCGACAAGGGGAATTTCGACTGCTACGCGGATCACGACCAGCGAGCTTTCAAGTGGCGTGGTCGCACGATTTCTCCGAAAACGAAACGTAGGAAAGATTGTTGTCTCTTCGGTTGTACCCGCGAAGAACTCGGTAATTTCGAAGGCCGCAGGAAAAATGAATGTACTCTGGCTGGATCGGAAGCTGAAGCTGGGTGTAGAGATTGATTATCCCAGGCCGCAATCGATTGGCGCGGACCGGTTGGCGAACGCTGTTGCGGTCACAGCGCTGTACGGCTATCCCGCAGTCGTGGTGGATTTCGGCACGGCGGTGACCTTTGATATCATCTCTGGTCGCCGGGCTTACATTGGCGGTGTGATTGCGCCAGGGCTTGAAGCAATGACTAATTTTCTTTATCAGCGAACGGCGCTCTTGCCGAAGCTTTCATTGAAAGAGCCGCGACGCGCGATCGGTAAGTCGACAGTCCAGGCGATGTTGTCGGGAGCCGTGTTCGGTTATCGCGGGCTGGTTCGCGAAATCCTCGCCCGAATTAGAGCGGAGCAATTTCCGCATAAAAAGGTTCACGTAGTAGCGACCGGTGGCTACGCTCGACTAATCGCGCGACGATTGCCGGAGATCGACGTGGTTCACCCGAATCTTACTTTGGAAGGATTGCGGATTGTGGCCAACCTCAACGACTGATTCCCGGCCGTGCAGATAGTCACGCCTTACTCTTTTGTTGCGTTTGATTTTTCCGAAGCGAGCCGAAAAATCGGTGTGCCGAGGTAACTTTCCACTTGTCAGACGCGCTGAATAGGGTTTCAATCGCTACTTCATGAGAGTGTGGGGGATGGCGGCGGTCGCCGCGCTGGTACTTAGGTTATTCACCGCAGATTCGTTTGGAGCGGAAAATGTCGCCCCGACGAAAGCGGAGCTGGAGGAAATGTACAACGGCGCATTCCGCGCGTTCGATTCGAACAAATTTGAGGAGGCGCTAAAACAGCTTGATGCCATCGATGCCCGCCAACCTGATCTTGCCGCGTCCAAGAACTTGCGCGGCGTGATCCTGATGCGTCAGGGCAATTACGATCAAGCGGAAGCAGCGCTCCAGGATGCTGCCCGAATCGATCCCAAGTTCTGGAACGCGCGCTTCAACCTGGCGGAAATCCCGTTTCTTAAGAAAGACTGGCCGGAAGCGCGAAATCGCTTCGAACAACTCCTTTCCAGTGGTGAATCCGATCTGGCAAAAGAAGCGTCGCAGCTGATCCAATACAAAATTCTTCTCACTTACCTCCTCGAGGGCAACGACAGCATGGTCGATTCCGTTCAGGCGAAGTTGGAGCTTTCCTCCGACACGCCGGCTGTTGACTATGTGAAGGCGGCTGTTGCGCTGAAACAGAAGAATCAAAAAGAAGCGAAAGATTGGATTAGCGTTGCGGAGAAGAACTTTTCACCGCAGTTGAACAAGCTTTTCGCCGAATCACTTTACGAAGTGGGATGGCTGGAAAAGCCAGCCGGCGAAGCGCGGCCTTCGTTGCCGCTCATGACAGCCGCTGAGCGCTCGGAAAAGACGAAGGCCACGGCTCGTGCAAAGTTCGAGCAGGCACAGCAGGCGTTGCGGCAGCGCGATCTCGCGACGGCTCTGAAACTCGTAGATGAAGCGGATCAGGCAGATCCGAATCAGGCGGCGACGATTAATTTACGCGGCGAGATTCTGATGCAGCAGGAGCAGTTCGACCAGGCTGAAGCGGCCTTTAAGAAGGCAGCCAAGCTGGATCCGAAGCTTCGCGAAGCACAATATAATTTGGCGCAGGTTCCCTTTAAGAAGAAGGAATATGCGAAGGCGCGAGACCGTTTCGAGACCTTGTACAAGCGCACACCCGGCGGCGACAAAAATCAGGCGGCAGAGCTCATCAAATTCAAGATTTACATGACGCTTTTGCTCGAAGGGAAAGAGAGCCGCGCGCACGCGATGATGGATGAGTTTCAATTTACCGGGGACACGCCCGCACTCTATTACGCCCAGGCGGCTTGGGAATTTCAACATAACAATCCAGAAAAGGCCGCGGATTGGGCCGCTTCAGCCAATAAGATTTATTCGTCGGCACTGAACAGCGTCTTTGCTGACGCCTTTTACGATGTTGGTTGGATGCAAAGGCCGGCGGCTGCAACCATGCCGACGCCCGCATTCGATACAGCGCAAGCTGAGGGGAGTCCAGCGGTCGAGCCGAGTCCTATTCCAGACAGGGTTTTTGCTGCAAACAGCCAAAGTGACACCTCGAAGAATGAAGGACTGGCTTTGGGCTCGGCGGTGAGCGCGCCAGGTTCTGGACTGGATATCGCCGGCGGAGGAGCAGCTTCGCAGACTTCTATCTCTGGCTCGAGCGACTCGTCGTCGGGAACAAATGCTCAGCCCGAGCAACCGGCGTCGGCATCAGCTTCAGGTGGCAGCGAAACCACGGCTGCGGCGGCGCCCGTTGAGTCCCCGCAGACATCGCCTGCTTCCACGGAGCAAAATGATCAAACGACAGTTGCCCAAACAAGCGTTTCCGCGAGTCCGGCTGTAGAAGTCGCACCGACCAAATCGGCGCCGTCCGAGAGTCTGGCAAAAGGCAGGATGTGGCTCGTTGGCGGACTGCTCATGGCGGCGCTGTTCATACTCGCTTGGGTGGTCGTGCCTACTTTCCGCCGGCGTTACGTCTTCAATGTACCGACCTATTCGCGGCCGACTTCTCCCGCTGCACCCGCTCTGTTTAAGCCGAGAGCGGTAAGTGCGTCGGCAGCGCCGCAAAAGAAGACTCTGCAGGGCAACGGCTTTGTCGGGGGACCGCGCCAGGTTTCGCTGCAATTAAAGGCCTCGAAACCAGCGTTACGGCATAGTGCCATTCCCTCGGGCAACCTGAGTAATTTTGATCTGACGAAAGGCCTGAGAGCGAAGCCATCGCAAGACTCGGCCTATCAGACGGAAGAGCCAAGTCGCGGAGTATCACTTATTGATTCAGAGGCTGACTCATCCGTCGGCCCGGCTGTCGACCAAATAGGGGCGAATGGAGAGAGCTTGCATACGGATACTCCGGAGACGCCGGCGATGGCCGGGGTTTCAGCGATCAATGAATTGACCGAGGTGACCGCGATCGCGCCGCAGGCGACTGCTGAAATTCCCGAAAGCGTTGAGGAAATCACGTGGCCTACACATGAAACGAGCGATGTCTTCGACCGCGCGAACGAACCCACGTCGTTTCCGGAGGAGCCTGTGGAGATCGCACGAGACGGAGAAGTCGCATCGCCTGCCCCGACAACGCCGACAGAACTCCCCGTTGAATCGATTAGCCTGGAGCAACCAGTCTGGGAGCAACCAGTCTGGGAGGAACCAGTGCCCGATCAAACAGTAGTTCCCACCCCAGTACTCGCAAGGGCTGCTACATTCCCCTCTGACTCACCGAAGGCCGCCTCCGCAGAACCTGTAATTCCGCAAACAACAACACCCGCAATCATGCCTGAAACAACCCAAACCCCAACCGCTCCCGTAACCAAAGCCCCGGCGCCGCCGATGGCCAAACCGCAACCACCTGCCGCGATGCAAACATCCGTGCAGCTCACTTTCTCGTTCGAGATCGCAGCCATGCAGTTGACATCCAGTTTTAAAATGGGCGCCCTCAAGGTGCGTCCCATATCGAAGCTGGTCACAATGCGGTTGCCCTCGCCCCAGTCTCAGTCCGCTCTGAATTTGCAGGTCGGCTTCGAAATAGCAAAGATTCAACCGACTGCAGGAGCGCTCGGTACTATTCGAATGGTGCCGTCTCAACAACAGAGGCCAACTCCCGGTGGCTTGCCGTCATTCGCGGTCGCGGGACTACAAGTCGTTCCCAATTCTGAGGCCGCGCCGGTTCAATTCACGCCTTCGCGACAGGGACGGGCAGCCGTGCTCGTCACGGTGCCATTTCAGATCACGACGCTTGAGTTTGCGCCCTCGCTCGAAATTGCGTCGGTGATCCTAAACTCGAATTCCAAACAAGTGGCGGTTCAGTTGCCGGGCGCCGGACCGTCCCCGGCTGAAGGAGCGCCGATGTTTGAAATAGCAAACCTGGAGCTCGGCGAAGGGGGCGAGATCGGCATGATGCATCTGAATCCCGTTAGCGCTCCGAAACGAGTCTGACGAGACGAAGCTTCTTTGTCGGAAGAAGACCGTTCCGCAGTTCAGCGCCAGTTTAGCGAACGCAGTTGTTTCGGAAGAAATACTCCGTTCTTTCGAATCAGCTTGCCGTCGAAATAGATTTCTCCGCCGCCGTATTCGCGGCGCTGAATGCTTACCATGTCCCAGTGTACCTGACTTCGGTTTCCATTGTCTGCTTCCTCGTAAGCTTGCCCCGGGGTGAAATGAAACGAGCCGGCAATCTTCTCATCGAACAAAATGTCTCGCATGGGATGTAAAATGCGCGGATTAAATCCAAGCGAAAATTCGCCGACGTAACGTGCGCCCGGATCTGAATCGAGAATCTTATTAAGCTTTTTCGTCTCATTACTTGTCGCCTCGACGATTTTGCCGTTTTTGAATTCCAGCCGGATGCCATCGAAGGCGATCCCCTGATAAATGCTCGGCGCGCTGAATGTCACATGGCCTTCGACTGAATCTCGCACGGGGCAGCTGAACACTTCACCATCCGGAATATTGCGATCGCCACCGCAGATTACGGCCGGAATCCCCTTCATGCTGAAACGGAGATCGGTCCCGGGACCTTTGATTTCGACCCGATCCGTCTTTTCCATCAAACCATGGAGAGCCTTCATGCCGGGCAGAAGTTTCCGATAATCCAGCGTGCAGACTTCAAAAAAGAAATCTTCAAATGCCTCGGTGCTCATTCCGGCAAGTTGCGCCATGGACGGCGTGGGCCAGCGCAGCACCACCCACTTGGTCTTTTTGACTCGCTGATCCTGCACCGGCCGCATTTTTCTGGCGATTAATTTCATTGTCCCCGGCGGCACATCGGATAATTCCGTGATGTTGTTGCTGCCGCGCACCGCGATGTACGCATTCATTTTTTTCATCCGCGCCAGCTCGTGGCTCGCTACGAGATTTAGCTGTCTGTCGGAGGCCTCCAGCGCGAGGGCCCGGTTTACCCGGGCGTGATAAGTTTGTGCAAACGGCACCCCGCCCGCTTTCCGGGCCGCTCGTATCAGCGCCACAGTCATTTCGTCGGGAATATCGAAGGCCTCGATGAGGACCGTTTCATTGCGCTGGAGGCGGATGGAATATTCCACCAGAAGTTTCGCGAGTTTATCAAATCGAACATCATGCATAGGTTCTTATCATTCCACCGGCATCGCCCGACGCAACCTATAGCCGCTTCCCTATGAAAAGCGCGACACCGACATGCTTAACAGAATACGCGGCGGCGTGGCTCAGAGAGCGACGGCTACAGTTGGTACGCGCTGCGGGTAAACTTCTGAGCAAAAGCGCCATCGAAACCATCGCGAAACGGCAGAGAACACCTTTCCTCTTCCAGGCGGAGAACGGATGTATCGGCCAGAACTTGTTGCGCTACCTGCGCATTTTCTTCCGGCTCAAGACTGCAGGTGCTGTAAACAAGTGTGCCATTTGCCCCTAATAAAGGGATGAGTGTGCGAAGCATCTTGAGCTGCCGCTGTTGCATGCGAGCGAAATCGGCTGGTTGTAATCGCCACCTGACATCCACGCGTCGTCGCATTACTCCGGTATTGCTACAGGGTGCGTCAAGCAGGATGCGGTGAAAGGGCGCAATTGAAGCGATCTCTCCAGGGACCTGACCGCTCGTCCAATTGTGATCAAGAATCTGGACGATCTCAGCGCCGAGGCGCGCCATGTTTTCTTTCAATATCCGCAGTCGCGTGGGGTCGCGATCGCATGCAACGATGGTTCCCCGATTTTCCATTAGTTGCACTATGTAACCAGTTTTTCCGCCCGGAGCGGCGCATGCGTCGAGAACCTTTTCTCCAGCCCGGGGATTCAGAATCTGGCAGGCGATTGCGGTGCTTGGATCCTGAATGTAGCAGTGGCCTTGCCTGACAGCGGCTGTCGGCAAGACGTCAAATTCAACAAACTCAGGATTGCGCACCAGCGGCCGGGAATCCGGATAAAGGCTGAGGAATTCTTCGCGGTCAATTCTTAATTGATTGATTCGTCCATAGATCGGCGCGGGAAGATTGTTCCATTTGCAGAGCTCTTCTACTTGTTGAGCGCCGAAATGCTGCTGCCAGCGTTCCACAAGGAATTGGGGATGGGAGGCTCGAACAAACAGTGGCTCTGCATCGGCACGCGCGAGCAACTCGCTCTGTCGCCGGATTGCGACACGAAGCATGCCATTTACGATCGATCTCTTTTTTTGTGGAACGAGCTCCACGGTCTCATAAACCGCCGCATGTGGGGCTGTCTTGAGGAGGAAAAGTTGATACAATCCCAGGCGCACAATATCACGAACATCGACGTCGACTTGTGTAGCGCGCAGGCAGGCGATCCAAAAATCCAGCAAGGTTAAATTGCGCAGGACGCCGTAAAAGAGTTCAAAGGCAAACGCACGATCGGATTCAGTTAGCTCCGTCTCTGCAAGAAGCTCTGCAACAATCGAATCGGCAAACCACTTTTTTTTTCGCCATGTGCGCAGCGCGTTCAGCGCAATCCGGCGAGCCGATCCCTGTGCCGTTTTGCTAGAAGGCTGTTGAAAACGTGTCACTTCTCTTCTTGCTCATGCGGTTGTCGGGACATTGGCTTAATGCCTGTGCGCGCAGCGGGTTTGAAACCCGCTTTTCCCACACGGCAGCGGACTGCAACTCCGCCGGGCACAGAGACCTGGAGGTCTATGTTCTTGCGCCGACCGCGCGCACTCATGCTTCGTTATTGCGGCTTCACGCTGGCGCGTCCAATCGAATGATAATGAAAGCCCAACCGGCCCATTGTTTCGGGGTCTAACAGATTTCGTCCGTCAAAAACGATCGGCGTTCTCATTTTTTCTTTGACGACTGCGAGGTCGACGTTGGCGAATTCGTTCCATTCCGTGGCAATGAGCAGCGCTTCGGCATCGCTCACTGCTTCAAGAGCCGACGAAGCAAACTCCACGTCAGCGATCGCTTTGATGGTACGGGCTTTCTGCATCCCTTTCGGGTCGTAGGCAACGACGTGTGCTCCTTCGCGCAGCAGGTCTGCCACCAGTTCGATTGCGACAGACGAACGAAGATCGTCCGTATCGGGTTTAAACGTGAGACCCCACACTGCGATTCGCTTTTCTCTCAACACCCACAGCGTCTCGCGAATCGCTTTTAGAAAACGCTCTTCCTGGGCATTGTTAATGCGCTGTACTTCCTTGAGCAAATTAAACGGAACACCAAGTCGCTCACTGATCGTGATGAAGGCGGCAATATCCTTGGGAAAACAAGAACCGCCGTATCCAATTCCCGCGTTGAGAAAATCACGGCCAATCCGGTGATCCATCCCGATTCCTTGAGCGACTTTTTCAACGTCGGCGCCGCTCGCTTCGCAAATCGTCGAGACCGCGTTGATGTACGAAATTTTCAGCGCCAGAAATGAATTCGCGCAATGTTTGATGAGTTCGGCGCTGTTAATGTCAGTGACCAAAATTGGCGCCATGAACGGCTCATAAACTTTCTTCATCAGGTCGATGGCGTGTTCGCTTTGGGCTCCTATCACAATGCGGTCGGGTTGCATCAGATCGGCTACCGCACAGCCTTCGCGCAGAAATTCAGGATTACTGACCACGTCGAAGCTTGCTCCATGGCGGTTGTACCTTTTGATGGATTCCACCACTTTTTCGCCGGTTTTCACAGGCACTGTGCTCTTGTCAACAATCACGCGGTAATCGGTTAAGACTCCCGCGATTTCACGAGCGACTTTCTCCAGAAAGCTAAGATCGACATCGCCGTCCGGCTGTTGTGGAGTAGGAACGGCGATAAAGACGATCTGAGAACTCTTCACGCCCTCCTCTATGCTGCCGGTGAAACGCAGCCGATGCGCCGACACATTGCGATGAATTATTTCTTCAAGCCCGGGTTCATAGATTGGCACTTCGCCAGATTGCAATTGCTTGATTTTTTGGGCGTCGTTATCGACGCAAATAACGCTATGTCCGACGTCGGCGAAACAGGCACCAGTCACCAGGCCGACATAACCGGAACCGACGATTGCAAGATCCATGATTGAAGGAATCGCGGCGAATTACGCGTAGCACACATGGCCGAACAAATCCGGACTGTCCGGCATTATTCGTGCACTTTCGGTCATTGTCCTTGAGATGAGGGATCGAAGTTCAAATCGAATCCAAATTTCGGGAACGCTTTGAGCGTGATGGTGAAAAGAACGCCATATTCTTTCGAGCCCTGATTGTCGCGTATGATGCCACCGAACGAGGCCACCCAAGACGTGAGATCGCGGTAAACAGAATACCGCTGTTCCTCGAGCAGGCCGGTCTCAGCTTCGTATTGTTCCTGAACTCCAACGCCCCAATTATCATTGAGGCGATAATATCCGCCAACAACGAACAAACTACTGTCTTGGAAAAAGGGATTACCGTTTAAATATCGATGCGCAACGGACAATTGCAGATTGGCCATAGGTTGAACGTTTGCAATCGTATCAACTTCCGTAAATCCTTTGTCGAAAGCTGGCACTTGCGAATTGACCGAGAAAGATACCCACGGCAGGGGGGTAAAGCGGATATTATTAAAAAGATTTGAGTAGTCTGTTTGGTCAAACGGGTTGTCGAAGTTCACGTCAACGTAGGTGTCGAGTTCGAACCAGGTGATTGTTCTGTCGTCTCGCCGCGTTTCCAGGCGATTGCGAACACCGACCCGCCACACAGTCCAATCATCGATAGTGTCGATGGTTGTGAACTGGGGGAAATCAATTGCCCGTAGTTGAGTTGAAGGCTGAAACCGGTCAAGCGCCAGGATTGAGGTTGGGTTAGGTCCATCCTCTTTGACGTAGGAAAAATTCGTGAACGGTTGAATGACATGCATGAGTCCGTCCAACCCAACCGCGCGGCTTTGCACATTTTCCCATGTGCGCGAGATCTTGAATGAGGCTTCGGCCCCGGTATCGAAGACGGAACGAAATGTGTCTCCGTCGAACTTTACTGGATTAGCTAGCGTTGGAGGGGGAAGAATAAAGTCGGGTTCGAGTGGGTTTGATGGCGGTATGAAGGTTGTAGATCCCAGGTCCCACGTCTTGCTGTAATAGGTTCCGCGATAACCAACCCGTGGCACGATCGAAAGCCACCCAAAGTAAGTGTTTGGAAAGGTTAGCTGGTGGAAGGTGTCAAGACGATCCGTGCCATAATTCTCGAAACCGGAATCCTGAGGGAATTGTAGCCGTAAATTGGCAAAACCGGTCTCACCTTCGTAGAAAATGGGTCCGCCGAAAAGGGCATGACGTTTGATGTCCAATGCTACTTCCGGCGAGCGTTCCGTTGTCGTGAAAAACTCATTCGCCTGAAACCGTTCGATCGCCGTGAGCGTATAAAAAGAATCCGTCTTTGCCACTGCGATCACATTGTCCGGAACGGGGTCGATGCGGAATTCTCCTTGATAGAAATCCTGCATTACGAAGGGATCGCTAAGCTTGGTGAGATTGGTGATGCCGTAGATGTCATCTGTAAAGTTGGTCGTGTCTGCCAGGCTAACTCGGTATCGTCCGGTAGGCACATCCTTTCGGGGTCTATTCGTTTCATTCAGGTTCGGATTTTGGTCCTGGAGATAATAGGTTTTGATCCGCGCCTGGCTGTCATTGAAATAATCTATGGTCGAATCAAAGCCCACGGCCACGCCGCGCCGGCCCCGATAATCGAGCCGGAACCGGCCCCTGATGTCGTCTGTGATCGGGAAGGTCACCTGAGTGAGGAGCGACGGTCCCCATGAACTCAAGTACGCTGGTGAAATCGAGAAACTAAACGCCTCGTTCAGCGATTGATAAAGATAGGGCCACCAAAAAACAGGTACTTTCCCCACATATGCCGTTACGTACTGGAAAATTACCCGATCGTTTTCGTAAACGCGAATCTTTCGGGCGTGGAGATGAAAGTCGGGCTTCGGTGAATCGTGAGTGGTAAAGGTTCCATCCTTTATCAGATAACCGTTCTCAGAAATCGAGGTCACATTGGCGCCTGTGAGGAAATAAGGTTGCGACTCGGTTCGCGCGTTGAAGGCTCTGATTTTCTTAGTCTCAGTATTGTAAATGCCGCTCTCGGCGATGTACATGCTGGTGTCCCGATAGATTCGCACGTGGCCTCTCAGCTCCACGTCGTGGGTGGTGGAATTGTATTGCGCGTAATCGGAATAAATGTCTGTGTCGCCAATATGTATCGTAACGTTGTCGCGTGCCGTGGCCAGGCCGTTCTCATACGTGGTTTCTCCAGTAGAAGTGATTTCAATAGGAGCGTTCTCCGGAGTCTTGATCTCTCCCAGGATCAAACCGGCGCTAGCCAAAAGAGTGACGATTAACAAGACCAGCGTTCGCATGGCGCACGCCGAAAGTACCGTGCCGGAGGCTCCCTGCAAAGCCAAAAGCACTATATGCAATAAGAGCAGACAGTAAGCACGAGCCGGCTTTGAAGCGAAATCATCGCGCGTTCTGTCTTGATTAACGAATCAATTGACGGTTTTCTTCATCCCAACGTGCGCAACTCGGCTGACCAGATCTTTGTTAATGGAAAGCAGTGGCTGCTGTCGTGGCTGACAGCTGCCCCTGGCTGGGTTGCCCAGATCGTGTCCAGCCTGATTAATATTTTCGCGCTCCTCGCGGTATTTCTGACGCTGTTTGCCCTGATGTCGGTGCTGGAGCGGAAGATTCTCGGCCGGATGCAAAATCGCTATGGCCCCAATCGGGTTGGACCATTCGGCCTTTTGCAGCCAGTGGCCGACGGAATCAAGATGTTGATAAAGGAAGACATCGTCCCCGCGCGGGCCGATAAAATCGTCCATTTCGTCGCGCCAGTTCTCATCGCCGCGGTCGCCATCCTCGCCCTTGGCGTGATTCCATTTGGCCGGAACATGACGCCGTTTACGATCGACGGCGGGATTCTTTTCTTCTTTGCGGTTGGATCGGCAACGGAGCTTGCAGTCTTTATGGCCGGCTGGGCCAGCAATAATAAATTCTCCATGCTCGGTGCGATGCGCGCGATCGCGCAAATGTTTAGCTACGAGCTGCCGCTCATCATTACCGTGCTGCCGGTTGTGATGGTGGTGGGCTCGCTGACTCCTGATCGGATTGTGGCCGCGCAGGGCGAATACACGCTTGGCGTTGTGCCGCGTTGGTTTGTGTTCACGCCATGGGGTGCCGCCGCGTTCATTCTGTTTTTTGTGTCCGGTCTCGTAGAATCGAACCGCACTCCGTTCGACGTGCCCGAGGGCGAATCGGAGATTGTCGCCGGCCACATGACCGAATATTCCGGCTTCAAATACGCGACATTTTTCATGGCCGAATACCTTGGCATGTTTGCCGTTAGCGGACTTGCGGTGACCTTGTTCCTCGGTGGTTGGCATGCGCCTGCGCGTGTACTCGAACTGATTCCCTCTTACGTCTGGTTTTTCGCAAAGCTGAGCGCGCTGCTTTTCGTTTACATCTGGCTACGCGGCACGCTCCCGCGAGCTCGCATCGATCAAATGATGAATCTTGCCTGGAAATTTATGTTGCCGATGGCGTTTGCTTGTATCATCGCGGCGGCCGTCTGGCATTATGCAGGTCGCGGTTTGCGCGGTTGGCTTTGGTCACTATTCGTGATCGCTCTTGTGTACACCGCGCTATCGATTTTGCTCGACACGCGAAGGAAATTCGCACCACGGGTTTACCGTTTCGCCGAATGAGCAGCGCCGCGTTTGTGATTATCGCTATTCTCACACTGGCCGCCGCGCTGGCCGCCGCCACGCTGCAAAAGCTGATGCACGCGACGCTGAGTTTTGCTCTGGCGCTTGTAGGCGTGGCTGCGCTGTTCTTTCTGTTGGGCGCGGAATTTGTGGGCCTGGTGCTGATATTCGTTTACATCGGGGCGGTGGCGGTACTAATTGTTTTTACGATTCTTCTGACGCGGCGTGACGCTGGAAAAGATCGGAGTTTGAACTGGAGCGGGGCACTGCTCGCAATTGCTGTCTTCGGCGGTTTGACGTGGGCAATCCTTAAGACGCAATCCGTTGCGATTGCCGCCCCCCATGTCCGAGCAGTTACGGTTAAACGAATCGGTGAAGCGTTGATGAGCGGCTATGTCTGGCCATTGGAGTGCGTGGGCCTGCTTCTCACCGCGGCGTTGATCGGCGCCCTGGTTCTTGTGATGGAGGAGAAGCGATGACGCCGACGCTTCAAGTCTTCCTCATTGTTTCAGCCGCTCTATTCTCGATGGGCCTGCTGGCCGCGCTGAGCCGCCGTCACGCCATTTTCATTCTGATTGGAATCGAGATGATGCTTGCCGCAGCAAACCTCAATTTCATTGCGTTCTGGCGCTTCGGCCCGCAACCGCAGCCGCCGACTGGTGTTATGATCGCGATTTTTTCAATCGCCATTGCCGCCGCTGAAGCCGCAGTCGGTCTTGCGCTGGTCATTGCTGTCTATCGGCATTACCGCACAGCAAACGTGGACCAATTCCACCAGCTCAAAGGATGAGTCGCTGGATCATCGATCATCTCTGGTTGATCCCTGCCGTGCCGTTCGCGGTTTCATTGGCAATTTTGAGCCTGCCGAACGGACGGCACAAAAACGCAGCCATACTGGCGGTCGCTGGACAGATCGCCGCGCTCGGAATGACGTTCTTCGCGTTCCTGCCGACTCTGCAAACGCCTGGATTCCGTGCCGTTCAGAATTTTACCTGGTTCACCTTCGGCGATAACGCCCTGCGTCTGGGATGGCTCCTGGATCCGCTCGCGGCTGTGATGCTGATGATGATTACGCTCGTCGGGCTTTGCATCTTCGTCTTCAGCACAGGTTACATGACCGGTGACAAAAATTTCGTCCGCTTTTTCGCTTACCTTTCGTTTTTCTCAGGTGCAATGCTCGGGCTCGTTATTTCGAACAGTTTGGTCCTTCTGTTTATCTGCTGGGAGCTGGTTGGTCTGGCTTCCTATTTGCTGATTGGATTTTGGATTGAGAGACCGAGCGCAGCGGCTGCAGCAAAAAAAGCGTTTATTACGACTCGTATTGGCGACATGGGATTTTTCCTTGGCTTGCTTTGGCTCTACGGTCGCAGCGGCACACTTCTTTTTTACGATGGCGGGAACGGTTGTTTGGAAAGCGCTGGCCTCGCCATGCTTGGCAGTAGCGCTACGTTTATTGCGCTGCTGATCTTCTGCGGTGCGATGGGCAAGTCGGGCCAATTCCCGCTGCATGTCTGGCTGCCTGATGCGATGGAGGGCCCGACGCCGGTCAGCGCACTGATCCATGCGGCAACGATGGTTGCTGCCGGCGTGTTTCTGGTCGCACGGGTGTACTCGTTATTTTCGTTAGGCGCAATCGAAGGCGTGACGTCCTCGCTCACAGTCGTTGTGTGGATTGGAGTAACTACGGCGTTAATGGCCGCGCTCATCGCGATAGCGCAAGCTGACATCAAACGCATCCTCGCGTATTCGACGGTGTCGCAACTCGGCTTGATGATGGTTTCGCTCGGCGTGGGTGGTGTCGCCGCCGGGATAATGCACCTGCTGGCGCACGGTTTTTTCAAGGCACTGTTGTTTCTTGGCGCGGGCTCGGTCATTCACGGCTGCCACGGCGAACAGGACATTCGGAAAATGGGCGGCCTGCGCAGACTCATGCCAGTCACGTTTTTAACTTATGCAATCGGTATGATGGCTCTGAGCGGCGTGCCGCTCTTCTTTTCCGGCGGCTGGACAAAGGAGGAAATCCTGCATGCGACCGCGCATTGGCAGGCTTCTCGCCTGCCCTATTATCTTATGCTGATCGGCGTCGTCCTCACCGCGCTCTACATGACGCGGCAAATTATCTACGTCTTTTTTGGTGATCGGCGTGCGGGCTCTCAGCATGCACACGAAAGCCAGCGGGTCATGACGATTCCGCTCATCGCACTTGCGACTTGTGCGATTTTGTTCAGCAGTGTTCTAACGCCGGCATGGCCATGGCTGCATGACTACCTGACAGGCAGCTCTGCGCCCTTGGAGATTGCGCGCCTGATTCAGCCGGCGCTCTTCATTTCGCTGTTACTTGTTGGCGTCGGCTTTGCTCTGGGCATCTGGATGTATCGCAAAGCTGGCGTGCAAGACCTGGAGCGTCCCGCCGAGACTGATCCGCTCGAATTCGCGCAGCCCCAGTTATTTCGATTCCTCGCGAACAAGATGTGGATCGACGAACTGTATGCACGCACCGTCATCGCGTTTAGCTGGATGAGCGCGCGTCTGTCCGACTGGATGGATCGTAATTTTTGGGATCGCCTGGTGCGCGGATCCGGCGCAATCGGTCAACTTTTTGGAATTTTTACCACCGGTGTCGATGAGCGCGGCATCAATGCTGGAGTCGATGAGACAACCGTCGGCACCCGCGGTTTGGGGCGTCTGCTGTCCGCGGCGCACTCCGGACAAATTCAAACATATCTCGGCGTCATCGCGATCGGTGCGCTGGCGCTATTGCTTTTCTACGCATGGTTGGCTTGATCAGCGCGCTCATCTTAATTCCGTTGATCGGCGCACTTGCGCTTTTTACCGCCCTCCCAAGGACGGCGCGTCCGATCGCATTATTGTTTAACGCACTGGCCGCTCTTGACGCGTTGCTGTTGTGGCAGCACTTCGACATTCGCGCGGCTGGCGTTCAATTGATCGAACGGCACGCCTGGATTCCCGCAATCGGCGCCGAATACCTGGTTGGAGTAGACGGCTTGAGCCTCCTGCTGGTGTTACTTACTTCGCTGATCATCCCTTTTGCGTTTGTCACGCAGAGAATGGACCGCGGGTTTTACGCGCTGATGTTGATTACGCAATCCGCGCTCTACGGCACGTTCACAGCGCAGAATTTTGTTCTCTGGTTCTTGTTCTATGAAATGAGTTTGATCCCCGCCTTCCTGCTTATCAAAATCTGGGGAGGGGAAAATCGCGACCGCGCCGCGACAAAGTTTTTCCTCTACACGTTTCTCGGAAGCGTTGCGATGCTGCTGGGATTCCTTGGAATTTATCTTGCCAGGGCCTCCTTCGATTTTGCCACGCTTGCTGGTCTTGGTAAGAACGGATTGCTTACGGGCAAGCTCGCCTGGTTGGCTTTTGCGGGGATCTTCCTTGGACTCGCGGTCAAAGTACCGCTGTTCCCATTTCATACCTGGTTACCCGACGCGTATGAAAGCGCCCCGACCGGCGTCTCAATGGTTTTGACCGGTGTGCTTTCGAAAATGGGTGTTTACGGTTTCGTGCGCCTGTTGCTTCCGCTTTTTCCGAACGAAATCAGAATCATCGGACCCTGGCTGCTGGCACTAGCGATCTGCTCGATCGTTTTCGCTCCGCTGGCAGCATGGGCTCAGTCCGATTTGAAACGAATGATCGCCTACTTGTCGGTCAACCATCTCGGCTATTGCATGCTCGGCTTGTTTGCGATCGCTTCCTCGTCCGTTGGTGCTGCGATTGACACCCAAGCGGCGCTGAGCGGTGTGTTCATTCAGATGTTCAATCACGGGATCACTGCGGCTGCATTGTTCTACCTGGTCGGCCTGCTCGAGCAACGCCGCGGACTGCGTGGCATTGGTGACTTCGGAGGATTGATGCAACGGACGCCAATCCTTTGTGGCTGGATGAGCGTGGCCATGTTTTCGTCACTAGGTTTGCCGGGCCTAAATGGTTTCATCGGCGAGTTTCTGATTTTCAAAGGCTCATTTGCCATCACTGCATCCTTCACAGCTATTGCAGTCATTGGCCTGCTGGTGACAGCAATCGTTTTCATGCGGGCGATGCAAGCGCTCTTCAGCGGTCCGCTGGCGGAAAGCTGTAATGCGTTCCCGGACCTTTTGCCGAGGGAAAAGATCGCGATCATTCCTGTGACACTGCTCATGTTCGCGATTGGCCTCGCGCCGCAATTCATTTTCAACATTTTCAACACCACCGTCGTTCACATGACGCGGCTATTTAGTTGAGGTTCATCGCGAATGAACAAAGAGATCATTCCCGCTGAACAGATCGCGTTGCGGATCCGGCATTTTCGCGGCGAAAAGGTGCTGCTCGATTTTGATCTGGCCGCTCTCTATGACGTAGCCGTAAAAGTTTTGAATCAAGCAGTGAAACGAAATCGCGAGCGATTCCCGAACGACTTCATGTTCCAACTCAGTGACGAGGAAGCGCGGCTTTTGCGGTCGCAACTTTCGGCACTGGAGAATCGACAAACCGTTGAAAATGAAGGCGCTGAACGGAACTGGTCACAATTTGTGACCAGCTCTCATAAATACCGGGGAACCAAATATCGGCCCCATGCATTCACCGAACAAGGCATTGCCATGTTGTCGAGTGTCTTGAACAGCAAACGCGCTGTGAAAGTCAACATCGCGATCATGCGTGCGTTTGTGAAGCTGCGCTGGGCGCTCGAAACAAATCGCGAACTTGCCAAAAAATTTTCTGAACTGGAAAGCCGCGTCGACAAACACGACGAAGAGATCGCGACCATCCTCGAAGCGATTCGGCAGTTGATGGCCCCGCCGGAAAAGCCCCCACGCGAAATTGGGTTCCATGTGCGCGAGAATGCCCCACGCTATCGGGCGAACAAACGCGCATGATCGCCTGGACGATTTATCTGGCGTTCGCGGGTGCAGCCGTGCTGCTCCTTCTCCCGGGTGTGTGTGCGCGCTGGATTGCGCTGCTCACCACCGTTGCCGGCTTGGCCTTGGGAATCGTTGGATTTGTTCGCACGCCAATCGCCGATCTCGCCCACTTCACAACCATCGTAAGCGTGCCGTGGGTACCACCGCTTGGGATGAATTACCATCTTGCGATTGACGGCGTGAGCCTCACGATGGTTCTGGTTACGGGTATTTCCGCCGTAAGTGCCGTGTTGTTTTCATGGGATGTTGAACATCGCCAGCGCGAATTTTTCTTTTGGCTGTTAGTCGTTGTGGGTGGTTGCTATGGCGTTTTCCTCAGCGCCGATTTGTTTCTGTTCTTCGCGTTCTACGAACTGGTCATCGTGCCGAAGTATTTTCTCATCGCCATCTTCGGATCGACTAACAAGGAGTACGGGGCGATGAAGCTGACGCTCTACTCGTTCTTTGGTGGAATGTTCGTTTTCGCAGGGATCCTTGTCGCCTACGTGACCGCCGGCTCTTTAGACCTCAATCAACTAGCGCAGTTCCACTTCGCCCCCCAGCTGCAATCATGGGCCTTTCCTTTGTTGTTCCTCGGGTTCGCTGTGCTCGCCGGCATCTGGCCGTTGCATACCTGGGCACCTACCGGCCACGTCGCAGCGCCCACGGCGGGCTCGATGTTGCTTGCCGGCATCGTAATGAAACTGGGCTCCTATGCGGGGCTGCGCGTCGCGATGAATCTCTTTCCGGAAGGATTCCAAATGTGGAGCAAATGGATTGCCGTCCTGGCTGTGATTGGAATTGTTTATGCGGCAGCGGTGGCGCTCCGCCAGCATGATCTGAAATTTGTTATTGGTTATTCGAGCGTGAGCCACATGGGTTTCGTGCTGCTCGGTCTGGCTACTGCAAACGTGCTCGGTGTTTCAGGGGCGGTGCTGCAAATGTTTTCACACGGCGTGATTGCGGCACTGTTGTTCGCTGTTGCTGGACGGATGATTTATCGACGGACTCACACTCGCGAGCTCGACGCGCTTTCTGAAATGAATCTAAGCCATGCGTTGCCCTTCGCTGCGTTCACGTTTGTTGTCGCTTCGGCCGCGTCGATGGGCATTCCCGGTTTCAGCGGATTCGCAGCGGAAATCACGATCCTGATTGGCACGTGGAAGACGTATCCAATCGCAGTCTGGATCACCGGCGCGGGTATGGTGTTGGCGGCGGCTTTCACCTTACGCGCGCTCGTGAAATCATTTTTTGGCGACGTGCGCCTGCAGACAGACCGTGTTCCGAGAGAGGCAGATTGGAACGAACAATCGATCACGCTCGCGGAAAAGTGCGGCGCTTGTTTGCTCATGTTCGCGACACTTGCTGTCGGCCTGTATCCCAAAATTCTGCTCGATCGCATTCAACCCGCAGTCGAAGCGATGAGATTTTTAAAATGACATCCTCAGCTTTAACGATGTCGTATCTGGAGCTGCTCAAACTCGCATCGCCTGAGGCTATCGTAGTGATCAGCGCGCTCGTCGTGCTCGCGATTGGCTTAATGAGCAAGCGAGGGACGGTAGTGGCAGGCGTGTCGTCTGCAAAACCGCCAAGGAAGGCAGCTGGCATCACTGCCGCTACAGGCTGGTGCTCGTTAGTTGCTGCCCTCTGCGTTGCCATCGCAATAGCCGCGGTGCTCATGTTGCCGCGAAATGCGAACCTTTTCGGCGGAATGCTTGTGATCACACCGCTCACATCGCTTTTCAAAATCATTTGCCTCGCGCTCGCCTTTTTCACGGTGGGTCTGGTGCGATCAGAAAAATCGCTGCGTCATCCGGGTGAATACCTGGCGATTATTCTTTTGGCAACGGTCGGTCTCATGCTGCTCGTCGGCAGTGAAGAGTTGCTCATGATTTTCATTGGACTCGAATTGCTGGGCCTCTCGCTCTACGTGATGACTGCGTTCGACAGGACCGATGTGCGATCTGCGGAAGCGGGTCTGAAATATTTTCTGTTCGGGAGTACCTCGAGCGCATTCACGCTTTTTGGAATCAGTTTGATCTATGGCATGTCGGGGAGCACCGGTCTTGCGGCTATCTCGGAGAAATTGGCAACAGCGCCGGTGCAACCTTTACTCGCGACAGGCGTCGTGATGACGCTAATCGGGTTTGCGTTCAAAATTGCTGCCGCGCCCTTTCACTTATGGGCGCCTGATGCGTATCAGGGAGCACCCGTTCCGAGTGCAGCATTTATTGCCTCGGGATCAAAGGTTGCTTCCTTCGTCGTGCTTGGAAAGATCGTGCTCGTCGGCTTCGGCCCAGTTCACGGGAGTTCCGCGTGGCATGCAATGACTGCGGGCTGGTCGCCGGTTCTCGCCGTACTGGCCGCGTTGTCGATCCTGATTGGCAACCTGGTCGCCCTGGCTCAGACAAATGTTCGACGGCTCCTCGCGTACTCCGCGGTCGCGCACGCTGGCTACACGCTGCTTGGACTTATTGCCGGAGGCCGGGAGGGGTTTTCGGCGACGCTTTTCTATGTAGTTGTGTACGCGATCACGCTCGTCGGTGCATTTGGAGTCGTCGCAGTCGTGCGCAGCGAAACCGGGGGCGACGATTTACGAAATTTTTCCGGACTGGCCGGGCGTGAACCGCTCGTGGCCGGTTGCATGGCTGTTTTCATGTTTTCTCTGGCAGGTATACCGCCATTGGCAGGATTTTTTGGAAAATTTTACCTGTTCAGCGCCGCACTGCGCGCCGGCGGAAATCAAGGTTTATTTTGGCTGGTCGGCCTGGGGCTCTTTGGCAGCTTTCTCTCCCTCTATTACTACCTGATCGTGCTGAAAGCGATTTTCGTTGACCGGCCTTCCGGTACGGCTGCAGCGCTCGATGATGTTTCGTCCGATTTGCTGCAACGAATCGCGGTGAGCGTAATCGCTGCAGCAATTCTCTTTGTCGGTATAATGCCAGATATCCTGGCGTCACGAATTCTTGCCGCCGCCCAGTGAGAATTTGGGCAAAAAAAGTGTGATTAACACTTGACTATCGCTGTATAAGTTTTGCATCAAATCGAGAAGCACAGACCGGAAGAGTTGATGAAGTGAAGAGGGGCAACATCAGCCAGTTCATTGATCGGCATTTCCGTCACTTCAACGCGGCAGCTTTGAAAGACGCAGCCGATGCGTACATGGCGCACCTGGAACGTGGCGGAAAAATGATGGTTACGCTCGCTGGAGCAATGAGCACTGCAGAGCTCGGCGTTTCTCTCGCGGAAATGATTCGGCAGGACAAGGTGCACGCAATTACTTGCACAGGAGCAAATCTCGAGGAGGACCTTTTCAATCTCGTTGCACGCAGCCAGTACGAACGGATTCCTCATTATCGAGAATTGACCGGGAAACAGGAGGAAGAACTTTTGCGGCGCCATATGAATCGAGTGACCGATACCTGCATCCCGGAGGAGGAGGCTATGCGACGGATCGAGCACATCGTGCTGGAGGAATGGGTGAACGCCTCGGGAAAGAAGGAGCGAAGATTTCCTCACGAATTTTTCTATAAAATCCTGCGGGAATGCCGACTTAAGAAATTTTATGAGATCGATCCGGCCGACAGTTGGATGATCGCTGCCGCGCACAAGGATCTTCCAATCTTTGTGCCTGGCTGGGAAGATTCGACATTGGGAAATATTTATGCCGCGCGCTGCATGACCGGCGCGATCAGCGATGTGCACACCGTTCGCTCCGGCATTGAATACATGATCGTCCTGGCGGAGTGGTATCGCTCCGCATCACAGGGCTCGTCCATTGGTTTCTTTCAAATCGGCGGCGGCATCGCAGGCGATTTCCCCATTTGCGTCGTTCCCATGCTCAATCAAGACGTCGCGACCACACTTGTGCCCGAGTGGGGCTACTTTTGTCAGATCAGTGATTCCACGACCAGTTTCGGATCGTACTCCGGCGCCGTGCCCAACGAAAAAATCACCTGGGGTAAACTGAATATCGATACGCCGAAGTTCATCATCGAGTCCGACGCCACGATTGTGGCCCCCCTCATCTTTGCAAAAGTCTTAGGCTGGTAATCGCAGCGGTCTTGTTGTCTTACTGCCAATGGCCTGCAATCCAGACCCAGCCGCCAGGACGGCGCACCCAGTGACCTGCGACCCAAACTGCCGCTGGTCTTGGACGAACTATCCAACTGCCCGGTACCCAGACGTAGTCGGCTCCTGTCCATCGCCAATAGCCGCTCGTCCAAATATATCCCGGTCCCGGTGCCACCGTCTGGGTTTCGATGCGAACCGGCGGCGGAGGTCTGGTCACCACCACCTCGCGAGCCGGACCCGTCGTTGTTACTTCCTGCGTAGTCGTTGTCACCGTCGTTGGTTCTTCCGCGCAGCCAATCAATACCGCTGGTACCAACATCAATAGGTAAAGTCTTCTCTTCACGTTAGCCTCCCTTAGGTATTCGTTTCGTGCCAAACAGTTGGTTTTGTCGCAAACCCGGACTTTTGTCTGCGATCGATGGCGGAAGACAAATTTTGATTCGATGATAGGCGATGCTCTACCTGGTCGCGACACCAATTGGCAATTTGGGTGACATCACATTACGCGCGCTGGAAGTATTAAAATCAGTCGATCTGATCGCGGCTGAGGACACGCGGCATTCTGGAATGTTGCTCAAGCACTTTGGAATCAAGAAGCCTTTCATTAGTTATCATGAGCACAATGAAGCGATGCGCACAGCACAGCTCGTCGAACGCCTCGCGAGAGGGGAAAACATTGCGCTCATCACGGATGCCGGAACGCCAGGACTGTCCGATCCGGGATTGCGTCTCATTCGGGAATGCATCAGGCGGGAGCTTTCGTTTACAATCATTCCCGGGGCATCATCAATTCTCACCGCTCTCGTCGGGTCCGGATTTTCGATCGAAAAATTTTGTTTTCGCGGATTCCTTCCAGTCAAAAGTGGACAACGTGAGCGCGAGTTGCGAGCCGCCGCTGAATCAGGCCAAACAGCGATATTTTTTGAATCACCTTATCGTTTAACCAAAACACTCGCCGCCTGCGTCGATATCGTACCAGACCGGCAACTTTGCGTTGCGCGAGAGCTGACAAAAAAGTTCGAGGAATTTCGGCGCGGCACTGCGGGTGAACTTCTTGCGCATTACGAGGCCCACCCGCCGAAAGGCGAGATCGTTCTCGCGGTTTCGGCGCCGTAACAGTCGCGTTGGTTGTCGTGAATGAAGCGCGAAAGTCGTCAAAACCGGCAAAGAGCGGAAGCGGGAGTGCCGTTAGCGCGAATAAAGGCGCCGCAATCGTCGTCAAACCCCACCACTCAAATCAGTGCACACGTTATGGAAACAGTGCGACCCAAGATTGCGTCTACCGAAAATTCCGGACATTCTTGCGGCCTTGTTGCATTCCCGATCTCCTTTGCGCTTGCCAGCGAGGAGGCGCTACCTGCTCCAAAAGCTTTCACGAACAAAGGAACCGTGGGCAGCGATTGTGAGGTAATGACCCGATCGGTTTGGGTGCCTTTGCTCGCGGGACTCAGCGTTACCCTGCTGCAACTTGCGATGGCCATGGGCCTGCTTGCGCCAGAAGGCTCCTTTTTGGAGCGCTACGCCACGCTGGTCCAGCATGATAGCTATTGGTTTATGAACATCGTTGATCGCGGATACCAGACTATCGTCCCGCCTATCGATCACAAGGTGATGGAAGTTTCAAACGTCGCTTTTTTCCCCGGTTACCCTGCGATTGCGTCTATGTTTCGTTATGGATTTAACATCAGCACTGGCACAGCTCTTTTGATCACTGCTCAGCTCGCGGCCTGGGGGTTCTGGAGTTATTTCTTTCTGTTTTGCAGGCGCTGGAATATTTCGCCGGCGCTGCAAATCAGCGGCGCAGTATTAATCGCCGCTCATCCGGCCTCGTTCTTTCTGATTGCGGCCTACTCGGAATCGCTGTTTTTGATGACGCTGCTTGGTTTTATTTATTGGAGCACTGCCGAAGGGCGATCCGCGAAATTCCTGGCGGCTGTACACGGCACTGTGATGTCGGCAACACGGATTGTCGGAATTGTGTGCGCAGCATTTCCTCTGGTGCGGTCTGTTTTTCAAACCGGATGGCGCGCTTTGCTTGAACCGGGGCGGTGGTTGCGCCAGGAAAAGAGGGCAATTGCCATGACGCTGCTGGCAGGTTTCGGTGCAGTAGGATTCTTCACTTATTCTCAAATGCGCTGGGGTCACTGGGATATTTATATGCTTACCCAGGCAGCCGGCTGGGGAATTGTTCCCGATTATTTGGCGGTGTTTAAGCCCTCTAGTTATCGCTTGTTTGTTCCGGCGCTGAACGATCCGACGGAGGCGAGCCAAATGTCGATGACATTGGGCGCGGTGCTTTTTGTTGGCATCGCTATTTGTGAACTGCTTCCTGCAATTCGACAGAGGTCAGATTTACCGCTTCGCGCCGGGATTTATTTCTGCGCCTTTGTCATTTATTATCTCTCCGTCAGCGGAGTGGCCTGCGTGGATATGGAGAGCATGCTCCGCTATGAATTTTGCGTGCACGCGCTGATCGTGCTGGCGTTTTTGAATTTTCTGAGTCAATTTCGCACACCGCCAGTTCTCGTTAGGGCATTCGGCATCGCGGCAGTTGCGTTGCTCAGCGCCACTGGGCTATGCGTACAGGGCTGGTACGCCTGGAATTTCACTCGGGGCAATTGGGTTGCCTAGAAGAAGATGAAAACAAAAGTCGTAATTATCGGCGCAGGTCCGGCTGGTCTGACGGCCGGCTATCTCCTGTCGAAGGAAGAAGTCGACGTTGTTGTCGTGGAAGCCGATCCCATTTATGTCGGCGGAATTTCCCGGACCGTGACTTACAAGGGTTTTCACTTTGACATTGGCGGACACCGTTTCTTTTCCAAATCCAAAACAGTCGAAGATCTGTGGACCGAGATCTTGCCTAACGACATGCTCGTTCGCCCGCGGTCATCACGGATTTTTTACGACGGGAAATTTTTCTCCTATCCGCTTAAACCGTTCGAAGCGCTACTCAAGCTGGGCGTGTTCAGATCAGTGCTCTGCGTTCTGTCATGGATGAAGGCGCGCCTGTTTCCGGTGCGAAATCCGCGCAACTTTGAAGATTGGGTAAGCAATCAATTCGGCGAACGTCTCTTCAATACCTTCTTCAAAAGTTACACCGAAAAAGTTTGGGGCATGAGTTGCAAGGAGATCTCGGCGGACTGGGCGGCGCAGCGGATCAAGGGGCTTTCACTCGGTAGCGCCATCAAGAATGCCCTGATTCCGCAGCGTTATAATGGAGATCGAACGAAGGTCATCAAAACGCTAATTAATTCCTTTCGCTACCCACGAAGAGGTCCTGGAATGATGTGGGAAGCCTGCGCCGAAAAGATGAAAGCCCTGGGTGGCAAGCTTGAGATGGGCTGCCGGGTAACGCGCTGTTCTTACCATACAACGTCCGGCAATTGGACGATTGAATACAAGGATCGACAAGGTAACCTGGAAACAATCGAAACCGAACACGTGATTTCCTCCGCGCCGATGAGGGAGCTCGTTTGCGGATTATCCCCGAGTGTGCGCGAGCAAACGAAGCGCGCTGCCGAAAATCTCAAGTATCGCGACTTCCTGACGGTGATGTTGATCTTAAAAAATCGACAGATGTTTGACGACAACTGGATCTATATTCACGATCCAAGCGTCAAAGTCGGTCGCGTTCAAAACTTCCGGTCTTGGTCGCCGGAGATGGTTCCCGATCCGGACAAGGTCTGTTATGGCCTCGAATACTTCTGCTTCGAACACGACGGACTGTGGGACGCGCGCGACAGCGACTTAGTTGAGCTCGCTAAACACGAACTGATTAAGATTGGATTGGCGAAGGAAGGTGACTTCATCGACGGCTGCGTCGTCCGCCAGAAGAAAGCGTATCCCGTTTATGATGACGATTACGCCCGGCATGTTGCCGCCATCCGCGAGGAACTGGACAGCCGTTATCCGAACCTGCATCTGGTCGGCCGCAACGGCATGCATAAATACAACAATCAGGACCACGCCATGATGACTGCGATGTTGTGCGTCGAGAATATTCTCGCAGACGCAAAGCTTTATGACCTCTGGCAGGTCAACAGCGACGCAGAGTATCACGAAGCAGGTCCTGCGGCGGCCGAAGAAGCAACCGGTCCGGGATTACGGCTTGTTCCAACACGTGTGGTCGCTGCTCCCGAGCTCGCGCCGGAGGGGTAGCGCGGGCGTCTCGCGTGCTGGCGAACGCGTTCCTCGCGGTCACGAATTTTCTTCGTGCATGTCTTCCAAGCCGCGTGAACCGAAAGAATGTTTCGACGCGACGCCGAAACCAACACACGAGGCGCGTGCGCTACCCATTCTGGAATTCCTCGATTGGGGGACAGGTGCAGAAAACGTGTCGGTCGCCATAAACGTTGTCGATCCGCGCAACCGCAGGCCAAAATTTGTGTTCGCGGGTCCACGGAGCAGGAAAAGCTGCTTGTTCTCGAGTGTACGGGCGATCCCAATTTCCAGAAGCGAGCTGGCGCGCAGTGTGCGGCGCGTTTTTCAACGGGTTGTTCGCGCGATCCATTTTCCCCTTCGCGACGGCTTCAATCTCCGCGTGAATAGAGATCATCGCGTCGCAGAAACGGTCGAGCTCATGTTTGGGTTCACTCTCGGTGGGCTCAATCATCATTGTCCCGGCGACTGGCCAGGAAACCGTTGGTGCGTGAAATCCGTAATCCATCAACCGCTTTGCGACATCTTCTACCTCGATACCTGCGCTTTTCCACTGGCGAAGATCGATGATGCATTCATGCGCAACGAGTCCGCGTTTTCCTTTGAAAAGTACAGGAAAATAGGGATCGAGCCGTTTGGCGATGTAATTGGCGCTTAGGATTGCGATCTCGCTTGCTCGTTTCAATCCCTCGGCGCCCATCATGCGGATATACATCCACGTAATCGTGAGGATGCTGGCACTGCCATGTGGTGCGGCGGAAATATTGCCACCTTTGCCTGCTCCGTAACGGTAGCCGGAGCCGTTCCCATTCGACGGCCTCTTTCCGCGTTCTCCTTCGCCAAACAGGATCCGGCCAGTCTCAGGGTCCAGAATGAATTCTCGCGGAAGATATGGTGCGAGATGCTTCGCCACGCCGATGGGTCCGACACCCGGGCCGCCGCCGCCGTGCGGAATGCAGAACGTTTTGTGCAGATTTAAATGGCAAACGTCAGCCCCGTAATCGCCGGGGCGGCAAAGGCCGACTTGCGCGTTCATGTTAGCGCCGTCCATATAAACCTGGCCGCGGTGTGCGTGCACGATGTCGCAGATCTCGCGAATCGTAGGTTCAAAGACGCCATGCGTGGAAGGATAGGTCACCATCAGCGCTGCGAGATCGCGCGTGTGCTCGTCAGCTTTGGCACGCAGATCGGCGAGATCGATATCTCCATCTTTCAAGCAGGCGACCGAGACAACCTTGAAACCGGCCATGGTCGCGCTCGCCGGGTTCGTGCCGTGGGCCGACGTTGGTATGAGACAAATGTTGCGATGGGATTCGCCGCGCGAAGCGTGATAATCGCGAATTGCCAGCAGACCTGCGTATTCGCCCTGCGATCCAGCATTGGGCTGCAGTGAAATCGCGTCGAACCCAGTGATTTCGGCAAGCCACTTTTCGAGCTGTTCGCACAGCTCCTCATAACCGGAGGCCTGTTCCCTTGGTACAAATGGATGGAGCCTGGAAATTTCAGGCCACGAAATCGGAAACATCTCTGCTGTAGCGTTCAGTTTCATCGTACACGAACCGAGCGGGATCATTGAAGTCGTCAGCGAAAGATCTCGTGATTCGAGCTTCTTGAGATAACGCAGCATCTCCGTCTCGGTAACGTGCGTGTTGAAGACAGGGTGAGTGAGAAATTCGGAAGAGCGGATCGCGTTTTGCGGAATTCGGATTGGCGGGTCACCCAGATCGTCATCGGCCAAATCGCGCACGGTTGTGCCGCGAAAGACCGACATCAAAAGCTCGATATCGCGCGGCGTAGTGGTTTCATCGAATGAAATACCAACTGCGCGTGGGCCAAGCGCGCGCAGATTACAGCCTGCTTTTTTCGCATGCTCCAAGATGGCCTCGCTCGACTCAACTTCCACGCGAATTGTATCGAAGAAATTCTCGTGCGTGATACTCAAGCCAAGCGCACGCAGGCCGTCTACGAGTTGACTTGTTAGGCGATGAACGCGTTCGGCGATTGCCCGCAGACCCTTTGGACCGTGATACACGGCATACATCGAGGCGATCACGGCGAGAAGGACTTGCGCTGTGCAAATGTTGCTCGTTGCCTTGTCGCGACGGATGTGCTGCTCGCGTGTTTGCAGCGCGAGCCGATACGCGGGTCGGCCTTCGGCATCGTGCGAAACGCCTACCAGCCGCCCGGGCATGTGGCGTTTATATTGATCGCGCGTGGCGAAATACGCCGCGTGGGGTCCACCGAACCCAAGGGGAACACCGAAGCGTTGCGTGTTACCGACCGCGACATCGGCTCCAAATTCTCCGGGCGGTTTCAATAATGTCAGCGCCAGAATATCGGCCGCCACAACAACAAGCGCCCCGGCGTCGTGTGCCCACTTTATGAAATCCGTGTAATCGTAAATCGCACCATCGGTAGCAGGATATTGGACCAGTGCGCCGAACACGGTTTCGTCGAATTTGAAGCGGGAATAATCGCCAATTTTGACTGCGATACCCAATGGCTTCGCCCGCGTTTGCACGACAGCGATCGTTTGCGGGTGGCAACTGTCGGCGATAAAAAACGTTTTGCGATTTGGAACGACCGCATGACAAAGCGCCATCGCTTCGGCGGCAGCCGTGGCTTCATCAAGCATCGAGGCATTGGCCATATGGAGCGCCGTTAGGTCTATGATCATTTGCTGGAAGTTGAGGAGGGCTTCGAGCCGGCCTTGTGCGAGTTCAGCCTGATAGGGCGTGTAGGCCGTGTACCAACCGGGATTCTCGAGAATGTTTCGCTGAATAACGGGCGGTGTAATGCAATCGGAATAGCCACAGCCGATGAACGAGCGCCCGGCCTTGTTCCTTCTGGAAATCGTCCGGAGCTCGGACAGGGCTTCCATCTCCGATTTCGGTCCCGGCAGATTCAGTTCTCGATCGAGCCGGATATTCTTTGGAACGGCGGCTTCCACAAGCGAATCGAGATTTTCGAAGCCGACCGCGCGCAGCATGACGCGCATTTCGTCTTCGTTCGGGCCAATGTGGCGGCGCGCGAAGGAATTCGGGTCGATCGTTTTTTCACGCCGTTGCATGGGAGCAGACTACGGAAAGGGAATCGCGCTTCAAGTCGGGCAACCCGGGCGGTCTTAATCGAGAAGAGGGGCAATGAAAGCGATGCGTAACGCATCGCAATCCCAAAACACTTCATGCGAAACTGTCCGAAAGCCGCCTGGTTTATTTCGCGTAAGCTTTCGGAGTGCGTACGCGTTTTCGCGCCGCTTTTTGGAAGCGTGACACGATGTCGAAGCGTCGTGTTTCTGGCAGATGTTTACGTCGCGTCGTGAATTTCCACGCGACGGCTTTTCAACAAGGCACGTAGCTTTGCCAGGTGTTGATGGTTGCGGGTTTCGACTGTGCAAAGAACGTTCACTGCCGAGACATCCGGGCTGGCGAAGGCGCGATCGTGCACGATTTGCTTAATGCTTGCTCCGGTAGAGGCAATTTGCGCTGCCAGGTCGGCCAGCCCACCCGGGCGATCACTAATTACGGCAGTGAACCGGCCAAGTCTGCCATCCGCGACAAGCCCGCGCTCAATTACACGACTGAGAACGTTGGGATCAATGTTCCCACCACAAATCAACAGAACCACCCGGCTGCCGGCGAACTCTTTTAACTTGCTAGACATGCACGCGGCCAGAGGCGCAGCCGCCGCTCCTTCCACAACGCTTTTTTCCAATTCAACCAGACGAAGAATTGCCAAAGCGATTTCTTCTTCGCTTACCGTGATGGTCACATCGACGAGCGGTCTGGCAATCTGGAATGCATTCGCGCCGACCTGCGGAATGGCAAGGCCATCCGCGAGCGTCGGACGCATCGTAATTTTGGTCGGCTTCCCTGCTTCGCGCGCAGCTGAAAAACTGGCGACGTTCTCCGCTTCGACAGCGATAATTTTCGCGTGTGGTCGCAAGGCTTTCACGGCCAACGCAACGCCGGCGAGCAAGCCGGCTCCGCCCACGGGAATAACTACGGCCTCGAGATCCGGAATTTGTTCAACGATCTCCAGTCCCATCGTTCCCTGGCCGGCAATGATCGCGCGATCATCATAGCCGTCGATATACGCCAGGCCTTTCTCCCTGGCGATTTCATGGGCCTGCGCTTTCGCTTCGCCGAAATCTTCTCCATGCAAAACCACTGTCGCACCAAGTTGTTGGCAAGTGCTGACTTTTATCAGGGGCGCGAATTTTGGCATCACCACCGTTGCGGGGATGCCGAGCAATCCTCCCTGGTAAGCGAGGGCTTGAGCGTGATTGCCAGCCGAGGCGGCAATGACGCCGCGTTTCTGCTGCTGGGACGACAGTTGCAACAGCGTATTGCGCGCGCCGCGTTCCTTGAAGCTTCCCGTGCGCTGCAGGTTGTCGAGCTTGCAGAAAATTCTCATCCCGGTGATCTCGCTCAGCGGAATGGAGCGCGGACAAGGCGAATAATAAACCGCGTCCGCGATTCGTTTGCGCGCCGCTTCGATGTCCTGGAATGTGACCAAGCCTTTTAACTCTCCAGCGCTGCCTGCGCTGCTGCTAATCGTGCAATCGGAATCCGGAACGGGCTGCAACTGACGTAATCCAAGCCCAGCCGGTGGCAGAACTTGACGCTCGCGGGTTCGCCGCCGTGTTCGCCGCAAATTCCCAGTTTGATGTTTGGCCGGGTTTTGCGTCCTAAGTCGCGTGTTATTTCCATTAGACGGCCTACGCCTTTCTGGTCGATAGACGCGAACGGATTTGAATCGACGATATCAAGCTCAGCATAGGCAGGAAGAAAACTGCCGGAATCATCACGGCTCATTCCCAATGTCGTTTGCGTAAGATCGTTGGTGCCGAAACTGAAAAACTCTGCGTCGCGTGCGATCTGATCGGCTACCAACGCAGCGCGCGGGATTTCGATCATCGTTCCGACCAGATATTTGAATTTTGTTCTCCTTTCCTTCGCCACTTCGTCTGCTACCCGGCGGACGATCTCAATTTGAAGCTTTAGCTCGCGCGGAAATCCCACCAACGGAATCATAATTTCCGGATGGACCTTGATTCCTTTCGCCTGTACTTCTGCAGCAGCTTCAAAAATTGCGCGTGCCTGCATCTCGGAGATTTCGGGAAACGTGATGCCGAGCCGACAACCTCGGTGACCGAGCATCGGATTAAATTCATGCAGCTCGTGCACACGGCGGGCGATTTGTTCGACCGCGACGCCGAGCTTGCTTGCCAGCTCGTTTTGCTGCGCGTGATCATTCGGCAAAAATTCATGCAGCGGCGGATCGAGAAAACGTATCGTGGCCGGCAAACCTTTTAGTGCCGTGAAGATGCCAATGAAGTCGGCACGCTGGTAGGGAAGCAGTTTCGCGAGCGCCCGTGCTCGCTCGTCCTTCGTGCCCGCGAGAATCATCTCGCGCATGGCGTCAATTCGGTCGCCCTCGAAAAACATATGTTCGGTTCGGCAAAGACCGATGCCTTCCGCACCGAACGCAACCGCGTTTGTTACCTGCTCAGGTGTATCCGCATTAGTGCGCACGCCGAGGGTGCGGAACTGATCCGTCCACTTCATCAGTTTTGCGTACTCCTGGAAAACGATGCTGTTTTTCGCATTGAGCGAACGATTAACCAACACCTGGACGATTTCCGAGGGCGCAGTTGCGACTTCACCGGCAAACACCTCTCCCGCGGTTCCATCGATGGAGATGTAATCGCCCCGGTTTAACGTGGTGCCATTAGCGTTGAGTGTGCGTTTTTGGTAATCGATTTGGATTCCCGTAGCACCGCACACACACACTTTTCCCATTTGCCGGGCGACCAGGGCCGCATGCGACGAGACCCCGCCGCGCGATGTCAGAATGCCTTCAGCGGCAATCATGCCGCGTAGGTCTTCTGGGGAAGTTTCGATTCGCGCGAGCACGACTTTCTCACCTTTCTCCGACCGGATGACGGCCTCTTCAGCACTGAACACCACCCGCCCGCAAGCCGCGCCCGGTCCGGCGGCCAAACCGCTGCCGATTTTTTTCGCTTGTTTCGCGGATTGCCGGTCAAAGATCGGGGCCAGGAGATGTGCAAGCGAATCTGCAGGGATACGTCGCACCGCATCTTTCTTTGTGATCAATCGTTCACCGACCATATCGACCGCGATACGGACGGCGGCGTGACCGGTGCGCTTGCCGTTGCGAGTTTGCAAAATATAGAGGCGATTTTCCTCCACTGTGAACTCCAGGTCCTGCATGTCCTTGAAGTGACGCTCGAGGGTCGCGCGGACTTTCATCAGCTCCTTGTGAGCTGCCGGCATTTCCTTCGCCAAATCGGCAATTGGATGCGGAGTGCGCACACCTGCGACGACGTCCTCGCCCTGGGCGTTGATCAAATACTCGCCGTAGAAAACTTTTTCACCGGTCGCCGGATCGCGTGTAAATGCGACCCCGGTAGCACTCGTTTCGCCCATGTTTCCGAAGACCATCGTCTGCACATTTACGGCCGTTCCCCAGTCGTGGGGGATGCCATATCTCCGGCGGTAAACGATTGCTCGATCATTCATCCAGGATCCAAAGACCGCACCGATCGCGCCCCAAAGCTGCGCTTGCGGATCCTGTGGGAACGATTTCCCCGTGCGCTCTTTGATTAACGCTTTGAACCGTTGCACCAGCTCTCTCAGGTCGGCGATCGTCAATCTGACGTCCGGGAAGTCGTGTTTGCCGTATCGTTCATCTTTCAGATGTTCAATTACGGTCTCGAACGGTTCGTGGTCTTCCCCCGGCCGTTTCTGAACACCCATGACCACGTCGCCGTACATTTGAAGGAAGCGCCGGTACGAATCCCAGGCAAAGCGCGCGTTGCTTGTTTTTTTCCCGATGATCTCGACGACCTCGTCATTCATTCCCAGGTTCAGGATTGTGTCCATCATTCCGGGCATGGAATCGCGTGCGCCCGATCGCACCGAGACGAGCAGAGGCCGCTCTTTGTCGCCAAATTTTTTCCCGACCGAATTTTCGACTTTTGTCAGCGCCGCTGCGACTTCCGCCTCCATCTCTCGCGGGTAAGTCCGGCTATGAGTGTAAAAGTGAGTGCACACTTCGGTTGTGATGGTGAACCCCGGCGGCACAGGCAGCCCGATGCGCGTCATTTCGTGAAGGTTTGCGCCTTTGCCACCCAGCAGCGGTTTCATGCCGCCTGATCCGTCTGCGTGGCCGTCGCCGAAGTAGTAAACGTAGCGCGGCTTTTGCGTCTTTTTCATGGCCGCGCGGCGACTTGCCGGCAATTTCGGTCTCTTCGACGTGCGCCGAATTGATTTCGGAACGGTAGATTTGCGTCTTGTGGCCATATTTGGAGATGCGAAAAAATCGGCAAGTGACGAATGGGCCAAAGTAGTTTCGGTTGTCGCGCCCTGTCAACGACGCGACCGAATGAGAGACAAGAAAGAAAATATTGCGGGAGACGGATGGTAGGGACGCCGCGCTGCGGCGTCCGGTCATCGCAGCGCGACGACCCTGCCCAGCCGCTTAAGCCGGTGCGCCTTCGTTGTTCGTCAGAACTTCGGCAATCGTCGCCGTAAACTCATCGACGCCGGTACTTGGCACGATGATGCTGTTGCGGCGGCCGTGAGCTTCCTCGGTGATGCGCAAAAATCTCCCACGCTCGTTTTCCCGGAGCTCCACGTAGAAATGCTTGCGCTCAATTTGCAGTTCTTTCGCCTCGATGATGTTATCCATTTCCTCTGAAGCCGCCGACTCTACCGCATCCATTTTGGGGAATGGAAGAAAAATCGGCAGGATTTGTGGAATTTCTTTGGGCCTGCTGTTTTGACCGGCCATCCCATGCTGGCAATGGCGCGCTGGAGCTTCGACCTGGACAAACGGATAGCACAATGCCATTGGGTTGCGGTGGCGGCCGCCCAATCTACAATCTCCTGCGCCCAGCTACTTGAATCTGATCGGAACCGAATCGTAATGCCTTGTTCTTAACAGGTAGCGGGGCTCGAGCATGCCGCAACGAGTCGATCCAAGTTCATATCAATCGCCTGAGGGCGAACGCCCGGCGGTTCCGGCACAGGTCGAATTAAAGCCTCAAGCGCACGACCCATACGCCGCGTTCCGCTTTGGAGATTTCAGCTTGTTTACTGCCGGTAATCTACTTTCGATCACCGGCCGTCTGATGCTGGCTGTGGCGGTGGAATGGGAAGTTTATGCGCGCACTCATTCGGCAACGGCGCTTGGGCTGGTGGGCTTGGTCATTGCCGTGCCGGTCGTCACGCTCTCTTTGCCTGCCGGGCATTTGGCGGACCGGTTCAGTCGAAAGCGCATCATTTTGGTGTCGCAAATCTTTAGCGTGCTCACGTCGCTGGCGCTGGCCTGGGTGTCCTGGAAGCATCTCGTTATTCCTGCGATTGCGCCGTTGCGCGAAAGCAATCGCGTGCTGGCGGCTATCGCCGCGATTTTTGAACGGCATCATCCAATCTTCCATTTCGACGACGCATCGATTCCGTTGATCTATCTACTTCTTTTTCTCGGCGCGGTGGCGCGCACATTCAGTTGGGCGGCGCGCAGTTCATTTTTTCCCACCCTGATTTCTCGCGATGTTTTTGCGAACGCGGTCACCTGGAACAACAGTGTTTTTCAGATCGGATCCGTTGTGGGCCCTGCGCTCAGTGGATTGCTGGTGGCCTACATCGGGTTCCCGTTTGTGTACCTGCTGGACGCGCTGTCCGCATTTTGCTTTTTCCTTTTAGTCTTTCCGATTCGGCGCAGCAAACAACGGCGCGACCAAAGCGAGGCAAGCACATGGAAAAGTCTCATGGCAGGCCTCAAGTTTGTGTTTCGCAGAAAAGTGATCCTGGCGACGATCACCCTGGATCTGTTCGCAGTCCTGCTGGGAGGCGCGACCGCATTGATGCCGATTTTCGCAGATCAAATTCTGCACTGCGGACCGGTTGGACTTGGTTGGCTGCGAGCAACGCCAGCGATCGGTGCCTTTGCGACAGCGCTGGTGGTTGCGCACCTGCGACCGATGAAGCAGTCTGGCCAAACCTTGCTCTGGTGTGTCTCCGGATTTGGAATTGCGACAGTCCTGTTTGGCTTGTCCAAAATATTCTGGTTATCGCTCGGGCTATTATTTCTTGTCGGCGCGTTCGATAGCGTGAGCGTGATCATTCGTGGTTCCATCGTGCAATTGGTTACACCCGATGAAATGCGCGGACGGGTTTCGTCGGTGAACAATATTTTCATCGGCACATCGAACGAGTTCGGCGCGTTGGAATCAGGGTTGACAGCTGCGTTGTTTGGCCCGGTAATTTCTGTTGTTGCGGGAGGCATTGGGACAATCCTGGTCGTGCTGGGCGTTGCGTTGCGCTGGCCGGAAACACGCAAGATCGGCGCGTTGGATAAGGACCTGCGATGAAACTCTGTTGTTGTAGCCGGGGGGAGCTGCCCCGGCCGGCATCAACGATAACAGCTGCAGCTAGAACGCCCCGTGCAATGAGATCATTCCGTAGGGAGCGCCCCCATCCTGGTGGTAGCGTACTTCAGTGCGATAAAAATCGAAATTTCTATATGGCTGATAACCGACCTCGCCTGTGAACGTCACCATTGGCGAAATTTTCCAATCAAACCCTCCGCCGGTCCGAACTTCGCTATACGTCAGGATCGCGTGGTTGAGCCTCGGGATCCCATTCGAGTTCCCGAAATCGTCATCTACACGGTAACTGGTTTGCTTCAGAGTCGCTCCTGCGTAAAGGGAGACGTGCTTGTTCATCTCGAACTCGAGACGCGGAGTTGGCAGCACGGCATCAAGTAGCCACTGCGGTGCGATTTTCCAGCGAAGCCCGGCGGCAGGGATAACCGGGTATTTTCGCTCCACATCGACGCTCACGCCAAGAACCAGCTGCAGATTGGGACTGTAAATATAAGTGCCCCCAATGAAGAACGGAAAATTGAAATTGTCCCAGCCCAGGTTATCGAACTCACTATCGTACACACCGGGCTGACCTTCGGCTCTGACGATGATTGAATCGGAAAACTGCATATCGAGTCCCATGACCAGGCTCACGGACTGGAGTGTGTCGGGAAGTGGCGCATGATCGGGAAGGCCGAAGGAGAAACGTTCCCACTCCGCGCCAAGCCGCAGAACGCCGAGCTTGGTTCGCGGAGTGAATACCAAATGCACTATCGAATCGTTTTCGTCGAAATCGCGCACATCCTTGTTAGGCCCGCGTTGCACGTCACCACCGCCGACATAGGCGTCTTCCGCGGTATATTCAAAGGGGACGTGACTTAGCGATTCGAACCAGTTATCAGTGTTTTCCTGGGCGAAAATTCGCGTCGCAAAAAACACCGACAACGCCGCGCAAACAACAGCGAGAATTCGACAGTCAAAACGTTTCACTGATCATCGACCTCCGCCCGTATCGCGACGAAAGAGTGTGACGGCTTTGGTTATGTTTTTCATCATCACCGACTCCGATCCAAGCCGCTCCACGCCATGCAGCGTGCCCAACGACGCGGCGGAGATCATGTCACCGCGCCACACAAGCGCGGAAGGTTTCCCGTCCACTGTAACCGGCCACAGCTGATACAATGTGAGCGCAACATAATAGCCGCCGCTTGCGTAATAAAGGACATCGGCAGCTTGATACGTTCCGCCCGCCCCGCCGCGGCTATAGGACGCGCCCAGCGTTATCACGCCTTGATCGTCCACATCGAGAAGTTCCCAATACAATTCCGGGTTGAGCGACCCGGCGCCGCGCCCAATACCTGTGGCTCCAAGGAACCCGGAAAACTGATTGCGGATCTTCCCTTGCTCGCGCAGCAATCCATTTACTTCCTCACTCGCCCTGACGGTTGGACCTGCATGATCGTAGGGCGGTTGTCCAGACATTCCACTCGATACGAAACTTTTCGTTCGCGCAGCAAGGACGTCTGCCCAGAATGCCACAACTGATGCAGGCATCGCACCTCCGCTGCCTCCGGCACCTGCAGAAAATTTCTTAGCCTCGTCCCGGCTGATTTGGAGATCAGGACCGAGCTTTTGAGTCGTTGCAACGAATGAGCGCACAGAGTTATTACCGGGCGCGTTCTTCAGCTGCTCAAAGTTTGCGGCGGTCGGGTTCGAAGGCAGATCGGAGTGCAAAAAGACTTTTAATTCGCGATGCCTTGTTGGATTCCACCGGCGCAGCGCCTCGATTTGTTGACTGGGCGAGCCCGGTACTACGTAGCAGCTTTGCACGGCGAGAAATCGCGGATTACTCATCGGCGGTCCGTGCGCCGTTTTCACATCGCTTTTCGCGAGCTGCGCGAGATCGACCTTGCCGAAAATGGAAAACGAGGCGAGATCGGACACGGCGTCAGCGCGTGCGGCTGTGAGTCCCATGCGCAAGACCAACAATAAGAGTAAGAGGCCGCCCGCCTTTATGGAGTGGCACCGCTGCACGTTCAGTATCTTAGCTTTCATGACCAATATATGTGAGGGCCAATGTCAGATGGTTGCAAATTTTTTGGATCATCGCAATAGGGTTTCATCATGAGCCAACCGGTGATCGTGCTCGACCGCCTGAGCAAGAGCTTCGGTAGCGTTCATGCCGTGCAGGATCTTTCGCTTCAAATCGAGGCGGGGACAATCTTTGGTTTTCTCGGCCCTAATGGCGCTGGCAAAACCACGACAATGCGGGTGTTATGCGGCCTCACCCATCCTACGGCTGGCCATGCCACGATTGAAGGCGCAGATGCCTGGAAAGATCGCCATTTCGTGCGGACCAAGTTCGGGTATGTGCCACAGCGCTTCAGTCTTTACCGTGATCTGACTGTTCTGGAAAATTTCCGCTTTTTCGGAGGCGCGTACGGTGTGCCCGGCGCAGAATTGGAGCCGCGAATCGAGCGCCTGCTACGAGTGATCGATTTGCAGGAAAAGCGTAATACCGGCGCGCAAAGTTTATCCGGAGGAATGCGTCAGTTGCTGGCGATCGGGTGTGCCCTGGTACACGATCCGCCTCTGCTCTTCTTTGACGAGCCGACTGTGGGTCTCGACCCGGTGCACCGCCAGCAAATCTGGAACTTGCTGTACGATCTTAGCAACGAAGGCAAAACGATCTTCGTTACCACGCATTACATGGACGAGGCCGAACGCTGCACCGAAGTCGGTTTTATCGAGGGAGGACGGCTACTGGCAAAGGCGTCGCCGCGCGCTCTGAAATCGAGTTTTCGCACCCGGTTACTGGAGATCGATGTCGATCCGCTCATGCCGGCGCTGGTTCGACTACGGGAGCTTCCCGAACTTCTTGGCGTTTCACTGCGCAGCGGCAGCTTGCGCCTTTATGCCGCGGAACCCGAGCGATTGATGGCCAAATGGCGTGAACGTTGGCCATTCCCCGATCTTCGCTTGTTAGGCGAACGCTGGGCGGAACCGGATATGGAGGATGTTTTCACCGCTTACTCGCAGGGGTACGACGGCATTCTAAAAAGATCGAATTCATGAAATGGCTCTCATTCGAGGCGACTGCCAGTGTCGCTTACAAAGAATTTTTGCATATCTTGCGCGATCGACGGGTACTGCTGCTGGTATTGACTTTGCCGCCTCTATTCACGCTTCTTTTTGGCCATGCCTTTGAAACCAGCGAGTTAACCGACGTGAAAAGCCTCCTCATTGATCGCGACAACACCCCGCGCTCGCAGGAATTCGCCGATCTTATTTGGAAGAACAAGACCTTCGATTGGCGGCGCGGATCGCCTGATACGAAGAACCCATCCGATTTGGTCGGTCACCGCGTCCAGGCCGCGCTGGTCATTCCCGCAGGCTGGAATGAGAGTCTGGAGAACGGTGATCCCCAACCGCTCCTGCTGTATCTCGACAATGGCGACATCAACACAGCCTCAGCAGTGGAAGGCAGTGTCCGAGAGAGCCTTGGCGATTTTCAATTGAAACAACGCGATCGGATGATTGAGAGCTTGCCGGAAGAAGTCTTTGAACTGGGCAAGCAGCTTCCGGTGAAAATCCGCAAACGTTTTGTCTCCATGATGGAAATGTGGTCGGTGAACCGCAAATTGGAATACAACCCAAAATCCCGCGTTATCGATTACGTTGTCCCCGGTATTATCGGCCTGATCTTACAGTTATTGACGGTCACGCTGATGGCCTGCACGATCGCACGAGAACGAGAGTCGGGCACGCTCTATCAACTGATGGTAACATCGCTTCGGCGCCGTGAAATCGTGATTGGCAAGATGTTACCTTATCTTGTCGTGTCCATGTTCCTGGTAATAATGATCATGCTGGTGAGCAGCTGGCATTTTGGCGTAGCCTTTTATCAACTGCCTGCTCTTGCTGTGGTCTGCCTTCTTTTTCTGCTATGCTCGCTTGGACTCGGTTTGTTGATCTCAGCGTTTTCCCGCACCCAGACCCAGGCCATACAGTTTTCTGTTTTTTTTCTGTTGCCAGTGTTTGTACTCTCAGGTGCATTCGCCCCGCTGGAACAACTGCCCAAGCCGATCCAGTATGTTTCCGAGCTTTTTCCACTCACTCACTTTTGCCGCGCCTTTCGGCTCGTAAACATGTATCACGCGTCAGCGCGATTTTACTCCCTTGATTTGGTGGTGCTATTCGCCGGAGCCTTAATCACATTTCTCGGGGCAGCATTTCTTCTGAGACACATTGAGGAATAGGGCCATGCGAATGACGAGCGACGAATGACCAAGAAATGACGAAGCCCAAATTGCCGCATTATCGATATGGCCGCTGGTTATTCACCGTAATCAGCGCGCTTGTTTCGTTGATTTGCATTGAGGCGGTCAACGCCGCCAGCAGTGGGCACATGGACTCGACGCCACAAGAGGTGTTCGATTCGATGCGCGGCAGTTTCCAACCCGCCAAGGCGAAGGGCGTTCATGCTCGTTATCAATGGGATTTGAGCGGGCCGGAAGGCGGTCAATGGTGGATCGACGTAGACGACGGGAAATACAAGATGGGAAAGGGAAAAATCGACAACCCGAGCGTGACGTTCGTGGCGAAGGACAAGGATTGGGTTGCCGTTTCCAATCATCAACTGGGTGGCACCTGGGCCTACCTCACTGGCCGGCTAAAGATTCGCGGCGATCAGGGATTGGCGAGAAAGCTCGGGGAAATATTCCCCTAAAACTTCGCCGTCATCTCGAAGTTCACGAAAGGAGCAGGCCTCGTTTTGGCGCTTGCTTCAGCCCGAAAGAATTCAAAGTCGCGCTCGACCGTGCAGCCCCCTCCGACCTTGATCTCAAACGGCTTGAGGCCGGAGTACTTCGCCTGGATTCCAACACGATCTTCGCTGTATTGAACGACTGCGTTATGCACTTGCAGCTTCCTTTCGGGGGTTATGACATCATCCGTGCGATAACTTTCGTAAAACAAATTTCCGAAGATGCGAAATTCCCAATCATCACTGAGACTATAAACGAGGGCCGGTTTTGGGACGACGCCTTCCAGACGCAAGTGGTCGCTAATCAGCCAGATGATGCCACCGCCGGGTGCGACTACCGGGTTCTGATAAATGCCGCCGCCAAGGCCGATTACGGCGAAGATTTTATCTTTCTTGAGAGGAAAGCTGACGAACACTTTCCAAGGTATATCGATTGAATCGCCGGTGACATTGTTTTGGAAATAGGGTCCGGGATCGATCTCGACGCCCGCGCCGGCATGATCGTGGACCACGTACTCAAGCGCCAATAGGGCGTGCACAGTCTGGAGATGGTCAGGCAAACCATTGTCCGTGCCACCGAAATCGAACCGCTCGTACTCGACGCCTGCCCGGAAATACCACTTCCCGGTGATGAGAAAGCGATGAGCGTAGCTAAAGTCATTGTATAGCGAATCGCCATGGCCGAAGTTGCCGTGGACGTCGTAGAATTTACTTCCTCCGGTGTAGTCCAGTTCGTAATCAAAAAGATCGCGGTGATTTTCGTCCGCTGGTGTGGGCGAAGGCTGGATCTCGTACGTCGCGGTCCCAGCAACGACCGGGGCGACGACACTGAGAAACAGGCTGATAAAGAACAGTCGTATGCTTTTCATATGCGAAGGCGATTCGGATACATAATCGGATGAGCCAGCGACCCCCCGTGTATTGCACCGAAAATATTCTGGCAAGCCAAATAATTAGAGAAGCCGACAGGCCAGCCGTTGGCGGCGAATTTGCGTGTTTTTCCGTTTGACAGGTGTTAAATCGGCCCTTAACCTCAATCGCCTTTTTTGTGACGAAAGCCCTGATTCTCCCCCAGAATTCCGTGGCCCTGGCCATGGTCAATCCCTTGGCGGGCCCCGATCACGAGGTCGCGACATGGTTCCACGCGCACCTGACTCGCACATTTGTGAGCGTGCTGCGCGCATTCACGGACTTTGGATCAGGCGAGTGGATCGGAGTCATTTTATTCTTCGTGGCGCTGTATTTTGTGTGGAAACGCTGGTGGCCCTCTCTTGTTACTCTACTCGTCGCTGTTCCGGGAGGGATGCTCTTGAACGAATGGGTGAAGGTTCTTGTTCATCGGCAGCGGCCCTTCATGGATGGTCCGTTTGTCGATTGGTCCGGTTATAGTTTCGCCAGCGGCCACACCATCGGAGCTACTCTGCTCTACGGACAACTCCTGCTTTTTGTCCTGCCCACCCTTAAATCGCGCCATTGGCGGGTGCTCTCTATTTCCAGCGCTGCCTTCCTCGTGCTCTTGGTGGGATTCAGTCGTATTGCGTTGGGCGCGCATTTTCTGACTGATGTGCTTGCGGCAATCATTTTCGGGATTATTTGGCTGATGCTGTGCATGGTTCTTCGTAAGCCGATGCGACGACGCACTGCGCCGTTCCGGCCAGTGATCCCGCTTCCGGATGGTAGCGAAGCTGTCCTTGCATCGGTAGAGCAAAGACCGCTAGCGGCACCGGATTTCGGAAAGCTAAATTAGAGCCGTAACGCCTGGGAGTTGGAGATCCAGCGGCTCCGATTCACGAATCATCTTCGCAGTCGCCGCCCCACGTTGCTTTTTCAATTTGAGATGGGCGCATTTTGTCGGGTGCCCCCGAATAGGTCTCAAACGCGATGAAAGCGTCGGGAAAAATCCGAATCACCGTATGGCTGCTAGGCCTCGCCGGGGCCGCTCTATTTACATTCCTGCTTATTCGTCAGGGCGCGTCGCAGGTTGGTGCGGCTTTCGCATCTGCAGGCTGGGCGATTCCCGCTGTGGTAATTTATCACTTTGCTGTTCCGGTGTTGCTGGACGCAATCGCGTGGTGGGTCCTTTTTCCGAAGTCGGATCGTCTGCCTCTGCGGCAACTGCTTTGGATGCGCTGGATCGGCGAATCCGTAAGCACGCTGGTGCCTTCCGCTGCTGTCGGAGGTGACATTGTCCGCGCGCGCTTGGCCGCGATTCACGGTGTGCGCTTGCCAGTCGCAGCCGGTACCGTGCTTGTCGACCTAACACTTGGCGTGTTCACGCAGGCCGCCTTCACACTACTCGGCGTCGCGCTCTTCGTGCTGGCAACCGGGCAAAGAAGTTTTGTCGGCCCAACGGTGATTGGAACCCTAGTCGGCGTAGCGGCCGTCGGCGGATTTTATTTTGTCCAACGCCTCGGAATGTTTCGCTTCCTGGCCAAAATGATCGCGAAAATGGCGAATTCGCCCGAATGGCAATCGCTCGTGGAAAGCGGCGAGAATCTGGATGCGACAGTTCGCACGCTATACGCGAGGCGCAGCGCAGTGATCGGATGCTGCGCCTGGACAATGCTTTCCCTGATTTTGAATTCAGGAGAAATTTGGATTGCACTTCACGCGCTGAATCTGCATGCGACAATCCTGAACGCCGTGATTCTGCAAAGCACGGTGTTAACGGTTCGCAACGTCGCGTTTGCGGTTCCCAGCGGGCTAGGCGTACAGGAAGGCGGCTACGTTCTGATCGGCGGTCTTCTTGGAATAGATGGAGCGACCGCCTTGGCTCTCTCCTTGATCGCGAGAGTACGCGAACTCGGGCTCGGCATTCCCGGCCTGATTACCTGGCAACTTATTGAAGCGCGGCGGCTTTGGCGTACGCGCCTGGCTGCAAACGCGCGATAGTGTTCCAAGTGGGCAGTTAAGTCTCGAAGCTTCCCCAGCCGCCGTTTTACTTTGGCGGGGTTGGCGAAGCTTGTTCGCACGCCCCACCAAATCCACGCCATGCCGTTTGGAAGACCCAGTTGATTTTCCAATTCTGAAATCGTAGCGGCATTTCCATAAGCATTGAGGAACGACAACGCCAGCGTGAACCACTGGGGGTTGGGTGCCACTGCGATCAAGTCCAGCAGAAAAACCAATAAATCATCGGCGTGTCGCGATTTCGCCGGCAACGATCTTTGGTGAACAATTTCAAAATCAATCAACCGCGCCCGGCCGGTCCTCTCGTCGTAGATTACATTGTTCATTCCTGCGTCGCCGTGCGACCATGGGCCGCGAAACTCATCGCTCCGGAACTGATGAGCGCGCTGGAGTTCGCGGCCAGCCGCTTCCACCATTTGCCGTGTGAGCATGCCTTGCTCCAAGCGCGCCCAGAGGCTTTCGCCCGGTAGCTTTTCGGCGCATACGGTTTTATCGCCGCAGGCCCAGGCACGAAAACGATCGCCATTGAGCATTTTGAAACACTTCACTTCCCAACGCCGCCAGTCTTCGACTTTGGCCCAGAAACGAATTGGTATGCCGGCCATGCGAAAATACAAATTTGCCAGATCGGCTAATTGTTCGCTGTGTCCGTTGCGCCGCTTAGTAATCACGACCCGGCGACCACCTCGCACCTTCTCGGAGACCGAATTGATCTTTAACGAATCGACAAATCTTGCTGCGGCGTCAGCGAGCACTTTAGGAATGAGTGCCTCTCCCAAGTTCGCCACAGGACTCCTCTCCGGCGGCGGATTTCTCCCATCTTTCCCAATTGGCATTGTTGATTTCTTATTCGATATCATTCTTCTTTGCGACCGTATGAATCGAAGAGTTGAAAAGTTAAAATGCCGCCACGAATTCCCCGGGTCTTCCCTTTTTGATTTTGTAACTGCTTTAACAATTTAACCTTTACGCAGCGCCATCGTCTCGCCGACTTTCATCACCCGCAACTGCGCTTTTGACTTTCTCCTTTTCAGTTCACGTTCGAACGCTTCAGGCGTGCCTGTGAGCAGGGGAAACGTTCCGTAGTGCATGGGAATCACCTCGCGTGGATTAACCAGCTTGACCGCTTCCGCGGCCCGAGCGGGTCCCATTGTAAAATGGTCGCCGATACAAACCAACATGGCGTCGATCTTGTGAAATCGTTTCACAAGCGCCATGTCGGAGAACAAATCTGTATCGCCCGTGTGATAGATCGTTGGACCATCGCGTAGGGCGATGATCAATCCCGTTGGATTGCCGGCATAAACTGGCGGCTCATTTTCCTCCTTTTGAACGGATGAACCATGCCACGCCGGGACAAACTGCGCCTTTACTTCACCCTCAAGCAGCGAAAGCTCACCGCCCAAGTGGCCGGTCGTCTCATTCCCAGCCTGGCCTTCCGGGTAACCCAGCGCCGAAACAATCGCCGCGTTGAGATCGAAATTCGAAACCAGTTTTGCGCCTGTGCGCTTTCCAATCTGGACGGCATTGCCAACATGATCGGAATGCCCATGCGTTAGGAGGATTAAGTCAACACGATGAAGGCTGCTTAGCTCATCCTCGCCGCCTGCGAAGGCCGGATTTGTTATCCAGGGATCGATCAACAAAATCTTTCCCGTAGCCGTTTTGATTTTGAAAGCGGCGTGCCCGTACCAACTCAATTGAATTTTCATGCTAATGAGGAAATCGAAAAGCGTTGCTTAGGCAAGGGTAATGCCTTTCACAAAGCCCCCACGCCCAGTGACGAATGACCAAAGGCCGTGCCTGCCCTCTAGACGAACGGAAGTGGAACAACTTCGACTCGACTTGGCTGCGAGCCTTTCGACGCAAAATCTCCCGCTGTGATTGCCCTCAGTTTCGTACCAGCGCTGTTGAAACCCCGTTTCACGTATCCCAGGGCAATTTCTTTTCCGATTCTTTCGCTACGCGTGCCGCTTGTGATCCAGCCAATTTCCTTCTCGGGCGACGAAGAAGGGACCAGTTTCATGCCCGGCTGAAGCGGGATTTCGTCCAGCGCGATCAACCCACACAATCGCTTGTTCGTTTGGCCCGACATCTTCATTCGCGAGATCACTTCCTGACCGATGTAACAACCCTTTTGGTAATCGATCGTTCGTTGTTCCAGATTGGCTTCAATTGGAATGATCTCCTCCGTCAATTCGCGGCCCCAGCGCGGAACTCCCTGCTCGATTCGCATGACCTCAGCCGCATCGAAATCGCTCAGGATCCATCGCGAGGACAATTCCTCTGACAAACGGCCATGCTGCGCTGCGTCGACCCATATGTCCCATCCCGGTTCAGCGAAGCGGCGCACCGAGGCGACCTGGCCGGGCTCCAGCTTTGGGGCTTGTCGTGACAACGCGTGAAAAAGCGAGAATCGATCAGTGACATCCTCAATCTGCACGTCGTCCGCGATCACGTAGCGCTCCAGCCGGTTCTTGAGCTTTTCTCGAAGATCGGCCGCCGCATCGACCAAAAAGGATTCTCCCGATACGCAAACAAAGATATGCGCATCTGTTTTGCCTTTCGCATTGAGAATGCAAGCTTCGATTGCACAGGTTTCACTCGCCTTGCGCAGATCATTGGTGATTTGCCCGTTGAGAAACCGAAACCGGTCCCCGCCGGTAACGCGAAATTTTGCCCGCCCGGAAAGATCGAAAAAGATCGCCTGTCCGGTTTCAGAACGCGATGTCATTCTTTCCCGGATGACACCCGGCTCAGCAGCTGTTTGAGAAAACCGCGACGCAGTTGTCTTGTTTCATTGGCGGCTGCACCACTTGTCAAACCGACCGGTGGCACAGGCGAAGTCTCAGGAGTCGCTTCTTGCTGGCCCTGAGTTTCCATTTCGGCTGAGCTCGCGATCGACTCACCGACGTTGGTCGGCTCATCCTCGGCCAGTTGCAACTCTTGATCCGCAGTCGGCGCAGGCTCGTGCAAATATTTTCGCGCTACGACCGAGTAATCGTCGTCTCCGTGGCCCCAGTGCATTTGCTCAAGCAGCTGGTCGCGAGCTGCGGCTGTCACACCCAGATCGAGATAGTTCGACAAACCGATCTGATTAGCGATCTGCATATCTTTCAACATGTGTTTAACAGAAAAATGCGGCTCAAAATCACGACTAAGTATTTTGGGGAGTTTCATCGCGAGAGTAGTAGAATGACTGGCGTTGCTGCGCATTGCCTCGACGAACTTTTCCAAGGGCAAACCCAACGCTTGAACAAGCGCCAGCGCTTCCGCGGCCGCCTGGATGCTTGCGGCCGTGATCATGTTGGTTGCGATCTTGATGGCGCTCGCCTGGCCAATCGTGGTTCCGATCTGGATGATCTCTTTACTACTGGCTTCCAGGATCGGACGCGCTTCGCGCAGCGCCGCATCGTCCCCGCAGACATAATAAATGAGCTCACCCTTTTCGGCTGCCATTTTACTTCCTGTAAACGGCGCCTCCACAAACCGCGCCTTGCGACGCTCGATAATTTCAGCCGCGGCGCGCATTGAATCTGGAGCAACTGTCGAGTGCACAAGAACGAGGTGGCGTGGCGTAAGTTTCTCACCTAGCCGTTGGGCGGTCTGCAGCAAAGCGTCGTTATCCGAAACAAATATTTGGATGTAATTGCAAATCTCGGCCACTTCCCCAACCGAGCCGACAAAATTCGGAACGGCGCGCGGCGACCGGTTCCAGACATAAACCGGAAACCCTTTTCGGCGCAGGTTTCCAGCTATTCCGCGACCGATAATCCCAAGTCCGATTACACCAATGTTTTTGCGCGTGGCATGGGACATAGGCTTCTGGCGCTCACTGAACGCCGTTCGTAATCAAACTTCCGGGAAAACTGACGTTAGGCAATGCAGAAATTGGGCGGGTCCACGCAATTCGTGACTTGGATATCGCTAAATCGGGTCCGATTTAACGGCTCAATGATTTAACGTTTCAACGCGAATTCGGACAAATAATACAATGCGACCGATCCAACGATCTGAAGACTTCGCGCGCCGATTTTGTCGATCGTATCCCCAGCGGTGTGCCACCAGGGATAATCAAAATCAATCACGTCAATTGTCGGAATGCCGATAGCGTTCAACGGTGAGTGGTCGTCGATCATCTCGCGATCAAGATAAGTGAAATAACTTCGCAGCTTGATCGCTTCCGCCGCCGCAAAGACATCTCGCGCAATTTCGGGAGGCGAATCTGCAGGAAGCGTGACATCGAGGGAACGGTCGCCAACCATGTCGAACAAAATACCACCGCGGAATTGTTTGGCGCTGCTGCCTTGGAGTTGTTTGGCAAAATACCGGCTTCCGTACAATCCATCCGTTTCCGAAAAATGGTCGTACGCTTCTTCGCCATCGAAAAACACGAGCTCGATTTTCCCAGCCAGATTTGGATGCTGACCGATTACTCTGGCTATTTCCAAAAGCAGACCCGTGCCAGAGCCGCCATCGTTGGCGCCTACGAACTTAATCGTATCGAACGTTTTCGTGTCGTAATGCGAACACAATAAAAACAAAGGCGCCGCTTTCCCTTCTCCTGGAAATTGCGCAATCAAATTTACGAACCGGACCTTTCCCCGCGGCGTGTCGTCGGTAAACGCCTGTCGAGTTACCTGCCAGCCCGAATGGCGGAGTTGGTCCCCGATGTATTGCCTGGATTTTTCAATCGCTTCGGATCCAGACGGACGTGGGCCGAGGTCGACCAATTGTTGAACATGCGCGAGAGCTTTCTCGCCCGAAATCTCTTCCCAGATTTTTGCCTGCGAGGCGCGCAGCGAGTCGGAACAAAGAATTAAAGTGAAGAGAACAAAGAGAAAGAAAATAAGCCGTTGCAGCCTCTTCAGCGTCATGTCAGGCGCATGTGACGGCGAGTTGCGCGTAACCATCGGGCGTAACTTTCCACCGACTGTCAAGCGTTGTCATCCCGGGGCTGGCGAAGCGCGCCCAAGGATCTCACCCACACACGTTGATCACACGGAAGATGAAAGCGTGATCAATCTGCCTGAGAGGTCCCTCGCCGTCTTCGCAGGCTGGGGATGACCGCGGGCAAATGCAATCGCACTCACAGCAGTTATCGCTTTAAGGCTTCCCAGGGTCTAAACACTCAACGCTCAATTCAGACACTTGGACGTTGGGCGTTGGAAGTTGAGTGTTGGACGTTTTCCCCATGATGAGGCCCCGAAGAGCGCGACATCAACTCTTATCTGGCAGCCCCAGAGCAGTCACGATCCGCTGAAGATCGTCGTTCCCGTAGTACTCGATTTCAATCCGGCCTCGTTTGTCTCCATGATGAATCACGACGTGCGTGGCGAGATGTTCTTGCAAGCGGTTCTGCAAATTCTCCACAGCCGTTGGCGTGGAACTCGCTTCAGTCCCAGCGCGTCGAGGCTTCCGTCGACGACCAATCCCAAGCAGGCGGGCAACCAACCGCTCGGTGCTACGCACAGTGGCATTGCGGCGCAAAACCGTTTCCGCCGCCAGCAGCTGTTCTTCAGGCGCTTTCAACGCCAACAGCACCTTTGCGTGACCCACGGAAAGCAAATCCTGAGCGAGCCAGACTTGCACCTGTGGATGCAGATCGAGAAGCCGCAGCGCATTGGCTACTGCCGCACGGCTACGTCCTACCTTGAGAGCGACGTCTTCCTGCCGCATTCCAAATTCGTTCGCCAACCTTGCGTAGCCCTGGGCTTCTTCGATAGGGTTTAGATCGGCGCGTTGCAGGTTTTCGATCAACGATAATTCGAGGACCTCCAGGTCATTCGCGCTTCGAATTATGGCGGGCACCTCGGTAAGACCGATTTCCTGCGCCGCGCGCCATCGGCGTTCGCCCGCGATCAATTCAAATCGGACGCCCGCGCCGCCGGTCGCCGCGGCGACCCTCGCCGCGGTGAGCTCGCGGACAATCAGCGGTTGGATGATGCCGTGTTGTCGAATCGAATCGATCAGTTCCTGCAGGGCTTCGCGGGCGAAATCCTTGCGCGGCTGAAGCGCACTGGGGACGATGGCGGCCAAATCGAGCTGGTGCACTCTCTCGCCCGGCTCGCCAGTGTCAGCGCGTGTTGCCACCGGCGGAGCGCCAATCAATGCGCCAAGCCCCTTGCCGAGACCAGACCGTGCCATGTAGCTGAGGCTACGGGAACTGTTCCACCAACGCAAACAGCAATCCGCGCGACAGGGTAGAGGCTCGCACGAGCTCGCCCCTCCATTTACTGGCACGCTTTACAACAACACATGGAGGGCCGGAGCTCCGCGACGCCTAACGAACGTCCGCTGACAGCATCAGCGCAGAGCCTCGCAGAGGAGCTCCCCTTTCCTTAAGAGGCAACTCAATGTGCTGGAATGGCATGACCGGTAATCATGGAGGGAGGAGCCCTGGGCGCTGGCGAAAGAATGTCCTTCGGTGCCGCCCCGGGCGAAGGCTCGCAGGAGCTCGCCCCTCCAATTGAGGGTAGGCCATGTTTCCTCTAAAAAAGTTTTTAAAAAATGTGTTGACACCCAGAACCGAAATTTGGTATCACGCGCCCCTGGCTCCGAAACAGACGAAGGACTTT
>DASREQ010000053.1:0-85833 GCA_035651975.1 Candidatus Udaeobacter sp.
CCTCAAGAGACTTGTGCAAGTGTTTCTCACGAAGGATTTTCACAGCCTCAGCGCGCGTTTTTTCGCGTAGCCGATAACCTTCACGCCAATTCTCCAAGATGGAAATATCTAATTGGTCAAACAATTCCGTCTTACCGTCCAACATCGCCTTGCCAAGCTTCATAAAAAACGTGGCAGCGCCATTTATGTAGGCATAATTGATCATATCGTTGCGTGTCCTGTCTGACCAAAAGGCAATGCCTTCACTGGCAAGCCACGTAACATACAAGTCCTCCTCGATAGCCTGAAGAGTTTTTGGATTGCGAGCCTTACGCTTAGAATCAGCGTGCCTCTTCTTGATGCGTGCGTTGATTGCTGCGCTGAAATCGTCGGGATGGATACCAAACTCCCAGCCAAATTGCCACGAGGCTGCTTGCCAAGGGTGTATCTTCATGATGCTTTCTCCGAGGGCATCCGCACAATGTTCTCCGGTTCCTCGGTCGTCATGAGTTGGGCCATACGCTGCGAATGCACCTTGCGGACTTCGCTGTAAGTGTCGAGGATGAGCTTTCCGCCATCCTTGTGCCCCTGCCATTCGGCGATCACCTTCACGTCAATACCCTTCTCGATTGCGCGGGTAATGAACATTCGGCGAAAGGCTCGATGAGAAAATGACGGAAAGCCCACCAACCGCTTACAGGCAGCAATTAACGCCTTCTTCGTGCTACGCACCCTGAAAATTGGCTCCCTGTCCAGCTTCCCTTTCCCGAAACGCTTTTCGAGAAGCGGCCGCAATTGTGGATAGAGCGGAATCTGGAAGCCTGTCCGCGTCTTGTGGCGAAAGGTTGTGATCGTGTTATGTGACCAATCAACATCGCCCCAGGTCAATGCGCTCGCCTCAGCTTGTCCAAGGCCAGCAAGACCTAGAAACTCGATGAAGTCCGCCGATTCCTCAGCTGTGTCCGAAAACTTCTGCGCACGAATCTTAGCAACTATCGCTTGGAACTGTTCAAAGCTAGGCGTTCGGCGAATTGGCTTCTCGCGCTTTTTCCATTTCAAGTGCGCCGCTGGCCCTGGCGGTAGGGTTAAGCGGTCTCGCACCGCGCTCTCGAATAACGCTTTTAGGAAAGACACCCACTCGTTATGCGACGTTGGGCCAAAGCTTTTCGAGTATCGGCGAGCGTTATCCATGAACGCATCAACATCGCTCGCCTTAATTTTATCAACCAAGGTTGGCGATTTCGGAGGCCACCACTTAACAACACGTTCAAGTTTCCAAATTTTGCCGATAACAGTTTTCGGCTTTTGGCCAAGGAATGTTTTCTCGAATCGTTCGCACAGGGCTGCGAGAGAAGGATCAGCAACCGATTGATCCAGCTGCTCCAATTCGCTTCGCAGCTGCGCCAGTAATCGACGCGCTAACGCTCGGTCGTGCGTGTGAAGGGAGCGCGTTTTCTGCTTCCCTTTCGCCTTCACCCGCGCATAATACGTTTCGCCGTAGCGATACAGCCCAGGTTCTTTCTCGTCTTTAATCCATTTTGTCGCCGATTGCTTTCTCTCTGCTTGCTTTTTCATACCGGAGACTATCGGCGCTGAAATTGGCGCTGAAAACAAGAATTTTAAACTTTTTTAGCCACACGATTTCCCCAGGTGAATCGAGGGCGGTTAGCTCAGTGGTAGAGCATCTCGTTTACACCGAGAGGGTCGGGGGTTCGAAACCCTCACCGCCCATTTTTTCCGAGTGAGAAGTGACTCGGGTTCGGTTTTCATTTCAACCACGCAGGAACCCTAATGAACACGAATTTTACGAGCCTCCACTTCTCGAAGTGGCAACGGCTTTATTCGTGTCTGTGTAAACCGTAGCTCGCAGGCTGCCGTTTACTTTTTCAGCCCGATGTCTTGGTATAGCTTCTTTTGGCGCGAGCGAGGCGACGATTTTTTCAAAGCACTGATCGTTCCGCAGCGGGTCCCAAAACGGAAGTAGTTTCAACTGACCATAACTGATCGTGCTCGGAGGACGGACGGCGATCGCAAGCTGCTTGCAGGCGAGATCTTTTTCGCCAACCCAGGCGGCGATCATCGCCAAATACTCGATCATAAGCGGGCCGTTGATTGCATCTTTAGCCACGGGAAGAAGCTCAACCGCGCGCCGGCCTTCGCGTAACGCTTCTTCTTTCCGACCGAGGCCGGCGTCGATCAAACCAAGCGCGCACAGCGCCGGGGCATAATTTGGTTGAGCTTGAACCGCTTTCTCCTGCTCTGCGCGTGCCGCGGTGAATGCCGCTCGCGCCGCTTTATCATCATTTCCCATGCGAGAGATTACGCCTTCCATTAGCGGGCGATTTAAGTGAACCGCGTAGTCGGTCAGCGGTAATTCGCCGAATGCGTTCAATGCATCCTTTGCCGCAACGACGTCACGCTCGGCCAGTGCACAACTCAGCCAATCGTTGGCAATATTGGGCAAGGTGGCCGGATTTGTAGCCCGAATTGAATCGATTGTTTCGTGCAAGGGTTGGGTCTCGGCTTTCCAGTGAAAATCCACGGACGCGCGCGATACCTTTATATCGACGTCGTCTGGCGCGATGGATAACGCGCGATCTAACACAGATTTTTCTTCAGCGTAGCGTCGGAGAACTCCGTAACTGATCGCGATCTGCTGAAGGGTATAAAAGTTGCCCGGGTCGAGCTCAATCGCGTGCTCCAGATTTCGCGTCGATTCTTCCCAGTGCCCCTGCCGCCTCTGTATGTAACCCTTCAGGGCGAATACCTCGGGAGAATTGGGCAAAGTCTGCTTCGCCGTGTCGAGTTCAGCCAGGGCTCCCTCATAATCGAGGTGTGCCCTGTAAAGATTTTCTGCGCGTGCCAGGTGTGCTTCGCCGGCGTCAGGTCGCAGGCGAAAAGCGGTTTGAATTGCCGCTTCCGCTAGCGCCAGACGCGCAGACGTATGATCGAAGCCAAGGAAGTATAAGAAGTCATGGGTGTACGCGAGCTGGCAATAGGCTTGAAAAAAGGAGGGATCCCTCGCGACAGCTTGGTTGAGTAGATCGACAGCTCGGAGCAATTCCACCCTCGCCCTACTGCTAAACGACGACAGAAGACGGTCCCTCGCTCGAAGGTAAAAATCATAGGCGATAAGATCCGTGGTCGGGGCCTCTTTAATCGCCGCTTTCTCGACAGCCGACACTTTGGCGTCAAGCTGATCTGTGATTTTTTGCGCGATCTCGCTTTGGGTTAGAAACACCTTGGCCAAATCCTGATCGTATTCCGCTGCCCACACCTGCTTTTCGGTGCGAGTATCTATCAATTGGACACTTAAATGAATTCTGCCCGCCTCCCAGCGGACTCTTCCCCCAAGCACATAAGAGACGTTCAGTGCCCGCCCGATATCCCGGGCATTACGTGCGCCGGGATATGCCATGACGCTGGTGCGACTAATTACTCTCAGATCGGCTACACGGCCGAGCTTGGTCAAGATGCCGTCCTGGATACCATCAGCAAAAAATGCGCTCTCTTTGGTTTGGCTCAGATTTTCAAAGGGCAGTACTGCTATTGCAATATTTGCCGGGCGATGGAGCTGTTCGCTGTTCCAGGTCATTATCCCGACAACTGTTCCCAAGGCCAACAGGAGCACAGCCATTGCCGCGACAACCGGATTGCGCCGGGACCAGCGGAAGGTGCGCGCTGGAGCCGAAACTGGTCGCGCGATGATAGGGCGGTGTGCCAGCCAGCGTTCAAGGTCTTCGGCCAGATCGCCGGCCGAGTGATAACGCGCGCTCGGTTCGCGGTCCAAACATTTTGCGCAAATCGTTTCCAGATCGCGGTCGAGCTTTGGCGCGAGAGTACGCAGCTTGGGCGCTGGCTTTTCAGCGGCTTGTTGAATAGCAGCAAGGACGTTCTCACCCAGAAATGGTGGCCGGCCCGTCAAGAGATCGAACAAAATCGCCCCGAGACTATAAACATCTGTGCTCGGTTTCAAACTTGCCGTTGGCCCCTGTGCTTGTTCAGGCGCAACATAACCCGGTGTGCCAAACATCGTCAGTGTCCGTGTAGGCTCGTCCGACGTATTAAGCCACTTGGCCAATCCGAAATCGCTCACCAAAGGTTCGCCAAACCCATCAAGTAAAATGTTTCCCGGTTTTAGGTCGCGATGAAGAATTCCCTGAGCGTGCGCGCATTGGATAGCGCGCGCGACCTTCGCCATCAACGCCACACAGCGAAATGGTTCGCTGCGCAAAGCCGGGGCGGCCTCGCGTAAGCTGCCACCGGCGGCGAATTTCATGCTGAAGAACGGAAGGCCGTCCTCGTCCTCATCGACTTCGTAAATAGGGAGGATGTTTGGATGATCCAGACTCGCCGCCGCTTGCGCTTCGCGACGAAAGCGGATCAGCGTTTCCCGTGAATCAGCCTCGTGGGCCAAAATTCGTTTCAACGCGACGATACGTCGGGAATGCCGTTGCCGGGCGCGATAAATGACTCCCATCCCGCCATGCCCGATCTCTTCGAGAATTTGATAATTACCCAGCCGCCAATCGGGATCGCGGACATCGATTTCAGCCAGCACGTTTTCCAGCGTTTCACCATTGGAAGTATCAGCTCCCAAACCTCGATAGAGCAGACAATTCAGACAAAGACCGCGTCCAACGCGCGATGTCGATCCACATTCTGGGCAGGGGGCCGGTTCCTTCCGAAGTCGTGCCCAAGCAGAAGTGCGGGCGGAGTTCATGGAGACGTCGTAAAGATGTAAAACGGCCGCAACGTATTTCGCATCATTCCCCGCGCCTCCTCCATTTCCTTCTACGGAAGCTGTGGGGCCAAGTTTGGCGCAAAGTGAAAAATCGTCCGTAATCGCTCGTCTCGAGTTCCGGTTTAAGACCTCATGCAGCTCAATTGCCTGATCTCTGCCAGGTCAGCTAGTGCGAACTGACTCTCGCTCCCGCCAGCCGGACGAAAATCAAAACGTGTGACACAATAATAAGTGGCACCAGGAACGTCGGGAGAAGACTAAGTGGAAGCTCCCGGAACGCGTGCATTGACTGCCAGTCTCTTAACCCAAACTGAAGTGCGCTAAAGACGACAAAAATGATATCGATAAGCCCAATCGTATTCCAGACAAGCAAAAGCTTCTTCGCAAAATTAGTGCGTATTGCGCCAACCACGGCCAATGCCAGGATAGCAATAACGATGTCGCCCCAACCCGCCGGTATTGCGAACGCGCACGGCAATTGGCCGCGCTGGCAAAGCAAGAGAAAGTAAATGCCGGCGAATAACCGTGTCAGGTGGAATAGCGCCAGCCAGCGAAGATCGATGTTCAGTACCCAGACCCTGATTAGGTCGCTTTTCCAACATGCGAGCAGAACAAACGCGGTTAACGTCCACACTGTCGCGGCCACAGTATGAGGTATCAAACAAGCCAAAAGCCGTGCTTCGTTTCTGTGGTGGACGGCATTGCATGGTTCTTAGGCAGCGCGGTGCTGAGTCTGCTATACGACAAATCACCCTTCGCTGTGGTACTGTTCTCATTCTTCAAATTGCTGCGGTTCCCGTTCTTTTTATCGCCAATAACAAGCGCTAAGCTTCCTTGTGGATCCCTACGCAAAGCCTAAGGAGCGAAAAGTTGGCGCGCGTCGTCCGAAAATTTCGCATTTGGCACAATCGGTCGACAGAAGGACGCCAAGTGAACGCCAGGCGGAGAAAGACGCGGTGGTTGCCCAGCGGCGCGCGATCAAGAAGGCAGCGCGTCGCCACTTGAAACAGCAATTGTTGCAGGAACTCGATGAAGCAGAGTGAGCGACCAAAAGCGGCGGAGATCCCGCAAGAGGTCTGCGCGTAATCTACCCGCACAACAACAGCCACGTCTTGGAGTGCGGAATGCTTTGCCGCTTTACATTCTGCGGAACGCAATAGAATCACGGCGGTGAAGTACTTTATTTTTTTGTCTCTTATTTTTGTCGCTCTCGCTCTTGGTGCAAACAACGCGGTCACCCAAACACCACCCCAGCGTAAACCGGATGTTTCAAACAAGGCGCTGATCACAAAATCAACGCCTGGCATAAGCAACGACGCATTTAAGAATCGGAGTGCTGACGCGACTGACGCGCTGCGCAAGATGGCAAACGATTATTACGCGTGGCGGAACGAAAATTATCCTGTACGCAGCAGCGACGCTGGACTTCATACCTGGGACGACCGGCTGACTGATTATTCGCCCGCGAAAATCGCTGAGCGCGCGCAACATGTGCATTCGCTTCTGGAAAAGGTGCGGGCAATGAAAGCCGATAATTGGCCGAAGAATGATCGCATCGACTGGATCCTGTTTCGCGCGCAGTTGGAGGACGTCGATTTTGGAGATCGTGTTTTGAAATTCGAGCGGACAAATCCACAGGTTTACGTCGGCGAATGCACGGATGGGATCTTTTCCCTCCTGAAAAAAGAATACGATACGCCTAGGAAACGGGCACTCGCTGCGACTGCGCGTCTTAAACAGATGCCGGCACTGTTGAAGCAGGGCCTGAGTAATTTGCAAAACCCGGTAAAACTTTATGCGCAGCTGGCAATCCAATCAGCGCGCTCAATTGATCCGCTCTTGAACAAAAGTTTAATGGCGCTCGATGTTGGGCTCTCGGCTGACGAGCACGACGACCTGATCAAAGCACGCGATGCGGCTCTCTCTGCTGTGCACAATTATGCTGACGAGCTGGAGAAGCGCCTGCCGAAGATGGTCGATTTCTCGCCGATGGGCGAAGCCAATTACAACTATTATCTGAAACACATTTTGCTTCTCCCGCTCGACGCCGCACAGGTTGAGATGATCGGGCGCGCGGAGCTCGCGCGTTATCGCGCTCTCGAGGCGCTTTTGCCTGATCCGAAATTAGCCGATCCGGATCCGAAGCGAGCTGCTCATATTCCGCCCGATCAGGAATCTTTCCTGAAAGCGTATGAAAGTCGCGAAGCGGAAATGATCAGCTTTTTGAAGGAGCACAATCTGGTGACCTTGCCGGGTTACCTCGGTCCATTTCAAATTCGACAGTTGCCTGAGGCATTCAAGCCAACCAGCCCCGGCGGTTTCATGAATCCGCCCGGTGTTTACGACAAGGACCCAGCCGGATTCTTTTTCATTCCCACATACAACCCTGAATCGAAGAATTTTTATATTCGCGCAGCGATCGAAGACCCGCGACCGATCCTCGGGCACGAAGGGATCCCCGGGCATTTTCTTCAACTCTCAATCGCCAATCACCTAAGCGACGAGATCCGCCGTCAGCATGGCGACTCGGTGTTCATCGAAGGCTGGGCGCTTTACGGAGAAGAGATGCTCATGCGGACAGGTCTCTATCCGAACAACTCGCCAGCTCAGGGACAAATTCTGCGCCTGTCACGCTATCGCGCCGCTCGCATAGGAGTGGATGTGAATCTGCACACCGGCCGGTGGACGTTCGAGCAGGCGGTCAAATATTTCATGGATGCCGGGGGCCTGGACCGCGAGGCGGCCGAAGGCGAAGCAGCCGGGGCAGCTTCAATGCCAACGCAAAAAATCAGCTATATCACCGGCAAATGGCAGATCATGAATCTGCTCGGCCGTTACAAGGACCGACAGGGCGATAATTTCCGACTCGGTCAATTTCACGATGACCTGATCAAGAACGGAAGTCTGCCGCTATCGGTTGTTGAGTGGATCCTGCTCGATGATCCGACCGCGCTGCAACAAGCAACGAAATGAGCGCGTGATAAGGCTCCAGAGCCGTCAGGTCTTGACATACGGAAGCGAGCGGAAGCAAGATCGAGGGCGTAACCGCCCCGCCCCTTATGAACCCAAATCTCGCGAAGAATTTCATTGTTCGAAACGTATTCCTTTGCGCTGCCGCAATTGCCATTGCGAGTTGCGGCAGTGCAACTTTCAGTAAGACCGGAAGCGACGCGCAAATCGAAAGCCTGCGAAATTTTGAACTCGCATTCATCGACGAGTTTGCCGTGCCCGGCAAACGTTTCAATGCGGACGCTTTTGACGCCAAAGTCAACGAGGGAAACTCGAAGTTCCAGCAGGCAGTTGCCAATGACAAATTTACGGCGCGTCGCCCAGTCCTGATCGATCTCAAGGGTCAATTCGACGCCGATGCAGCACATCTGCGAAGCAAAGCCAGCCGCGGCAAAGTGACGCCTGCTCTGGCAAGCGAGATGAAGAAAGACGTTAACAAGATTTACGATCATGCCCTGGGCCGGTAAAACCAAACGCAAGAAATCTCGGAAATCGGCGCTCGACTCGGCACTCGATCAGGTCACTGATGAATTGGTTGCCGCTTCGATGAAAGAATTTCAGGATTTACTCGCACAAGCAAAAGGCGACACCAGCGAGCTGATCCGCCAAAACGCGCAGGAACTCGAAGAGCGTCTTGTTCTTCTAAAAAAGCGAAAGATCGACAAGGAGGATTTCGATTTCTTCGTAGAAAATCAAAAGCGCGATCTCAGGGTTTTTATAGACAGCCAACCGGCACAGTCGCAGGAACGCGCTGAAAAATTAACACTTCATATTTTGGAGATAGCTGCGACGAAAGTTGCGCCGGTATTGATCGCGATGATCTAGAGGGTCTGTAAAATCTTGTAGCCACCGGTCTGTGGCCGGTCCGAGCTGGGCTTTGCTTTGATGTTGGGTGAAACGGCCCACAGGGCCGCGGCTAAAGCGGCTTACGGCCAGCAGGGCAGCCTGGTCAATGAAGGCGCTTCAAAATTTCGCGAAGACGAGCGTGCGGCAGCGCTTCGACGCGATGATTGTCGCGACCGGTCATAGAGTGGTTATCGACTAATGCGTTCACGACTGCTTCTTCAGTTGCTTGCACCACCGCGGCGAAAATCGGATCCAGACGATCATTGGGAATTGTCTGGACTGAATGTGTCAGCGGTTCCGGGTTGGCCGCACCCGCATTCGCGGTTGAAAACGCGATAAAGAGATCGCCCGATCCGTTTCCTGAAATGGCTCCGGTGCGCGCAAGCCCGAGCGAGACACGACGAGCAAGTCGTTTCAATTGAGTCGGCAGCAGGGGCGCATCCGTCGCGACGACAGCGATGCACGAGCCGCTCTCTTCTTTATAAACTTCGCCCGGTAATTCCTTGCCAACGGGGAGACCTGCGATGACCAGCTGCGGTCGCCGGCCAAAGTTTGCCTGCAGAAAAACGCCGATGATGAAGCTGTGAAGCGCGCCTGTTTCGTCTTTCATGTCGATCTTGCGCGACGCTGTTCCGTTTCCACCTTTGAATTCGTAACAAATCATTCCGGTCCCGCCGCCAACGCTCCCCTCCTCCACCGCGCCCCCCTGGGCGTTATCGAGAGCGCGCCAGACATCTTCCGGCTTAACGTGAAAGCCATTGATATCGTTAAGCCAACCGTCCCAGGTCTCGGCAACCACGGGCAAACTCCACCAATAGCCAGTCTTATCGGCCGCGCCGTGTTTAACGCGCCAGGCGATCACCGCGTCACGCGCTACTCCAACACTGTGTGTGTTTGTGATCATGATCGGCCCTTCGAGAAATCCGCTCTCGTCAACCCATGCCGTGCCAGTCATTTCACCATTGCCATTTAAGCTGAAGAACCCGGCGTAGACCGGATCATTCAGTGAAGCATGGCCCCGCGGCAGGATCGCGGTAACACCAGTGCGCACCGGGCCTTTACCAACCTCTAATTTTCCTTCGCCGCTGATTAATGTCGTGTAGCCGACTTCGACACCCGGCACATCGGTGATCGCGTTAAGCTTTCCCGGAGTCCCTTCGAACGGAACTCCAAGATCGCGTGCGCGAACCATCTTGCTTTCAACAGCCGGTGTGGCTGGCGGACGCTTTATCGGCTCGCGCGCGGAGCAATTGAGCGCGATGACCAGCAAGAGCGCTCCAGCATATGGCTTCGACGTCATTCGCCATCCATCAACTATCAACCATCAGGGATCAACTCCGAACGCTTTCGCGAGTGAACTCCGAACGCTTTCGCGAGTGTACTCCGAAGGCTTTCGCGAGCCGGCTTTTTCGTTAGATTGAGGGCGTGAGTTACGAAGTTTTCGCCAGAAAATATAGACCCCAAACTTTCGATGATTTGGTGGGTCAGGCGCACGTCTCGCGCACGCTAAAAAACGCTGTCGCGCAAAACCGCCTCGCCCACGCCTATCTCTTTGTGGGCCCGCGCGGCATCGGCAAGACATCGACTGCGCGAATTTTGGCGAAGTCGCTCAATTGCGTGAACGGACCGACTGTTACTCCGTGCGGAGAATGCGATAACTGCCGCGAGATTGCGGCCGGCAACAGTCTCGACGTGATCGAGATTGATGGTGCCAGCAACAACAGCGTCGAAGACGTGCGGCAACTCCGCGAGAACGTTCGCTACGCGCCAGCCAAGGGACGTTACAAGATTTATCTGATCGACGAAGTACACATGCTTTCATCGGCGGCGTTTAACGCGCTTCTAAAGACCCTCGAAGAGCCGCCCGAGCATGTGAAATTTATTTTTGCGACCACCGAGCCGCAGAAAGTTCTCCCTACCATCCTGAGTCGTTGCCAGCGGTTCGATCTGCACCGTATCCCGGCGAACCTGATCGCCAAACATCTGCAATTCATTGCGGGAAAAGAGAAAATCTCGCTTGAGCCCGCTGCCGCGCACGCGATTGCGCGCGGAGCCGAAGGTGGCTTGCGCGATGCGGAATCGATGCTCGATCAGCTCGTTGCATTTTGCGGACAGAAAATCAGCGAGAACGATGTGCTCGATGTTTTTGGATTCACAAGCAAACAAACCGTTGTCGAACTCACGGGGCGAATTTTGCGGGGCGAAACTCCAGACGCGATCGATCTGCTGCATCAACAAAGTGACGCCGGCAAAGACATGATGCGCCTTATGTCGGACTTGATCGGTTATCTGCGCGATCTTCTCGTTTTCAAGGCAAAGCCTGATGCGCTCAAGGAAGATGTCGAGGCTGACGTACAAACGTCGCTCGCGGCGTACGCCGAGCTGGTCACGACCGATCGCTTGCTCGAATTGGTTGATCAATTTGCTGCCGCCGAAAGCCGCATGAAATGGGCGCCAAATAAGAAACTGCATTTCGAAGTGGCAATCATCAAAGCCATTCAAAGCCTGGGCCAGGCAACGTTGGATGAGGTAATCAAAAAACTTGGCCAGCTTCGCGACGGTGGCGCGCCGCGATCTGTAGCCGCGGGCGCTGACCGCGGCAAGCAGGCGTCGCATCTGCAAAAGGCCGGGGTCAACACCTCCGGCGACAAGCTCGAGTCGCCACGCGTCGAGGAGGCGGCCGCGAACGTTGAGCCGGAGAAAGCCTGGGAGCACGTGGTTGCAAAGATCCCTGAGAAAGGCTTCTTGCGGACGCTGATCCAATCAATTCGCCCGATTGGCATCGATGGACGCAATTTCTTGCTCGGACATGCTCCTGACGACAAATCAAAAATTGAAGCGCTCGCCAGCGCAAATAATCGCCGTCAACTTGAAACGCTTCTCAAAGAAACGACCGGTCGCGATTGGTCGGTGACGTTTGTGGCCCGGGAGGGAATTGTGCCAGGCGGTGGAGCAAACTCCGACTCGGCGAAGTCAGCCGAATCATTTAATGACGATCCGCTTATTCAGGAAGCAATCGGCCTGTTCAATGCTCAGATAATCCAGGAAAGGTAGGGCGCGACCGCCGGGACGCGCCGCGAACGCAACGCCTATGAATCTAAACAAGCTAATGAAGCAGGCGCAGAAGATGCAGGAGCAAATGGCCAAAACACAGGCCGAACTGGAAAGCAAAACAGTCGAAGTGAGCATGGGTGGTGGAAAAGTGAAAGTGACAGCAAACGGCGCCGGTGACGTTCTCAGTATCAAGATCGACAAAGAAATTGTTGACCCGGACGACGTCGAATTTCTCGAAGAAATGGTTCTTAGCGCGGTTCAGCAGGCCGTGGAACAAGGCAAGGCGCTCGCCCAGTCAGAGATGAGCAAAATCACTGGCGGGCTCGGTGGCCTGTTGTAGAGGCGTTCGCTGCCGCGAACGCCTATTAATGGGTTCGGCGTTTGACACAAACGCCGCGCGTTTAACGAATCTTTTCAGCGCCGAAGTACGGTTGCAATTTTTCCGGAATCCCCACCGAACCATCCGGCTGCTGATAGCTCTCGATCAACGCTGCAAACAATCTGGGCAATGCCACGCCGGAACCATTTAACGTGTGGCAGAACCGATTTTTCCCATCCCGGTCTTTGAATCGAAGATGCATCCGACGCGCCTGGAAATCTTCGCAGTTTGAGCAACTGGATACCTCCAGATACGTATCTTGCCCCGGTGACCAGACTTCAAGGTCATAGCTCTTTGCTGCTGCAAAACCCAAATCACCAGTGCAAAGCTCGACCACTCGATAATGCAAGCCTAACAGTTGCAACACGCGTTCTGCGTTAGCCGTGAGTGATTCAAGTTCGTCGTACGATTTTTCCGGCATCGTGACTTTAACCAGCTCTACTTTGTCGAATTGATGCACGCGGATGATCCCACGGGTTTCGCGGCCTGCCGCGCCAGCCTCGCGTCGAAAACACGGGGTGTAGGCAACGAACTTTTTGGGGAGATCGGTAACGCCCAAAATTTCATCGCGATGAAGATTTGTAAGCGGAACCTCAGCAGTTGGCGCCAGAAAGACCTGGTTCTCCTCCAAACCGTACATGTCCGCTTCAAACTTCGGGAGCTGGGAAGTGCCGACCATGCAATCGCGTCGGACCAGAAAGGGCGGGCTGATTTCAGCGTAACCATGCTCCCGGGTGTGCAAATCCATCATGAAATTGATCAGGGCGCGTTCCAGCCTCGCACCCGCGCCGGTGAAACAAATAAAGCCGCTACCGCTCAATTTTGCGGCCCGTTCCAAATCGAGGAGCTTTAGTCTGGTGCCGAGTGCGACGTGGTCGGCCGGTTTGATTAACTGCGGCTTTTCACCCCAAGTGCGCACCAAGCGGTTGGCAGCTGCGTCTTTGCCGATCGGAACGCTCTTGTGCGGCAGGTTTGCGATCCGAAGAAGCAAATCGTTTTGCTTCTCGTCAGCAGCCGTCGCCTGCGCGTTCAGATTCGTAATCTGTTCGCCAATTTGGCGAACACGTTGTTCAAGCTCATTTGTCGCCTCGCCGAGCGATTTCTTGCCACCGATCTCTTTGCTTAATCGTTTGCGATCGGCGTTGAATTGCTGCAGCGCCGTTTCCATTTTCCTACGCTCAATGTCCATGCGCAGAACGTCGTCGATTTTGGCTTCGTCGCCTCCGCCGCGCGTGGCCAGACGTTCGCGAACAAAATCCGGTTTCTCTCGAATCAGGCGAATATCGAGCATGGCGCAGTGTAGCACATGCGTCTCGCTTGTGATCGAACCAGTCGCAAGCCAGAGGCTCGCGCTACCTTAAACTCTCACGTGACAATGATGCGCACTCGCCGATACTTTCCAGGTGGAGAAGCTCGATCTTCTCGCTGTCGCCCTCGGTCTTGCCGCGCTAGCCGGGATCAATCTTTACCTGACAGTCTTCGTCACTGGCCTGGCAATCCACTTTCACTGGATCACGCTCGCCCCGCAGTACCAATCGCTCGAAGTGCTCGGTAACCCTTGGATCATCACCATCGCCGGCATTCTCTATTTCCTGGAATTCTTTGCCGATAAGATTCCGTGGGTCGATTCCGTCTGGGACGCGGTTCATACTGTGATTCGCCCTATCGGAGGCGCGCTACTTGCAATTCAGGTGCTCGGTCATCCAAGCCCCGCTTACACCGTAATTGTGGCTTTGCTCGCAGGGGGCACCACCCTGGTGGCGCATACCGCAAAGGCAGCTACGCGTCTCGCCAGCAACTCGTCACCGGAACCATTTTCAAATATCGGCTTGAGTCTGGGCGAGGACGCGGCCGTGCTCGGTGGACTGGCCCTGGTTCATTTCAATCCCGTCCTTGCCCTGATCATTTTTCTGATCTGTATCGGTGCCTTCTTCTACTTTGCGCCAAGAATTTTGCGCGCGATGAAGGTAAAGATCTGGCTGGCTTGGCGAAAGCTCAATGGACCCGCCGATCGCGACGCACCCGTGGAACTACCGTCGGCGTTGCCTGCGCGGCTTGCACCGGTGTTCGGCAAGGAAAACGTCCTGGGCGAAACGATCGCGTGGGCTGTGCCATGTGTCAGCGGACGCGGACGGCGGATTCCCGCAAATTTGTTCGGCGCGCTTGTTGCCACGAACGAGGAACCACACAGGCTCATTTTTGTCGCACGAAAAGGTACGCGCCCAGTCGCGCGTGCAATCGATCTGGAGGGATCAACCGTGGCTCGTGAACCGAAATTTCTTTGCGAAAACCTTGTCATTTTTCCTGCCGCCGGAAAGGGTCCCAGGTATTTATTCGTCTTCTCGCGACCGCACGCGGCTTTGGTGGAGCAGGTCGTTCAAGATTTAAACCGGCGGCTCAGTGAACCGGTGTTGCAGGATCAACTCGCCACGGAATCGGTCGATCCGATTGGGTAGCGCTCGCGTCTCGCGTGCTGGTTCCGGCGTCGCGCCGAAACAATCTTTTCTTGAGTGTTCGCCTGGAGATCAAGATTGGTCGTAGCGCGACGTTCGCGATCGCGAGGACGCGCTCGCCAGCACCCGAAACGCCTGCGCTACCCAAGGAACGGGATCACCTCGGACGTGACATTTCAGGCTGCAGTTCTCATAATCTTCAAGCGTGATGTCGCCCGCAGATCTTTACGCGGAATTACGCGATACCGTACGTGTTCGTGAGCGAGCGCTGTTTGTCTCGCCACGAATCCCATCGGAGCTGGAGCTGCAAGCTCGCTGGTTTGCGGGAGATTTCGGCAAACATTTCACCAGTACCGCCGGAGATGAGATCGAGGTCGTCCAATTCGGCACGTGGAATCGTGAAGCTGGCCCGGACTTTCGTGATGCTGCGGTTCGAATCAACGGTGGCGATCCAATTCGCGGTTGCGTCGAGATCGATCTTCTGGATCGCAGCTGGGAGACGCACGGCCACGCGACCAATGAAGTTTTTGAAGAGACTGTATTGCACGTGTTTGTCGAGAGGAGCGATCGCGAATTCTTCACGTGCACAAAATCGAACCGCAACGTTCCGCAGGTTCATATTGATCCGGCGGTTCTCCCGGAGGCCTTCAGCGCGAATATTCCGCTCGCGCGACCGGGTCGCTGTCAGGCGCCGCTCAAGGATTTGCCCGAAGAGCGAGTCCGCAGCGTGTTAGCCGCGGCAGCGCAATTTCGCCTGCGACAAAAAGCCGCCCGGATTCGTCGCAAAATTGACAGTCGTGGACGCGACGAGGTGCTGTTTCAGGAACTGGCAGGCGCGCTCGGTTACAAGGAAAACAAGCTGCCGCTCACGTTAATCACTCAACGGCTGCCGTTGAAATCGTTGCGCGAAACTGCGTCAGACATTGAATCGATGTTGTTTGGCGCGGCGGGTTTCCTGCAAACGGCCGATCTGGATGTTTATAAGAAATCGACGCGCGAATATGTGCGCCAGTTGTGGGACCGCTGGTGGCCGCATCGTGACCAGTTGCAGCGGCTGGTTTTGCCTGGGAAAATTTGGCAGCTCAGTAGCACACGGCCGTTGAATCATCCACAGCGCCGATTGGCGGCGCTGGCGATCCTGGTATGCGAGTGGCCTCGCCTTCGACGCGCGTTAGATAAGAGCAGCGCCACCGCGGCAAAACATTTCTTTGAAACGCTGGATCATCCGTTTTGGAATTTTCACTACACACTCACCTCCAAAGCTGCGCCCAGGAAGATGGCCCTGATTGGCGAAGCGCGCGTTGCCGATATCCTCGCCAATGTGCTATTTCCATTTTGGCTGGCACACGATCTCGAGCCTTCGGCATCGCTCGCGAAAAATTTGTGGACGGAGTATGCAAAGCTCCCGGCGCAACTATCCAACCGCCGGCTTGAAACAGGGGCAACGCGTCTTTTCGGAAACGATCCGCGCCGGAAACAGTTTTTGAAAACTGTCGCGAACCAGCAAGGTTTGCTCCAGATTTACGAAGACTTTTGCATGCGGGACAATTCCGATTGCACACAGTGTCCATTCCCGGAGCAGATGAATACGTGGGAATGAGTTAGAAAGATTAATACGGTGATAAAGTAACAAAATGAATGAAGAGCTTTGATTATATTTATTACGCAGCACCGTGCAGGAACTGTACGCCCGGTTCCTGCACGAAGGGAGGACGGAAGTAAAGGATTGAATCTTCAGGTGGATTCCCGCAGACTCGGCGCGTCTGTAAAGATAATGAAACCGTTAGCAGTCGATTCACCTTACGCACAGACTTGGGGATCGCACGCGCCCTCGCGTGCGGGTTTTGGCGCATCGCCAAAACAGATTTTTCTGGAAAAGTTTGCGTTCGCGAGGGCGCGATCGCTCCGAGCCGGACTACCGTTAGCGCGCGAGGCGCGTGCGCTTCCCGGAAAAAACCGCGCCTTCACACTTATCGAACTACTGGTCGTGATTGCGATCATTGCGATCTTGATCGGTTTGCTCTTCCCCGCTTTTCGCGCTGTGCAGGATCAAGCCAAGAGGACACAAGCAAAGAATGATCTCATGCAAATCGTCAACGCAGTGAATGCGTATTACACGGATTATGGAAAATATCCTATAGACACGGCGGTGAAGGGAACCGGAGATGCGACGTACGCGACAGATAACAATGCACTCTTAGACGTTCTTCGAAATATGACAGGGGCCACTACCGGAAATGCGTTAAATCTGAGAGGAATCGTTTTTATCTCCCCGCCCTATGTAAAAGATCCACTCAATCCGCGCTCGGGAATCGGAACTGGAACGGGACCGGGGCAATATTACGACCCGTGGGGAACTCCGTATCGAGTCGCAATTGACGGCAGTTACGATAATCAACTTACAAATCCCTATACCCTGGATACTGGCGCGGGGCCCTCACCGCTAAACATCGGAGTGATTGCTTGGTCGGCGGGGAAGGACGGACTCGCTCCTGATAATGGCGGAACTACCAATTTCAACGCGTCCGATGACGTGATTTCGTGGCAGTGATCGCTAGTTGTTTGGGTTGCAATCGGCAATCGAAAATCTAGAATCGAAAATCTCAGCGCGGGTGTAGTTCAATGGTAGAACGGCAGCTTCCCAAGCTGCACACGAGGGTTCGATTCCCTTCACCCGCTCCAATTCCTTCAGTTGGCACTTCAAAGACTACGGCGCGGCAGGCCACCCGAAAAACGTCGCAATAAGATGGAGTCGATCACCACTGGTGCTGCAGAACAAGCGAATGCGAGCGCGGGGATACAGACACGCTATCCGACTTTTTCTGATATAGTACCAGTTTGTCTTTTCCGATATGCGAACCGGCCACCTCTCCCTGGCGAGATGAGGCGTCTTCACTACTCGCACACGAATAAAGGACGAGAGACGAGATAACCACGAGCATGCATCTGCAGGCAATCAGCGGTTCTTTTTTCACTTTATATTATCCTTGCAAGGAAAGTTGGGATGACACGCGCATTATCGTCCGCCGAAAAATCTTCGGAACGACTTGAACAACCGGCCTGGAAACGTCGCCGCTTTTTGTGGGAGACCCTGAAATTGCTGAGCAAACGGCCACTGCTGGCCACCATGGACCTGGCACGGGCCTGCTGGCACTTTATCGGCGGGCAAATCGATGTCGTATGCTGTTCCGGCTGACATGCAGCCCGTCGTAGCAAGTTGGTTCGAAATCGAACAGACCGTGGCGTGTTGCATTGGCATGGTCGGCTGCAACGGCTCAGCTGGATAATGTTGCGCTGCCTTGTTCATCACCTGGGTCCAGACCGGCAACGCGAGCGCGGCGCCGTACCCGCGAGACACAATCGTCGTCGGCTGATCGAAGCCGACCCACACACCGCACGTCAGTGTGCTGGTGTAACCGAGAAACCACGCGTCTTTATAGTCGTTCGTCGTACCGGTTTTGCCAGCTGCCGGCAATCGGAAGCCCAATGACCGCGAGTTTGCAGCGGTTCCCCTCGTTAAAACCTCTTCCATTAGCTGCGAAGTCATCCACGCCGCGCTCGGATCGAGCGCAGGCACGGTGATATGTGCGGCCCGGTAAATCGGTTTGTGGTCCGCATCATCAATTCGCTCGATAATGTAAGACTGCTTGCGAACTCCGGCATTGGGAAAAACAGAGTAAGCTGTGGTCAAATCTTTCAAGTCCGTCTCAAACGAACCGATGTAGATCGCCGGACCGTGCGGGACGTTTTGAGATATGCCGAGCGTGTTGGCGACTTTTTGAACCGCGTCGAGCCCGGCCAATTGCCCAACGCGCACGCTCATGGTGTTGCGCGAATGGATCAGACCATAGGAGCAAGGATAGATTCCACCGTAAGCTCCGTCGGAATTTCCCGGCGACCAGCTCCCCGCCCCATCGATTTCACCGGGTCGTATTGGGCCATCGCTGATCGCAGCGCCCGGCAATAGCCCGTGGCTGAAAGCGATCGTGTAAACGAACGGCTTGAACGCGGAACCGACCTGGCGGTTCGCCGGAGCCAGCGCGCGATTGAATTTGCTTTGCCCATAATCGCGGCCGCCAACGAGCGCGCGAATCCCACCGCTGGCATTATCAATTACAACCACGGCCCCTTCCAGGTAAGGCATGGCCGAATCCCCTTCCCCGTTCTCAGGCGGATGGTAGTTTGCCTTTACCGGATGATGAAAATTGGATTGATGTTCGATTTTTGTGAGCTGCGTCTCGAGCGCGCCTTGGGCGGCGTTTTGGACGGCGGGATCAATGGTGGTGTATATCAAGAGACCCCCGTTATCGATCTGGTCCTGTGTTAGCAACAGATTCAAATCGCGCTGCACAGCGTCCATCGCATAATTCTCCTGAACAAAAGGCATGCGCCTGGGGTGCGTTGCGACCTTTGCCCGCTTAGCCGCTTCGGCATCTGCCGGCGAAAGTTTTTTCAGCGCAACCATCCGGTCCAGAACTGCGTTGCGCTGGATCCTTGCGCCTTCCGGATTCTTCAGCGGCGAAAACCGATTCGGACTCCTGATTAATCCGGCGAGCAGGGCTGCTTCGGGCAGATTCAGTTTCGAGGCGCTCTTGCCGAAATAGGCCTGGGAGGCTGTCTCAACGCCATAGCAACCGTTGCCGAAATAAATCCGGTTCACGTAAAGCTCGAGAATCTGTTGCTTGGTAAACTGGCGCTCGACCCGCAGCGCCACCATTGCTTCCAGCAACTTTCGGCTGAGAGTCCGGCCACCGAGAGGAAGACTGTTTCTGGCGAGCTGTTGAGTAATACTGCTTGCCCCTTCTTTCGGTGAGCCGCTCATGATGTCGCGGACGAGCGCGCGGAGAATGCCGCGCCAATCGATCCCCTTATGCTCGTAAAAGCGACTATCCTCGCGCACCAGCACTGCAGTTATGAAGTAGGGCGAGACTTCGCTAAGCGACACCTTCAGCCGGTTTGCGCCGGCGAGGCGGCTGTAAATTTTTCCATCGACATCGTAAACCGTGTTTCGCTCCGGCATCTCCCCGACGTTTTTCATGTCGAACGTTTGCGCCCAAGTGCCGTAAAAGAGGAAAACTGCGAACCCGGCCCCCGCCAAGAGGATAAGCAGCGTGACCTTCCAGCCGTACCGGAAAAGACGGCTCCCGCCTTTCTTTTTCCTCGATCGGAGACGAGCGAAGAATTTCATCGTTGAAGCGTTAAACCGTTGAAGCGTTGAAGCGGAAATCGCTGTAACGCTTCAACTCTTCAACGCTTCATCGGCTCACAAATTCAACTTTACCACGCCCTCGTGTTGTTCGGTTGCACAGGGCGCATTGGTTGGCACATCCGTCGCCGTATCGCTGGGTTGGACGAGTTTGTTTTCGATCAGGTAGCGTTCGACTTCCTCGCCGCTGACATCCGGCAGCATATGCCCGTTCACTTCCACACAGGGCGAAAGCGGCTGACCGCTCTTGGTCTCCATTTCCCATCGAAATGCCGGGTTCTGGATAATGTCCTTTTCCGTGTATGGAAGATTGTACTTGGCCAGCACGGCGCGCACACCGGCGCTCCAACCACAATAAGTCTTTAAATAAGCGGTGATCTCAGGCGTTTGCATCGGGCGAATATATCACAACTTCCGAAATTGTAATCCCGGTGTTCGCGGATCTTATTCGCTAGTCCTCCTGCCCTTAGTAGTCAATTGATCCGGGGCGTTAGCCGCCGGCGCGCCCGGCGATCTGCCCTACGACGAACACGCTGACTCGATCGGAGTTTAGAATTCTTCCAGCTCTCGGCGCAAATCTTCCTTCGATTTGCCGAGTTTTTGTTGAAGCCTACCGAGCAACTCTTCGTCTTTTCCTTCTGCAAACCTGAGGTCGTCGTCGGTCAACTGCCCGTACTTCTGTTTCAGCTTGCCTTTTACTTCGTTCCAACCGCCTTTGAATTGTAGTTTCGTCATAGTGCTAAAGATACGCGGGCGGAACCCGGATCAGTTGTCTCGCGCCATATAAATCGATGCACACGCGCGACGATTCCGGCGCGAAATTGACTTAGGGGAAGGAAGGAACACCATGAACAAAAAAATTCGCTACGCCGTTGTCGGGTTGGGACATATCGCGCAGGCAGCCGTGCTGCCCGCGTTTAAGCATGCGGAAAATTCCGAGTTGGCAGCGCTTGTCACCGGAAATCCCGAAAAAGATCAGGAATTGAGTGAGCGTTACGGGGTAAAGGCTTACACCTACGACGATTTGGAGACTGCGTTCGAAAAGGAGAAGGTCGACGCCGTTTACATTGCTACACCCAATATTCTCCACCGCGAGCATACCGAACGCGCAGCCAAATCGGGCGTTCACATATTGTGCGAGAAACCGATGGCTACCACACAGGACGATTGCGAAGCAATGATGCGCGCAGCGTCGCAAAACAACGTGAAACTGATGATCGCTTATCGGCTCCACTTCAACGACGCAAATTTGCACGCGGTGCAAGTGGGGCAATCAGGTGATCTCGGCGAGCTCCGCTATTTTGGATCATTGTTTGGCCTTCAGGTGAAAGAAGGCAACATCCGCACCCGAAAAGACCTGGGCGGCGGGACGTTGTTCGACATCGGTATTTATTGCATCAACGCAGCGCGTTATCTGTTCCGCGACGAACCCTTTGAAGTCGTCGGAATGACCGCAAACAACGGCGAGAAGCGCTTTGCCGAAATCGAGGAAATGACAGGCGCAATCATGCGGTTCCCGCGGGAACGCCTGGCGATGTTTACATGCAGCTTCGGTTCCACCGATGTAAGCCAGTACAATCTGATCGGCACGAAGGGCCAGCTTCAGCTGGAGAATGCTTACGAGTACCAAGGCGAATTAACATGCGTGACCACAATCGACGGCAAAAAGACCGAGAAAACGTTCAAACCCGGCGATCAATTCGCCCCAGAACTTATTTACTTCTCTGATTGCATTATCCATGACCGTGCACCCGAGCCTTCAGGAAAGGAAGGATTAGCGGATGTTCGCGTAATCAACGCAATCTATGAATCGGCTGAACTCGACCGCGCCGTGCGGATCGAGCCGGTCCCGAAGAAGCGGCGACCCGACGAGACCATGCAAATCAAGCGTCCGCCGGTGAAAGAACCCGAGTTAATTGGCGCCGCTGCTCCTCGTTAGCAGAAAGCCAGTTCAGAAGAACTACCCCATCAACGTGATGGTTTGCGTAATAAAACAGTTCATCGCATCACACCACCAAAACGATAGGCACGGGGATTGTCGGGGCAACCGGCGAAACTTTAATTGGAGACGCAATCATGGGTAAGCCAAAACCAACCGAGGGAAGAACCCTTCGTGGGAACAAAGGTTTCGGCACGTCCGCGAACCTTCTCAAGAACGTAGCTAGTTAAGAGGGCTCTTCACAAGGGGAGCGGCATAAGATGGTTCCCACCGAACCGGGCACGCTTTCCGCGTAGCCGCGTGACATCACACTCAAGCGCTCATGAGTCCCTGATTTGACTCTCAGATATCGCGCGAGAGTGCAGCAGCAGAACGTGGGAAATTCACATCTGCATATTGGCAACCAACACATCCGGGCAGTGCTCCTGGGAATCCCTGCGTGCAGGACCGCAGAAAGATAACCACGAAAATCCCAATGAAGATAACAAAAAGCCAAACCAAATTGACTGCAATACGATCCGAACGTTCAAGTTTCCATCTTCGCCACATCTGAATCCGCTACCCGCGCAAGTTCATCAATTACTCGCAGCCGCGATCACCTGGTTTAACACGCAGCTCCTGTTCTCGTGCCGTGCCTTCTAGCACAATGCGGTAGGACCGCTTACAGAACTCTTCTTCCTTCGGATATGCCGATAACGAAAAAAAGCAGGCACGCCACCAGGAACAGGAAGAACAAGAATTTCGCAATCCCCGCCGCAGCGGCAGCAATACCGGTGAACCCAAAAAGCGCCGCCACCAGTGCGATTATTAGAAAGATTAAGGCCCAACGCAGCATTTCTTTCACCTCCTTCAGAAAACAATCGCATCGCTCGATCGCGACGCGTGTTTCTTTCGCTTAAGGAACGATGCGGCTGAAAAAGATCAGCTGTTACTGACGACTTATCCAAAAGAAAGCGCGGCTGTGCTAGCCGCTCTACATCCAGCTCTCGACGGCTAACGCAAGCGCTGCGAGTCCAATAGGTCCGAAGAGAGTTTGGGATGCGTTTTCTTTGTGTATTATGAGCACAATTCTCTTAATCATTCTCATCCTGTTGTTGATCGGAGCGCTACCTGCGTGGCCGTATAGCCGCGGTTGGGGTTATTATCCCAGCGGCGGCCTTGGTTTGATTCTTCTGATTGTAATCGTTCTCGCGTTATTGGGAACAATCTAACGGTCGCGAGGATGCACTGACAGGCATCAATGACTCCGACACTCAAAGGAGAACATTGGAACTCTCTTAAGGCTTTCACCGTTTTATGTGTAAGGAAAAAGACTATGGCAGCAGAAAGGGAGTGACTGCCGCTCAAGCCGCCCCTGTAACTGGCACCAAATGAAACGATCGCACACCACCTGTTCGAGGTAGCCCGCTAACAAAGGCATCAATTTTAGATCCCGGACGCGATTCAACTATATGACAAGATACATTTACTTACTTGCTGCCCTTGCGCTATTTGTGGCTTGTGAGCAAAAACAGACAACAGTCAATCCGCCCGCGGAAAAGAAAGAAAGCAATACGACCGTCGTAAACCCACCTGTGGAGAAGAAGGAGAGTCGAACCACGGTGATAAATCCGTCTCCGGCCGCGCAAACCAGGAAGGAGAAAACGGAAATAAACATCAACGCTTCGCCCAGTCCGCAATAGCAAGAAATCAGGCTTGACGCCGTCACTCAATGCGAATCCAATAGAAACCTATGCGCTTCCTACTCTTCATCATTCTGATACTCTTGTTAATCGCCGCGCTGCCTACATGGCCATATAGCACAGGATGGGGATACTATCCTAGCGGTGGTTTGGGTCTTATTCTGCTAATCGTGTTACTTGTCGTGTTGCTGCGCTAGCTACTATGACCCGCGGGTAGCTTGATAGGTAGAACGCGTTCTCCTCAGCGCGTTAACAAAGTGGCTCTGCCGCCTGATATCTGCGCCCTGGCGATTTATTCGGGTCGCTTTCGGAGAAGCGGATCCTCCATTGCAGTGACCTGATTACACCTTGTGGCGTAGCGGTCTCAAGGCGTGGGTGAGTTTTTGCAGGCCAAGTTCCAGGCGAGTTTTTACCGTTCCCAGCGGAGCATGTGTTGCAACGGCAATTTCCCTGTGACTAAGCCCCTTAAAAAAAGCCAGCTCCAGCGCCTCGCGTTGAAGTCGCGGCAAGAGTCGCATGCAGTCCTTGAGAAAGTGACGCAGATCACTCAATACGAAAACGTCGTCTACCTGACGCGACGAGTTAGGAATCTGCTGGGTTACGCGCTCTTGATACCGCTCCCGCACGCGAGAATAAGCCTGCCGCCTTCGCAATCGGTCGATGGCACGACGACGAGCAATGGTAACCATCCATCCAAGCGGCTTGCCGGCTTTAGGTGAATAACGTCCTGCTTCCTCCCAAATCTGGATAAAGATCTCCTGCAACACATCATCAGCCTCGGCCTCCTCATGAACAACGCCGTCGATTGTTGCGCGCAGTCTCTTGCCGTGCCGGTCATATAGCTCGGCGAGCGCGTCATGACGACGGCGTGAAACTGCTTTCATCAGTGCCTCATCTGGCACTGATGATACTCCCGGTTGATCAAGATTTGATCCAATCATATTTGATGACCGTTTGCTTGCAGCGTTGACTCCATCTGGCGGCGCAGCCCTTGCTTATCGGCGCTCCGCCAGTTTGTTGTAGCTGTTTCGGAAACCACCGGCGCCCCCGGATAAAGCCATTGATTCGGTCCTGAAGGACACCCAAGAGTAGGACAAAAAAGTTTATATCTGCCGCCCGGGAACCGCCGAATCTCAATCTGCCTGCCTTTGAATCTTCGCTTGCAAACAGCACAAACCCGCTGATCATCGAGCGAATCCCATTTCCTGAATCGATCTTTCGCACGCAGGATCGAAAGTCGATCATCGAGCTTAATATCAGCTGTCATAACGCAAAAAGCACTCTGCCCATCCTCTCCAAACAAACAATCGGGACGCCGGATGATTGATTGATCAGACAAAATCCTACGGACGCCCTTAGATCGTGCCCTGTGAATGGCCGGCAATGGGCTCCCACGAATGATGATTCTCGATTTGCGAATTACGACCTGCGCGGACATCGTCAAAATAAAGCGTCCGCGTGTTCGAGGAGGGAAGTGTCGTGTAGAAACCACGCCGAACGCTTCAAGTACTTCGCCTGAAATGCACTGCGAATTCGGCCAGTTGCGATGTCAGGCTGTGCTCTCTGCCGTGGTCAGGCCCCGAAGGAGGAGCACCGTTGCGATCTTTGGATTCCGCTGTTTTCGCCACAGCCAGAATTTCGTCCGTAGGTAACACCCAGTCCATGGGAATTGAGTTACACTGTTCTGTTGGACAACTCAGTCGTAGCAGTCCATCTCCGCATTTACCACCAGTTACCTGGATTTGCCGGCCAGTAATGATCTTGCCGCAAACGAGACAGAAACGTTTGTCATCCAGAGAACGCCACTCGCGAAATTGATCCAGCCGACGCAGCGCATCCAAATGCGCGGCGTCGGACAATGCTAGCGGAGGGAACAAAGCCACGAAAAAACATATACGCCCGCCGCTGCTACTAACACAATCAGGCGCGCGGTGGATTCAGTTATCGGTGAAAATCTTACACGCCAAGTAGCGGTTGGGCTCGCTATAAGGTAGTCGATCATATGCGGCTGTTTGAATGGGAACCATTGGGGGATCTATTTTATGTTGTAGCCGCCTCGGTGCGTCGAGTCGCTCACTGCACCTGCCGCCCGTGCTCGGCGACACAGCGCCGTGGCTACAACGCCCTTGAGAAAAAACATACATCCAACCCCACTAAGGCGTGCGTTCCACACCCGAATGAAGAAAAACGGTCGATCTTTGCCTGGGCCCCCCATCGCGAACTATGCGTTGGCGGCAATGGAACAGATGGAGCTATACTGCGAAGCTCATCCCGGAAGCCCGTCGGCGGTACGTCGGCCCAGGCTGTTTGTTCGCGGCGATCTCTGGATTGCGCTGCTTGGCCCTAGCGTGGAAGAAGGAATCGTAGGGATTGGACCCACCGTCACAGCCGCCCTTCGCGCGTTCGACACGCAATATTTGGCCGGGTTACGTCCGTCCGCCCATCAGGCAGGCAACTATCGATCAGCTCGGAGTCCGTCCCCCGCGATAGCCTGATTCCATTTCGAAAAGATCAAGGCGAGTCGCCGCAACAAGTCTGTCACAACCGGTGTTACATCGTCACACGAACCAAAGATGAACACGAAAGGACTCACGAGAAGGGAGAATCGTTGATGAGAGCGGGACGACTGAGGCGCAGACGCTCGAGAACGTCTAGGTCCAAACGGAGGCTCGGAAAATCGAGCAAGTGTTCCAACGCGCTGTCGGACGCGACAACAGATGATGAGCAATCCAGCCAAGTCGAGCCTGCGCACAGCCTTCTCCTTTCGTCGCTAAGATATTGGGAAGTGGAGCGGGACTTAATCGAAGAACGTGTAGCCGCTATCGGTCGCTGACTGTCCTTTCGCGAAATAACAAAACTGGATGAGACGCCCTCTCCCCAGTCCCCGGGCCACGTGGATGCGGAAGCCCCGGGTCTGAATTCTGGTGCTGTGGCAGGCGGGATCTTCGCACTGGCCCATTACCGGCGACTTGGCCCGACCAATGGCGCAAGCAATTGGCATCTTGAATCTCCTGTAGCAACGAAGCATTATTGTTATTGGTTAGGAGGCCGAATGCCCCCGCGCAAAAAAACTAAAAACGCTGCGACCCATAAAAAGCAAAGCCGCCGTCGCACAAAGTCGCAAAACCCTGACCAGCAGGGTGCCAATACAGGCAAAGATGGAAGTTGCCCAATTGTGGGCATCGGCGGTTCTGCCGGCGGGTTTGAAGCGGTGATGGAATTACTGCGCCAATTGCCGTCAAAAACGGGGATGACATTTGTGATTGTGCAACATCTTGATCCACATCACGCCAGTCGGCTTTCCAATTTGCTCGGCAAAGTGACAGCGATGCCAGTCACCGAGATTACAACGACGACAAGGCCGAAACCGAACACCGTTTACGTGCAGCCGCCGGACAGATGCGTCATTGCCAAAAATGGCGTGCTCATGTTGGTTCCGCGTGAGCAACGGCTCAACGTTGCGATCGACCATTTTTTTGAATCGCTGGCCGACGAGTGTGGCTCTCGCGCCGTTGGAATCGTGCTTTCCGGGACCGGGAGGGACGGCACTGCCGGATTGCGCGCAATCAAAGCAGCCGGCGGTCTGACCTTTGCCCAGACTGTAGATAGCGCGAAGTTCGACGCCATGCCGCGCAGCGCGATTCGCGCCGGGTTTGTCGATCTGGTTCTGCCGCCGCACGAAATTGCGCGTGAAATCACGCGCATCGCCGAACACCCCTATATTCGCCGACCCATAACCGATCAGGAAATAACCGAAAAAGCAGCCTATCGGAAAGCCGACGATCTGGGCCGCATCTTTCTCTCGTTAAAAAAGCACATGGGCGTCGATTTCAGCGCGTACAAGGAAAGCACACTGTTTCGGCGGATTCAGCGGCGCATGGCGGTTCATCGGATCGACACGTTGCAGGTGTACGCGCGGTTTTTGCGCGACAACAAAAAGGAAATCGAAGCTCTTTTTAACGATCTGCTCATCAACGTGACTCAATTTTTCCGGGACAAGAGCGTCTTTAGTGCGTTGCAGAAGAAATTCCTGCCGGGGTTGCTAAAAAATAAGAGCAAAGATCGACAACCCGAGCTGCGCGCCTGGGTGCCGGGTTGTGCCACCGGTGAAGAGGTTTATTCCCTGGCTATTTGCATTCTGGAAACGCTTGGACATCGGCCTTCCAAATTGCGCATCCAGATTTTCGGCACCGATCTGAGCGAGTCTGTGATCGAACACGCGCGGCTCGGAATTTATTCCCATGCGATTGAAAAGGACGTGTCGTCCGCACGACTAAAGCGATTTTTTGTCAAACGCGACGGCGCTTACCAGATCCATCGCAACGTGCGCGACATCTGCACGTTCGCGCGACAAAACATAACCTCCGATCCCCCATTTTCGCGCCTCGACCTGATCAGTTGCCGCAATGTGCTCATTTATTTGAGTCCGGAGCTGCACAAGCGCTGCATCCCGCAGTTTCATTACGCTCTCAATCCCGGCGGCTACCTGATTCTCGGGCCAGCCGAATCGGTTGGCCCGTATGACGAGCTTTTCAAATTAGCGGATAAGAAAAACAAAATTTATACGAAGACGGGGGTTATTACGCCTCAGAAGGGGAACATTCTTCCGCAGCGCAGGCTTGAACTCGCGGACCCCGGGGTAAGATCGACAGCCGCCGCGGCAAATTTGGGCAGCGATCTTCTGAAAATGGCAGACCGGATCATGCTAAGCGCTTATGCTCCAGCGGCGGTTGTGATCGATCAAAACCTCCAGGTGCAGCAGTTCCGCGGCCGTACCGATCTCTTTCTGGAGCACCCACCCGGTCCAGTAACATTCAATCTTTTGCAGATGGCGCGGCCCACTCTGGTGGCAGATCTGCGTGGTGTTATCCGCCGCTCCATCAAAACGGGCAAGCCTGCCCGGATAGAACGCGCAACAGTGAAGCTCGATAGCAGAAATTACGAAATCAATATTCAAGTAGTGCCATTTAAAGTTCACGGGTTCGACCAGTCATGGCTGCTGGTGATTTTTGACGAAACTACCAAAGGAACAAAACCGGAAAAACTTCTGCGACCGCTTGGCAAAACGGCTGCGGAACGCGAGATACATGAGCTACGGGGCGAATTGGCCGTGTCCAAAGAGTCGTTGCAAGCAATAATCGAAGAGCATGAAGCGACAAATGAAGAGTTGAAGTCGGCCAACGAAGAAATCGAATCGAGCAACGAAGAGCTACAATCAACCAACGAAGAATTGGAGACGGCGAAGGAAGAATTACAATCCACCAACGAAGAGCTGACCACCTTGAACGAAGAGCTGAGCAACCGCAATCTTGAGATGATGCAGATGACCAATGAGCTAAACAATCTGCTCGCCAGCATTCAAATGCCAATCGTGATGGTGGATAATGCCCTGACAGTGCGACGCGCGACGCCGGCGGCCCGCGAAGCGTTTAATATCTTGCCGAGTGACATCGGACGGCCGCTGAGTGAGCTGCGGCCTAATATTGATGTTCCTGACCTGGAAAATATTTTGCGCGGCGTGATCGAAACGTTAGGCACGCGCGAGCGCAAAGTCGCCGATAAGGAAGGCCGGGAGTATTCCCTGCGCGTTCGGCCTTATCGCACAACAGACAACAAAATCGACGGCGCAGTAATGACACTGATCGATATCGACGGAAGGAAAGAACGCCATCCGGCGAAAACACACAAGCGCAAAAAAAATGTCTCATCGCCTGAATAAAAGACGCCCGGCAAAACGTGTTCGCCAAAATAGTGCTGTCCTCCAAGGCACGCGAAAGGCGATTCGGGCGCCCAAGAGAATGACAGCACGAACGTCCCACGCAGGAAAATCTTCGGCTAATACCGCGGAGCGGGCGGTCCCAAAAAATGGCGCGCGAATTCATTTGAAGCGCGCGCGCGGAATCCGGTATCCGAAAACTCAACTGGAAGCCGCTATTCAGCGATTTGTCGACCTTTACGATTTCGCGCCCATCGCTTATGTCAGCCTTGACGGTTCCGGGAGAATTGAGGAAGCCAATCTGGCCGCGACTGAATTGTTTGCTGAACCGCGGGATTTGTTAATCGGACGGCCGTTCGCGTTTTATGTGACGGACCTGGATTTGTTTCTGCGGCACTTGCTTTACTGCCGGACATCGCAGCAACAAGTAGAGACGGAACTGCAGTTGAAGCCGAGAAAAGGCGAACCGGTCCCGGCGCAACTTATCAGTACGCCGATTACTTCAACTACGAAAAATGGGGCCCTGCTCTATCAAACCGCCATCATCAATTTGCGCGAGCGCAAAGCGGCGGAAGATGCGTTGCGACAAGACGAGGAGAAATTAGCGCGCGAACTCGAGGATCTGAAGCAATTGCAACAGGTAAGCTGCCAATTCATCGAGAAGCGTAATAGCGAGGCGATCTACACGCAGATTGTCGATGCGGCAACGGCATTGCTGCGGGCGGACATGGGAAGTTTGCAAATATTCCTGCCCGAAACCGCCGAACTGGTGCTCCTGGCGTCAAGGGGATTCGACCCACTGTCGGCGAAGGCCTGGGAGCGCGTTTCGGTTCGCACCGGCACAGTGTGCGCCCAAGCGCTCCGGCGTGGTGAACGCGTGATCGTCCGCGATATTAGCCAAAGCGATTTTCTGAAGAACAAGCAGATGCTTGGGGTCTTCCGTCGTTCCCGCATTCGCGCGGTGCAATCGACGCCGTTAATGTCGCGGGAGGGGCGACTGGTTGGAATGCTCTCGAACCATTGGCGAGAGGCACACCAGCCTTCTGTCCGGGAGTTGCGTTTGCTGGATGTGCTCACGCGACAGGCGGCGGACCTGCTCGAGCGCGCGCAGGCCGAAGAAGCGCTACGCCAATCCGAGGCACGCATGCGCGCAACAGTGGAGCAAGCGACGGCAGGAGTGGCACGCTGCGACAGGGATGGTCGAATTGTTTTTGCTAATCGAAGGCTCTGTAAGATGCTCGGTTACACAGAATCGGAGCTAATCGGCAAAAACATTGCGGACGTGACGTACCGCGATGACCTGAGAAAAACCATGCGTTTCTTTCGGCGCATGATCCAGCTCGGCAAACCTTTCTCGATCGAGAAACGTTATGTCCGCAAAGACGGCTCTGTTTTGTGGGTGGACGTCAGCTGCAACGTAGTGCGCGAACCGAACGGCAAGGCCCAATCGGCCGTAGCAGTGATCGTCGACATCACGGCACGAAAGAAAGTGGAAGCAGCCCTCCTGCGATCGAACGAAGTGCTAGAAGAACAGGTGTCTCAACGGACCAAAGCGTTAAGCCTCGCAAACGCCGAATTAAAAGCCGAGATCGCGCGACGAAAGGGCCTGGAGGGCGAAATCCTCGAGATCAGCGATCGCGAACAACAGCGGCTCGCCGAGCAATTGCATGATGGACTTTGCCAGCATCTCACAGCGGTTGCGTTCATGGCCCGATCAATCGCGCTGCGATTAAAGAATCATCGTGTCATCGACGTGAAAGACATCGAAAAAATCGCGGAGCTCGTGAATAAGGCCGCAACCGATACCCGAAATCTGTCCCGCGCTTTGCATCGCTTCGATGTAGACGCTGCCAGCCTTGTGGAAGCATTGGAAGATTTGGTTGACCGTCAGATGTGGAAAACGCCGTGTCGTCTCGAAGTCACACCGTCATTTTATCTCGATGACGACAGGGTCGCAGAACATCTGTATCGCATCGCGCGCGAAGCAGTGATCAACGCTAACAAGCATGCCCAGGCGCGGCAGATAGTTGTCAAACTAGAGCGGTCCCCGCGAAGGCAAATGGTCTTGACCGTTACCGATGACGGCGTCGGAGTTCCAAAAGGTCGAAATGGCGCTCGTGGGCTGGGTTTTCACATCATGAATTATCGCGCGCAGCTGATGGGAGGGCAGTTGAAAGTCGAGTCTCCGGAAAAAGGCGGTACCCGCGTGGCCTGTTATTTGCCCGACGGGGTAGTGAAATCAACTAACAGAAAAAAACGGCGTCCAGAACCTTTGTCGGCCAAACTAAGGAAAGCGTTAAACATACTAATCTAAATTTCCTGCATCGGATGTTCTGTCGAAAGGCGTATCCTTAATGAGGGCATAAAATGATACGCCGCACAGGAACCTCGACAAAACCGCCGTTCCGATTCGAATCACGGGAATGGTTGTGACTAAAATGAAACACGCCAGATCGACAAACCAGAACCCGAAATGCGAACTACCCCAGTCGAAACGCATTGTGATCGTCGATGATCACCCGCTGTTTCGGAAAGGACTGGAAGAACTGATTAATTCAGAAAACAGCCTTGCGGTCTGCGGCGAAGCCGGCAACGCCGCTGAAGCAATGGAAGTAATCCGCAAACTGAATCCCGATCTGGCAATTGTCGATCTTAGTTTACCGGGCGCAAATGGCATTGAGCTGATCAAGAACATCCGTGCGGAATTTTCACGCCTCCCGGTCCTGGTGCTTTCGATGCATGATGAGTCGCTCTATGCGTTGCGGGCGCTCCGCGCCGGAGCAGAAGGTTATGTGATGAAACACGAGGCCATGGCCAATGTGATCCATGCGATTCACGAAGTTTTTAACGGACGCCCTTATCTGAGCCCGGCGATGGCGGCGCAGGTAATTACAAAATTCGCGCATCGCGAGTCAGAAGACGAGACCGACGCCGTCGAAAGACTCAGCGATCGCGAACTTGAAATTTTAGAGTTGATCGGAAAAGGCAAGGACGTGCGTGAAATTGCGAAGCTGCTGCATCTCAGCCCTAAAACGGTGGAGACCCATCGGTCGCACATCAAAGACAAGCTCGATTTAAAAAACTCGCGGGAAGTCGCACGCTTTGCCTTGCAATGGCTCAGCACGCGTGACGCATAAAGTAGCACATGAATCTGGTGCGTAGTCGAGGTCGCTGACCCCAAAGTCTGCCACAGCGAGGAGTCACCGCGGTCAGCGTCCGCGGCTATAGCGGAAGGCTAGCCCGATACAATTCAATGCTTCACCGATCGACGTCGGCATTTCCACAAACCGTTTGCAGTTGGGCGCAAAATTTCGGATGATCGTGTCCAATGATCCAGCCGGCTCTCGACCTTGTCATCGCGACATTGGAAAAAATCCGAGAGACAAACGATCAGGCGCCGCGCGCGTCGAGAAAGGCGCTGGCGCAATTGCAATCCGTGTATTCTGTAGCCGCTTCCCTCGGGGAAGCGCGCGTCTCGCCCAATGAACGACAGCTACAGCAAACCATATCGGATAAGACACGGGTTCTTGCGTCCATTGGCGAAAGGGTTTGCGGCTGCACAAAATGCGCGCATCTCGTCAGTTCACGCACCCAAACGGTCTTTGGTGTTGGCAATCCCGAGGCCGAAATCATGTTTATCGGCGAAGCGCCAGGCGCGGACGAGGATCGGCAGGGCGAACCATTTGTGGGCCGGGCCGGGCAATTGTTAACGAAGATTATCAAAGCGATGGGCTTCGCGCGCGAGGACGTTTATATCGCAAACATCCTTAAATGCCGGCCGGACATGCCGCCCGGCTCCTTTGGGAACCGCGCACCAACGCCGGCAGAAATGCAGATGTGCCGGCCTTACCTCATCGAGCAGATCGACATTATTCAGCCCAAAGTGCTGGTCGCTCTCGGTGCGGTCGCTGCGGAAGGCCTGCTTGGCGCGCGTGGGGCCATGCGAGAATTGCGCGGGCGCTGGCATTCCTACAACCGGACGCCGTTGATGATCACTTATCATCCAGCGTATCTGCTGCGGAACCAGTCACCCTCCGAGAAGCGGAAAGTTTGGGAAGACATGCTCCAAGTGCTCGAACGACTCGAAAAACCGATCAGCGAGAAACAGCGAAATTATTTTCTGTAATTCTGTAGCGGCGCTCTATGAGCGCGGGAAGACGATTGTCGGCGGTCACAAACCGCCGTTACGGTTTCGCCATGTCGAAAATCGCATCGATCTTTTTGCGCGATGCAAAGGTTATGGCCAACGACAAAAGCAAGCCGCGCACTTCCCGGCGCGGAACTTTGATCGTTTGATGCAGCGCGCTGGTGCCAGCCCTACGGAGAAGCGTAAGCGTGCGCGCTCCAATTAATGCCGGCAAGACAGTGGCTGCGCGCACACGCCGGTTCCAGATCGCGCGAGAATATTCCATCCCGCACACCAGATTTTCCTGCGCTTTTTCCATCCATCTTTGATAGATCGGTTGGAAACGCTCCGATTCGTGCAAAATCTCCGCCGCAGTCAGACCCTTCGCACCAAGTTCGTCTTCCGGAAAATAACATCGACCCGCTAGCAGATCGTTCCCGGTGTCGCGCAAGACATTGATCAACTGAAGTGCCATGCCGTACCGCCGTCCAAGAGCCAGCATCTCGTCCTGAGGCAGGCTGGCAAAATCTCGGAGATGTCGGAAGCAAAGCCGCGTCCAAAATTCGCCTACACACCCTGCAACCAGATACGTGTATTCGTCCAGATCGGAAGCGGTCTGGAGCGCACGAACTTGGACTGGATTACCGAACCGACGCAAATCAAGCATTTGACCGTGGGTGATGTTCTCCAGAACCACGCGAATGTCGTTGCGATCTGCTGCCCCTGTTCGGTCAAGCCATTCCAAACAATCCGGCAGCGAATGCAGAAGCGTTCGCTCGGCGGCATTCTTTTGTAACGGCACCAACGCGGCGACCTGCTCGATAACTACTTCTCGCGAAGCATTACCTTGAATCCCGTCCGAGAGCATTTTTAACGTCTCTATTCGGACCGTCCCGGGAATTCGAACTGTATCGGCGACGGTGTCTGTCGTGCGCGCAAGCAGATATGCAAGTGCAATCGGTTCACGCAACCGCCGCGGCAAGAACCCGATCGACAGATAAAATGAACGAGAGACGGAACGCAGGATGGCTGTCCGTAATGTTCGACTAGAAGAACGTAGTCTCGCGCTCATTATCTTTTTCACCACGCGGAAGCTTAGCTTCGGCGACTAGTTTAGGTCGACAATTTGTGTTACCCAGCCTGATCAGCCTGTGCGTTTAGCGCCAAAGCCGCCCTATCATTTGTAGCCTGGGGGCGCCGCCCCGGGAATTTTAATCGCCACGGACGCAAGCGCTGAAAGCGCAATTCATTAAGAGCTTCCCAATGTGACACGCACGTGAATCGCGCTTTCAGCGCTTTGCGGTTTGGCCTTTCCGAATCCCCGGGGTTTTGCCCCAGGCTGCGATCGAATGCCGCGCCATTGGCGAAAAATGCAAATTTACCGTCCGATATTCTTTACCTCGATCCGATCCGGCGCTGAGTTACCCAGGCCGATCTGACTGGCATAACTGACATAGGCAGCCAATTGGCCAATTGGAGGGAGGCTGCCGCGTGCGCGCCACTGTTCGAAATACTTCAACGCGACGGCATCCAAGGCCACTGGATCCTTGCTCGCGTACAGCGTCGCATGATGGATCGCATAGTTCGGTTGCGGCTGCGGGCCACCGGCATATTGCGCGATGAGGCCATCCATCAGATTGAAGACCACCTTCTTTGAGATGACTGGGTTGGCATAGATTTCTGCAAGACTTTCGGCACCAAAACGGGAGCCTTGCGCAAAGCGACGCCAGTTATCGATGTTGGGAATTGTCATGTTATAAATGCAACCGGCGATCCCATTCGTTTCACTGATGCTCATTACTGGAACGTTAATGATTTTGTCTACCTCAGTGGAAATGATCTTCGAGAAATGACTCACGTTGCTCGTGTTCTCCGAATCGGACAAAGGCGCCATTTTTCCTATATCACCGAAGTATTCGAGATCGCCCCAAACCAGTTTCCCAAGCAAAGGAGCCGAGAGAACTGTCTTTGGATCGTATCCGTCATGTGGCGCGATTGCCTTTAGCTGGTAACCATCGGCCGTCGGCCGGTACCCGGCCTCCTTCACTCCGCCAAGCGAGCGGTCCCAAACGATAATTCCGCCACGGGGATGTCCCGCCGCCACAAGCCCATCGACGATGGCGTTCACGATGTCGTGGTGTGTTGTGAAAAGCTCGCCGCCAGCTGCACAGATTTTAATTCCCAGTCTGTCTTTTGGAGCGACCATCGACGCCCATGCCTTTCCCACGTCAGACTGACCAGTCGCCGCGAGAACAAGCCGATTCACCATCTCACGCACGATCCGCGGGTTTGTTTTGTAATCTTTGATCGCGCCAGAATCGTGCACGGAATAGACAACCGATGGAGTCGGCGCAGGCTGCGGCGTTTGCGCAACAGCGCAGGCAATGGCGCAAAAGACAATGAGCGTTACGTTACGGAGTTCTGTCATGTCGAGCCAAAGACCAAGCGATTTTATGAGTAACGCTGCGAATCACAACTCTGACGCTGATCGTCATCCTGAGCGAAGCGAAGCGCAGTCGAAGGATCCCGCAGTGCTATCCAACAATCACATCACGGGATTCCTCGACTCCGCTGGGAATGACGCGGAAGAAAATAATACGATTCGCCATATCTACGTTCACATCCCATTTTGCGCACGAATCTGCCCGTATTGCGCATTTTACAAAGATTTGCTCGACCGCTCGCAAACGTGGCGATTTTGCGACGCAATATTGCATGATCTCGATCAGCAATGTACGGGGTTCACGCTATCGCCCGAAACCATCTACCTCGGCGGCGGCACGCCGACGGCGCTCACGACTTCGCAGTTGGAATTTCTGCTCCGAGGTTTCCGCGAGCGGCTCGATCTCTCGTCGCTTGCAGAATGGATCATCGAAGCGAACCCTGGGAGCGTATCGGCGCGAAAGGCTACACTTCTTCGCAAACTGGGAGTCACCCGGGTTAGTCTTGGTGTTCAATCCTGGGATAATGAATTGTTGAAGCTTTTGGGGCGAGAGCATAGCTCACAGCAAGCCGGGCAATCCTTCGATATTCTGCGGACCGCCGGATTTTCGAACATCAATGTCGATCTCATGTTCGGATTGCCAGGTCAGACTATTGAACAATGGAAATCGACATTGGAGAAAACGATCGCCCTTCAACCCGATCACATCTCTGCTTATTGTCTCACCTACGAGGAGGACACCGAATTCTTTTTCCGGCACGCGCGCGGAGAATTCCGGCAGGACACGGACGCAGATGCGGCGTTTTTCGAAATGACTATGTTTATCCTGGAAGACGCCGGCTACGAACAGTATGAAATTTCCAATTACGCGCGTCCCGGGTTTGCATCAGTCCACAATCGCGCCTATTGGCTCGGAAAAGATTATCTAGGGATCGGCCCCAGCGCGTTTTCGACTGTCGGCATGCATCGCTGGCAGAATATCTGCGATTATCGCGCTTACGCCCAGCGCGTTCTTTCCGGCAAATCGCCGAGGGGATTCAGCGAAAACCTAACGAGTGAAATGAAACGCACCGAGCGAATCGCGCTCTCGCTACGCATGCGCGAAGGGGTCGCTGCATCGGAACTGAAGCGTGTCGGGCAAGAAACAAGCGAACTTGCTTCGCTCGGGCTGCTTCGAAAATCGCATGGCAGCTACGTGTTAACTCGAAAAGGTAAAAGCCTGGCTGATTCGGTTGCAGAAGTGCTTCTTTAACATCCTCTGGTAGCTCAGCGGCCTTCGCTAACGCCAGACCGGTTTATATTACGCAGGCACTCTTTAACAATACCGAGGGCGACTCGAATACGGCCAACGGCGCCAATGCGCTGGGTAACAATACCACCGGCAACGGCACTCTTGCGTTCATCGATATCAATGGGAAGCTGGGCACCGTGTTCTCGTCGCGGCGTTTCAAGCAGGATCCTAGACCGTAAACGCCCGATGGCGCACGCCTGACGTATAGACGCGAGGCACTTAAGCCTTGCATTTGTAGAGACAGACCCATCCCCTGCACAATCTTAAGCGTCGCAGCCGGCACGGCTGCCGCTACAGCGGTTAATAAATATCCGTATCGGCGGTATAACCGGAATCGCCACGAATGGAGCGCAGACGGGCGCGACTCCCCCACTCTGATTCCGGTCGATTAATCTGACCCAGTGTAATTTTTACAAGCCACGGCGCCGCCGCTAACGCGCCAATTGCAACAAGCGCAATGGCCGCTCCCTGTCGAATCGATGGTTTGATTTTATCGGCCATCATAATCCCCAAGCCCAAGCCTATGGCCGTCCGAGTGACGACGAGCAACGGATGGACTGGCAGCTGCTCAGACGTTTTTGAAATGGATATCGGGAAAGACATCGCCTACCATATACGTCGCGTTTGGGAAAAAGAAACGGCTATTTTGCTGCATTTGTCATCTCGAGCGAAGCGAAGCGGAGTCGATAAATCCCGCTGCGCAAGCATTAAGGTAATTCCACGGGATGCCTCGACTTCGCTCGACATGGCGGAAATTTAGAATATGCCCAATCCGATATACGCGCTTATCCTCGCCGGCGGCAGCGGTGAACGCTTTTGGCCATTGAGCAGGCGTGCCTGCCCAAAACAACTGCTACGCCTGGTTTCCGATAAAACTCTTCTCGAAGAAACTCTGGCGCGCCTTGAGGGTCTCATCCCGTATGAACGCATTTTGATCCTGACGAACACCGAACAGGAAAGCGCAGTTCGCAAATTGCTTGGAAGTTTTCCAAAAGAAAACATCATCGCTGAACCGGCGAAACGCGACACCGCTGCTGCCGTCGCGCTCGGGACTGGTTGGGTCGTGGTTCGCGATCATGCAGCGACCATGCTCGTTCTTCCTGCCGATCATGTAATCTCCAACAAAGTGGCTTTTCAGGAAACGCTGACCCTGGCTGCGGACGCGGCCGAAGAGACGGGCGAGCTTGTAACCGTTGGGATCAAACCAACCTGGGCCTGCCCCGGATACGGCTACATCGAGCAAGGCAAACTGGTCCGCTTAAGAAAGCGTGCTGACACCGATGCGATCCATCGGGTCCTGCGTTTTCGAGAGAAACCCAACCTCGATCTCGCAGAATCATTTTTGCGAAAGGGAAATTTTCGGTGGAACGCAGGGATGTTCGTCTGGTCCGCGCCTACAGTGTTGCGGGAATTCAACCGTCACGCTCCAGATTTGGCCGATTTCATTTCACAGCTGCGGGCGCCGAAAAATTTCGAGACGGCTTTGCGTGAACGTTTCAGCAAACTGCCCCGGATCTCCTTTGACTACGCCATCATGGAAAAAGCGGATCGCGTCCTTGTAGTGGAAGCTGGGTTCGACTGGGACGACATCGGAAGCTGGAGAGCACTGGCGAATTATTTTGAGAAAGACAAACAGGGAAACGCCGCGAATTGTGCCATCACCGCGCTCGATTCCAGCAACAACATCGTTTTCCAGGAGGACCGGACAAGCATCGCGCTGCTTGGAGTTCATGATCTGATTGTGGTACGAACAAAAGACGCGCTTTTGGTCTGTCATCGGCACGAAGCAGAAAAGATCAAAAATCTCATCGGTAAGCTTCCGCCCGAAGTGCAATGAACCTGCGCGCGATGAATCCGATCTTGGCTCTCGACTTTGGCCGGGCGCGCATCGGAGCAGCAATATCCGATGAGTTACAATTACTGGCGCATCCGCTCGAGACCATTCCAGCAAACGAGCAGGCGCCCTCGCGTGTTGCGGAAATTGTCAGGGAAAGGAAAATCGATCATGTCGTAACCGGCGTGCCTCGAACGATGAACGGCCAAATGGGACCAGCGGCGACCGAAGTCCTTCAGTTTGTAGAAAAGCTGCGCGCCATTTTGCCATGCCCAGTCGTTACCTGGGACGAGCGCCTGACGACTGTGGCAGCTCAGCGGGCGTTGCGTGACGCGGGCAAGAAGACGCGAGATACTCGCGGCTACATCGACCAGGTGGCAGCTCAGATGATTTTGCAAAGCTACCTGGACCGACGCGCTGCGAACGTCCCATCACAAAGTGATCTGTGATCCCGTGATCAGTATAATTCGGCCATCAATCACTGATCCCCGATCGCGAAGATCCTTGCCATGTCTCAAAGGCTAAAGCTTATCATCGCGTACGACGGCACGCCGTTCGCGGGCTGGCAGAGCCAATCTCATCGCAACACGATCCAGGATCACGTAGAGCGTGCATTTGAGCACGTTGTTGGCAAGCCGGTGCGCGTTCACGGTGCCGGACGAACCGATGCGGGCGTCCACGCACTCGCGCAATGCGCGCATGCCGATCTTCCCAACGGCCGCTTATCAGCCGCACGTTGGATGGAGGCGCTCAACGCATTGCTGCCTCCAACTATTCGCATACTTCGCTGCCAGTCTGTGTCGAAGAATTTTCACGCACGGATTTCGGCCAAGGGAAAAATTTATCGTTACAGAATCTGGGTAGCGCCTGTTTTGCCTCCGTTTGAATACCATCGGGCCTGGCATATTCCCCGTCCGATGGACCTCCAGATTTTGAAGCGGGCCGCCAAACAGTTTGTCGGCACTCATGATTTTGCCGGGTTTGCTGCCAACCGCGGGAAGAAGGAAAAGAGTAGCGTCCGCACAATTTATTCGGTGCGTATCCGGCGAGAAGGTCCGGCTTTGACCATTGAGTTCGATGGCGGCGGCTTTCTCTACAAAATGGTGCGGTTAATAGTGGGATCCCTTGTGAATTGCGCTCTCGGCAAAATGCGTATCGAGGATGTCACTGTGCGGTTGGGCTCCGGCCAGCCAGGTCCAGCGCGTTTTGCAGCTCCTGCTGAAGGATTGTATCTGGTTCGCGTGCGCTATTGATGCGAAAAAGCAAACGACGAAGCCCTGTAGCCGCGTTTCCCTGAGGCGTGCGGGGCGCGTGATGCAAACAACCCGAAGTCACACTTCGCACAGCGAAGCGGCTACAACCTAAACAATCGGTCGCGCGAGCTTCCAACGCGCCAAACGGAAACGCAACCCGGTTGCCAGGCAGCCCAGGCCATAGCGCACGCTTCTGCGAAAATTGATCGATGATGCTTCGGGCATGTAGCGAGCAGGGCAGGTTACTTCGCCGATCGCGCAGCCGAGCGCTATGATTTGTGCAAGGACCTGGTTGTCGAAAACGAAATCGTCGGAGTTTCGTTCCAATGGCAGACGCTCGAGTAATTGACGTGAATAGGCGCGGTAACCGGTGTGATATTCCGAGAGCTTCGCGCCGATGAGCACATTTTCTGCAAGCGTCAGGAACCGGTTTGAGATGTATTTCCACCAAGGCATCCCACCACGCAGTGCGCCGCCGCCAAGAATGCGCGAACCCAGCACGCACGGGTAGAGTCCGCTCGCCACCAGAGCCGCCATCGCGGGGATTAACTGCGGCGTGTACTGATAGTCGGGATGAATCATGATGATGATGTCCGCGCCTGCGGCTAGCGCAAGGCGGTAACAGGTTTTCTGGTTTGCGCCATAGCCGCGATTTTCGGGGTGAACTTCAACCTGGACTTGCTTAAGCGTCCGCGCGATTGCAACGGTGTCGTCGTGGCTGGCGTCGTCGACGACAATGACCAGGTCGACAATCCCCTGGGCCATCGCTTCATCGTAGGTGCGTTGCAAAGTGCGGGCGGCGTTATAAGCGGGCATTACCACCACAATTTTCTGGTCGTTTAGCATCGTCGTAGCCGAATATCCGCGGAACCGTCACCTTGCAAAGACCATGATTATATTTCACGATCCGTCCTGCCTTGAATATTCAGCGCCCAATCATCCTGAGCGGCCCGCCAGAATCGCGCGCAGCGTTCCATTGCTGAAGGAGCGACATCCTGACTGGGAATGGGGCATTCCAAAGGCTGCCAGCGAAGCGGCAGTGTTGCGGGCCCATTCGCGAAATCACCTGGAAAGAATCAGAAACGCAACGCGTGACTTCGACGCCGACACGCCTGTTTACCCAAAGATTTACGAACATGCTTTACGTTCTGCCGGGGCGGCAATCGAAGCGGCCCAAGCGGCGCTGCGTGGCGAGCGCGCATTCAGTCTCATGCGGCCGCCTGGACATCACGCGACCCGGGATCGCGCGATGGGATTTTGTTATTTCAACAACGTGGCGTTTGCCGCCCTCGATGCGCTTGCTATCGCTCCCAGCGATGATGCCGGCCGGCCGGAGTCATCTACCTTCGCCAAGGCTACGGCGGACATGCCCTCTCCGGCTACGACAGAGGCGCGCGTTGAGCGCGTCGCGATTTGGGATTTTGATGCACATCACGGAAATGGGACCGAAGCAATCGTCGCACACAACCCGGGAATCGCCTTTGCATCGGTTCATCAATTCCCTGGTTATCCCGGAACAGGTACAGAATCTGTTGCGAATGTGGCGAATTATCCGCTCGGCCCTGGGACTCCGCGTAGCTATCATGTCGAGGTGGCGAGACGGGCCCTCGACAAATTGGTAGCGTTTAAACCCAATCTGCTCCTTGTCTCGGCAGGCTTCGATGCCTATGCGTGTGATCCACTCGTGCAGATGACACTCGAGCCCGATGATTTTTCTACCTTTGGCGAATGGCTGCACCAACTCGACATTCCTGTTGCTACGATTCTCGAAGGCGGTTACAGCGATGATTTGCCAGAGCTAATCGATACATTCCTAACGGCCTGGCAGAGTTAGCAGCGCTCCATCCAAAAGCGCTGGGGCACCGGCGCAGTCCAAGACGAAAGCGACGAGGAAAAGGTCCTAATCCCGGCCACGTTTTGAACGTGCGGCCTCTGGCGCTTTCAGTGCGCTTGTTTTCTATCAAGCTTATTAGTTTGGTCACCGCGTTCTCAATGTCAGCGTGGTGGTATTGGCGAGATCTCGCTCTCACAGCGAGCACCCCACAGCGATGAACATTTTTGAAGTCGCCATAGGGAAATTTATATCTTCGTTTGGTGTTCTCAGGATAGCGCTCGTCGATTCCCAGATGCCATTTTGCGTATTCCCTGAATCCATGCACACGGATAAACTCATTCTCTTCGTCTGCGGAAGGCCGATGTTCGCTCCACCCGCCTTTGTCATCCGCGATGAAATGCCCTTCTTGAACGAGTTGCACGGCAAAAGCGAAGCCGTCTTCGTTTAGATTGAGGCGCGTTCGGGGTTGAGCACGCATCGCACCGATCGCGCTGAGCAGAATTGCGACTGCGATAGAACACGCACACATACGGGTTGCAGTCATCGCTTTCATGGTTTCGGACGGAAAGGTTTGCCTCCGACCCGGAAGTGGCAAACAGTATTCGTTCCAGCGGGCCGTAGCACAGCTTGGTAGTGCGCTTGAATGGGGTTCAAGAGGTCGCGGGTTCAAATCCCGCCGGCCCGATTTTTCGCTTTGTATGACCCAAGATGACTTTAAGCATATATGTTGTTTCTGCGGTGAGAACGTTCCCTCGTCAGCGATTGTGACCCTCGCGGCTTTTATAGGCGATGCGAGTGAACAGGATGGGGCGCAAGCCATTTTCTGTCACAAGAAATGCCTCCCTGACCGAGTTTCCAAATCCGTACCGCTTCTTCCTGATATTATCGACTGATGCTCAGCGCCGGAATTGTTGGTCTTCCAAACGTCGGGAAATCGACGCTTTTTAACGCCGTTACGCGTACCCATAAGGCGCCGGCGGAAAATTATCCTTTTTGTACCATCGATCCAAACGTGGGCGTTGTGACCGTGCCCGATCCGCGCCTGGAAAAAATCGCGCAGATTTCGCATTCCAAAAAGGTTGTCCCCGCTGCGATCGAATTCGTTGATATTGCCGGCCTGGTCAAAGGCGCCAGCGCAGGTGAAGGACTCGGGAATCAATTCCTTCATCACATCCGCGAAGTGGACGCGATTGTGCAGGTGGTGCGCTGTTTCGAAGACAGCAACGTCCATCATGTCAGCGCGAGCATCGATCCCGTTCGGGACATCGAAGTAATCAACACCGAGCTTGTCCTGGCGGACTTGGCCTCCCTTCAGAAGAAACACGATCGATTGCAGAAGGAAGTGCGCGCCGACGATAAAACAGCAAAAACTGAAAACGCGATCGCCGAGAAGCTGTTACCTCATCTCGACGCGGGTAGGCCAGCCATCACCGCGACTTTGACTCCAGAGGAAAAGGCAATCGCCCGCAATTTCTTTCTGCTCACGTCAAAGCCAACTATTTTCGCCTGTAACGTCGCGGAATCGGACCTGGCCACTGTAGCCGCGGGCGGGGAGCGCGCGCACGATAGCGTAACCAGCCACGCGAAGGCGGGCATTACCGATCCCATCCATAACGTCGCGAAGCGCATCAAAGCGGTGGAGGATTACGCCCGCCACCATTTCGCTACGGAGGCAATCGTCATCAGCGCGCAACTGGAAAGCGAGCTGGTCGATCTGAATGAACAGGAGGCGCTGGATTATCTGCGCGGTCTAGGTGTGGAAGACACCGGCGTGCATGACCTCATCCGGGCTGTTTATCACTTGCTGGGCTTGCGCACATTTCTTACGACCGGCGAAAAAGAGTCGCGCGCGTGGACCATTCACGCCGGCGACAAAGCAGCGACTGCCGCCGGAACCATCCATTCCGACTTCGAGCGCGGTTTTATCGCCGCTGAAACGATTTCCTACGAGGACCTCATTGCCGCCGGTTCGATGGCGAAAGCTCGCGAAGCAGGAAAGGTTCGGCTTGAAGGCAAAGACTATGTCGTGCGCGATGGCGACGTGATTTCGTTCCGGTTCAATGTGTGAGCCAAAGGCCAATTGCAGGGCGCGCTCGCCGAGCGCCCCGCTGCGGACGGCCCGGCGGTCCGCCCCTACCCTTGCTCGTACAAAATACGGCCGCAATTCTCGCAGCTCACGATTTCTTTCCCGGCTCTGGCGCTTGCCGCTGTTGCACTTGTCACTTTCATGTGACAGCCGGTGCAGACTCCATGCTCGATCGCTACGATTGCGGCATCGCCTTTACTCTTGAAAAGACGCTGGAAAAGCCCAAGCAAATCCTCATCGATTTTTCCCTCCAAGTCTGTGCGTTCTCTGGTCAATTCGTCCAGTCGCGACTGCAAAGCCTTCGACTTTTCATCGAGATCGGCTGTTTGCCGTGCGATTGATTCCCTAACGCCGGTTGCCTTCTTTTCTTCTTCAGCAAGATCAATCTTGATCTTGTCGGCCTGTACCATCAGCTCGAGCTCTTCATCCTCGATCTGGCGAATTTCATTTTCGTACCGCTCGATTTCGTGTCCGAGCGCCTGAAATTCATCGTTCTTGCGCGTTTGATACTGTTGGGTCCTGAGACGCGAGATGCTTTCTGTGCGTGTCCCCACATCGAGCTCGAGTTTCTTCCGGTCCACTTCGATCTGGCGCGACTTTTGTTTCAACGCATCAACGGCGCTTGCGCTTGCTGCCAGCTGCGCTTCGAGACTCTTTCGTCGCAGCGGCACGGTCTCTATCTCGGTCTGGATTTGCCTGATCTTCTGCTGCCGATCTTGAAGGACAAGAAGTTGTTCCAGTTCCGGATGCACGAGCGCTCAAGGTATTGATACGGTTAGGCTCCGTCAATCCGCGACGCAAGAGGCGTGGCTTACCACTAATGAGAGACAGCCCGCTCCGTTTGCTGAAAGGCTTCCAACACCTGTTCGGGTCGTGCGCGTACCGCGATGTTTTCGGTGAGATTTACCCAGCGAATTATTCCGCTCGAATCAATGAGAAACTCTGCCGGGCGAGCGATGTCCGTGCCTTTTGGGCCTGCGCCGCGATGCAGAAGATCGTAGTGGCGAATGACTTCTGCCTTGGGATCGGACAGGAACGTGTAGGTGTAGCCGAGCTTTTGGCGCTGGCGCCGATTGATGTCCGGTGTGTCCACGCTAATCGCGACGACCTGAATCCCACGCGATTCAAGTTCCGCAAGCTTTTGCTGAAAACTCCGCAACTCGGAGTTACAGAATGGTCACCAGAAACCGCGATAAAAAATCAGCGCAACGGCTTTGGATCTGCGGACGAGATCCTGAAGAGACACATCCTTCCCATCCTGGTCTGACAGCGTAAAGTCGGGAGCTTTTTGTCCGACGCGCGGCGCTCCAGTTGAAGGCGGGACCTGCCGCAACTGGTAGAAGATTACGTAGCTAAACAAACCAAACATCGATATTCCGAGGATGGCTAAAATCGGACCGAAGATTTTGCCTCGATAGACCTGCGGTTTGCCAAACGCCCGGAATAGACCCAGCACCAGCAGAATCCCGCCTACGGCAAACAACGAGAGGTTCGCCCACGGAAAATCGCGTGTAATTGGGAATTGAGCGAAGAATGTGTAACTGAGAAAACCAGCCAGCGCGAAAAGAAAGCCGATCCAGAGCGGCCAATTCCAGTTTCGTTTCATATCGATCTTGCCGCGCCCCTTCGCCAAACCCAGCGATACAGTACCGCCACGATCACAGCGAAGGCTATGCCACCCAAAATTTTCGATGTGTTCTCAAAGCTGGCGCCGACTAAGGCCAACGGTTCATTCGGATTGGAAAAACCGAGCTTATCAGCGAACGCGACCAATCCCGCGACAATCACAGCCAGCAGACTTTCGCCGACAATCAAACCTGATGCGAGCAACACGCCGAGCTGTTTCGTGGCTTCCGGCTTAGGCGCACGTTCCGCGTTGCGGTCGAAGACCGCGCCGACGATCGCGCCGACCACTACCATCAATGTTGTTGAGGTTGGCAAGTAAATGCCCAAACCCACCGCCAACGGCGGCATGCGCGGCCCGAGCGCGGTGCGCGCCAGAACCTCATCCAGGACGATAACGCCAATGCCTATCGCCGCCCCCGTCACGATAAGACTCCAATCTATATTGTGCGTGATCACACCTTGAGCCAGCGCGGAGATCAAACCCGCCTGCGGCGCCGGCAGTGCGCGCGCGGGATCCACGCCTGGCGCGCCATTAAAACCGTAGGCGTGATTCAAAAGATTCATCACCGGTGGGATAACCACTGCACCTGCAATCACTCCGATCACCAAGGCCCATTGCTGTTTTTCCGGTGTCGCGTTCACCAGTTGTCCGGTTTTAAGGTCCTGCAGGTTGTTATTGGCGATCGAAGCTACCGCGAACACGACAGCGGTAACGAAGAGTGCGAACGCTACCAGCGACTTTCCGGCCTCGGGTGCCACATGCGACTGAAGCCCGAATACGAGTAGCAGTGCGGCAATGACCACAACAAGAATGCCGATGCCGGAGAGTGGGCTGTTGGACGAACCGATCAGTCCTGCCATGTAGCCGCAGACCGCTGACACTAGGAAACTGAGGATCACCACAAATAGCACGCCGCCGAGCACCAGCACCAACGCGTGATCACCCAGTCCGCTGACGTGCGCAAAATTCCAAAGCAAGTAGCCAATTGGAATCAGGCACAACAAGGAAACCAATCCGACAATGCCGATTGGGATGTCGCGCTCGGTGATTGGCAGCGTGTCGGCCCTCCCGGCTTTGCGCGCGCGAGAGGCGGCCATCGCGCTCGTCAAGCCAGCCACCACTGGTTTTATTAATTTAAGAAGCGTCCAAATCGCCGAAACGCCGATCGCGCCCGCGCCGATAAAGCGCACCTTCGTGCTCCATATTTTTTGCGCGAGAGTTGCAGCGGCAGTCGTGACATCGCCGGCAATCGCCGAAAAATGTGGAACGCCCCACCCCCAGCCAATTAATGCGCCGACAAGCATTGCAAGACCAACCCAGAGCCCGACCAGATGACCGATTCCTAACAGCATGAAAGAGAGACTGAAATCGAAACCAGTGGCGGAACCTCGGCGACCAAGATGGAAATACTGCGCCACGTCGCTGGCGAATATCTTTGTTTGTAAGATTCCGTAGAATATCGCGGATACGATTGAGCCCCACAAAACAGCCAGCACACCTGCGCGGCCATGTTCAATGTCGTGTGCATGCTCGGCATCGCCGGTGCTGCCGACTTTCAAAACTTCAGCGCAGGCGACGCCTTCGGGATACGGCAGGTCCGATGTTGTCACCAACGCCCGCCGGAGCGGGATTGAGTACATCACGCCGAGAATTCCGCCGAGCGCGCAGATCCAAAACGAAGTCCAGAAAGGAAAGCCGGTCCAATAGCCGATCATGATTAATCCCGGCAGCACGAAGATGATCGACGACAGCGTGCCTGCTGCCGAGGCAACCGTCTGTACAATGTTATTTTCCTGAATCGTCGCATTCTTGAAACCGCGCAGGATCGCCATCGAAATCACAGCCGCTGGAATTGAGGTGGAAAAAGTCAGGGCCGCCTTTAACCCGGCATAGACATTCGCCGCCGTGAAAACGAGCGTGATGATGATGCCGATGATCACGCCGCGGACTGTCAGCTCAGCGCGCCTATTCGCGTTTGTCTCCTGGCCGACATTCACATTTTGGTTCTCGGCTTCACTGGCTTGCATTTTGACGATTCACCGCCCGATTACATTCTCGATCGATGAGAGCGGAGAATAGTCTGGACTCGCCGGAAGGGTCAAGATGCATACTGTGAATCTGACGTAAGAGCACGGCATAAACTTCGCGACACGTGCGCAGCGGGAGCGCACGCACCTCGCGTGATTGTTCGGCGCCTCGTGTCGCCGAAACGCTCGGTGCGAGATCAACGCGATACGATTACCGCGCCCAGGAAAGTTCGCGATGGCGAGGGCGCCATCGCCGGCACGCCACGGCGCGTGCGCTTCCCAGATCAGAACCTTTCTACTGGCGAGCGTTGAATGCTCTGGGAAGTCGTCTGTCTGGCGCCTTCTTCGCCCAGGACGGCCACACGCAGATCCCAGATCTCGCGGTCGACCTTGCGGAACGCGGCTTCGGAAAATTCGTCAGGCGGCGCAAGTCTTTCTTTGAATTGGGAGACATTTTGCAAAGCGCGGTCGATTTGATCGTGCGGCAAGGTGGCGAGGATTCGTTGCACGTTCTCAATCTCGGGAATGCGATGGCAGATCATCGCCACGTCGTTCCCTGCAGCGATGGCCAGGCGGATTGTGTCCTCCAGCCGATACCCGGTAAGGATCGCGCCCATGTCCAGATCGTCAGTCATGACGAGTCCATCGAAACCGAGCTCGTTGCGCAATAAATCGGTTGCGATCCGATGCGATAGAGTAGCAGGCGTCTTTTCCGGCTCGCAACAAGGATACCAGCCGTGACAGAGCATCATGCTGTCCACCTGGGACGGATGGTGCGCTGCGCCGTCCGGGTGCCCCAGCGGGCCGTCTCTGCCAATGAATTGGCGAAATACGGCAAGCTCATTCCCATCCAGTTGTTCACGGGTGCGATTGATCCGCGGCAATTCGTAATGCGCATCCGAACTCGCGGCGGAGTAACCCGGAAAATGTTTGCCGCAGCTCGCGATCCCCCGTCCTCTCATTGCGTCGTTGAATGCACCGGCGTTACGAATGACCTGCTCGACTGTTTTTCCGTAACAGCGGCCTCGGAGAGAATTGTCGGCGTCGTCATCGAAGGAAATGTCCAGGACCGGGCACAGGTCCAGGTTGAAACCGAAAAGGCGGAGCAAGCGCCCTGTGATGTCGCCATGACGCCGGATGAGATCGATGTCATTCCTGTCGCGCAACTGTTGCGCATTTGGCGGTTCGCTGCCGATCAATCGGAGACGAGAAACGCGGCCCCCTTCCTGATCAATCGTAATGATGGGCTCGATCTCACTTAAATCGCGAAGACCATCGGTGAGCTTCCGCAACTGCGGCGCGCTTTCGATGTTGCGGCCGAACAAAATGAAAGCGCCCGGCTTCACCTTTCGGAACAGCCTGGCAGTTTTTCCATCTAATTCCTTGCCAGGCACGCCGGTCATGATCAACTGGCCGAGTAAATCCGCTTTCATGGGCCGCAAAGAGTAACGCCCAACCCGCGTTCGGCAAGTCTACCACGCGCGCAGGCGCTCAGCATTCAACGTCTACCGTCCAACCAGGAAAAATCCTTTCAGTTGAACGTCGAGCGTTGAGCGTTGAGCGTTGAGCATTGAAAAAGATTGCAATCTACGGCGGCACCTTTGATCCGATTCACCACGGACATCTTATCGTTGCGCGCGAGGCCCTTGAGAAACTTGACGCTGCGGAAGTGATTTTTATTCCCGCTCGCACGTCGCCTCTTCGAAAGACCGCGCCTGTTGCCAGAGACGAAATACGGTTATTGATGATACAAGCCGCCATTGAGAATGAACCCGGGTTTGCCGTGGATGATTGCGAATTGCGACGTCCATCACCTTCCTACACCATCGATACGATCGAGCAGATCCGGCAGCGCGAGCGTGACGCAACGATCTACTGCCTGATCGGCGAAGATAACGTGGACAAACTCACAAAATGGCGCCGCTTTGCTGACTTGGAAAAGATGGTTCGTTTTGTTGTTCTCGATCGTAGTGGCCAACGCCCGCACCACACCTACCCACTAATTCGCCGGAAAATCGACATTTCTGCAACTGAAATCAGAAAGAGAGTTGCCACTGGTCGGTCGATTCGATATTTCGTACCGCCGGCAGTGGAAGAAATCATTCGTCGCGAAAAACTTTACCTGGAGCAACGGAAATAACCCCGGAAAATTTAGCCAGAACCTGCGCCGAGCTCGCCTCAAACAAAAAGGCGGAAGACATTGTCGTCCTCGATTTGCGCGCGATCTCGACGTTCACCGATTTTTTCGTGCTTTGCTCGGCGACGTCTGAGCCGCAACTAAAAGCAATCGCAAACGAAATTGAAACGCGCTTGCGAGAGGACCATTCCATTCGACCCGTGGCGGTTGACGGGTTTCCAGCCAGCCAGTGGGTTGTGCTCGATTACCTGCAAGTCGTTGTCCACGTCTTACACCGGGACAAACGATCCTTTTACAGTCTGGAAGACCTATGGGGCGACGCGCCGCGACTCGAATGGGAAGCGGCTGCGACGCGCTGATTGCAGCATGGCGATCGAATCCTGAGCCTAGGGCCTGAGGCCGATTGGGCTTGGCGCGTCTTTTTCACACCAAGTAGGATGGCCCACAGGGCCGTCGCTACCGGGGCCGTCGTTGTGTTACACGCTCTATTTCTTTGGCGACGGCGGGGCCGCAGGGCTGGGAGCCTTCGCCGGAGCAGCAGGCGCAGGTGTCGGAGCCGGCTTTGCATCCAGCAGTTCCACCTCAAAAATCAGAGTCGAATTCGCACCAATTTCCGGACTGACAGATCTCTCGCCGTAGGCGAGGTTCGATGGAATAAACAACTGATATTTCGATCCCACTTTCATTAGCTGAAGCGCCTCCGTCCATCCCTTGATGACGCCGTTAACCGGAAAGGTCGCCGGTTGACCGCGCTTGTATGAACTGTCGAACTCCGTTCCGTTGATAAGCGTTCCCCGGTAATTCACCGTTACCGTGTCGGTCGCCTTCGGTTGCGGCCCGTTTCCCTCTTTCAGAACTTTGTACTCCAACCCGCTCGCGGTTGTTTTTACGCCTTCTTTCTTTTTGTTTTCCGCGAGAAACTTTTCCCCTTCCGCCTTATTCTTCTCGCCCGCTTCCTTCTGTTTTTGTTGCATGTCTTTTTCAAATGTCGTCATGACTTCCTTGACCTGCTCGGGGGTTAGTTGTGGCTTGTCGGCGATGGCGTCTTTTATACCGGCAACGAGCAGATCCGGATTAACGTCCACCTTCTGTCGGCTAAGATTGAAGCCGATCTGCATTCCAATGCTATAACTAACTTTGTCTTTCTGGTCCTTGAGCTGTACGGATTTCTCTTGCCCAAACAAAGGCAATACAAGTAAGGATGCGCTGAAAATGAGGATAAGTTGTTTCATAGAAGGTGCTCTCCGCGCGGATTTGGTTAAATTGGTCGCCGCGGAAACTGGGACGCTAATAGATAAATGCCGCCCGTCAAGAACAGAGCGGCGCCTGCGCCCCGAACGCCGCTACCCTTGGGCCGGGCTGGTTTTTGCGACGCTCATCGCCCTTGTACCGAAGCCGCTCAACGCAATCAGTCTCTCCCATGCCGATGTGCTCAGAATCGCAAAAAAAATCTGGCAAAATGAATGTAATGGAACAATTTCCGGCCTCACTTCGTGGAACGCAGGGGAAGATTTCGCGTCACTGGGCATCGGCCACTTCATCTGGTACCCGAAGGACCGCCGGGGACCGTTCGAGGAAAGTTTTCCCAAGCTCGTAAGTTTTATCTCAAAGCGCGGCGCGAAACTGCCCAACGTCCTCCTGGGAACTGGCGAAAAGCCGTGTCCCTGGAACTCGCGTACTGAATTTCTTCAAGCTCAACATTCAACGCAAATGAATCAATTACGTAAATTCCTTGCGGATACGATCGATTTGCAGGCAGAATTTCTTTTGGCGCGGTTGGAAGGCGCTCTGCCGAAAATGCTGGCTGAAGCGGCGCCCGGTAATCGAACAAACGTACAGGAACAATTCGAGCGTCTCACCAAAACTTCACAGGGATGTTATGCCCTCATCGATTATGTAAATTTCAAAGGGGAAGGCGTTCTACATACGGAGCGCTATCGGGGCCAGGGCTGGGGCCTTCTTCAAGTCTTGGAAGCCATGCACGGCACTTCGGACACCACGGCGGTTGATGAATTCTCGCGCTCAGCAAAGACAGTGTTGACTCGGCGGGTGCAAAACTCTCCGGCCGAACGGCATGAATCGAGATGGTTATCTGGTTGGATTCGGCGCGTAAACAGCTACAATGGCGGCTAATTTATGCGACTTTCGACGTTGATTCGGTTGATTTTGCTGGTCGCGGTTGTGTCTTCTGCAAGCGGTCAATTTCACTTGGGACCGAAACCGCGACAGCCGGTTGCTGCCCCGCCGCCTATGCGCAAAGCGTCGACGCTCATTCAAAGGCAAGCACCATTAAAGGTGAATCAATCTGTACTCAAACAGGCGACACCGGACAATACGCACATCGTCGTCTCACTTCCGAAGCAGCGGGCTTATCTTATGATCGGAGACCAAGTCGTCGCCGATGGCCCAGTCTCGACTGGCCGACGTGGGCACGAGACACCAAGAGGACACTTCAATGTGATGGAAAAAGACCCTAATCACCACTCAAGTCTTTACGGCGATTTCGTGGACAGTTCCGGCCGTATTGTTCGGGCCGGCGTCAGCGCGCGCAGCGACTCCGCGCCGAGCGGAACCCATTTTGCCGGGGCACCAATGAAATGGTTCCTTCGCCTTACCGGTGAAGGAGTCGGGATGCACATAGGAATTTTGCCTGGCTACGCCGCGTCGCATGGCTGCATCCGCGAATCCGTCGACGGGGCAAAATTGTTTTACGACTACGCCAAAGTTGGCACGTCCATAGACGTTGGCGACTAGCGGAACATCGACCTGCTGGTCTGTTCGCCAGTGGAGCTGGACTCCGCTCACCCCAAGACAACGGACTACAAACCAGCTAGCGACACAGGCGGCGAGCCTATGTTTCGATCAATTTTTTGCGTAGCATTTCCAACGCAGCCTGCGTAGCAATTTGTTTAAAAGTCTCGCGGTCAGTTGGAAAAAACAATTTCTTCGCGATTGTTTCGCCCGGCGCTGCAAGGGCAACATAAACGGTTCCGACTGGCTTCTCCGGCGATCCGCCGCCCGGCCCTGCAATCCCAGTCGTAGCGAGAGCATAATCGGACCCTGCACACCCGCGTGCATTTTCAGCCAGTGCAAGCGCGACTTGCTCGCTCACTGCGCCGTGCTTCTCGATCAGGTGCGAATCGACATCCAGCATATTGATCTTGGCCTGGTTCGCGTAACAAACGTACCCAGCGAGAAAAACCTCCGATGCGCCAGGCACGTTTGTGATGCGATTAGCCATCAATCCTCCCGTGCAGGATTCAGCAACGGCCAGCGTTTGATTGCGCCCCACCAGTAGTTTAACAACCACTTCCTCCAGCGTCTCGTCCGCGGCAGAAAAGACGGAGGACCCCAGCGTCGATCTGATAATCGCGTCAGCCTGTTCGATGGCCTTCGGTTTCCCGACAATGCGCACATCGACTTCGGCAGGACGCGCGCAGTACCCCAACTCGATTCCCGGTATTGCAAGCACGCGGTCGCCGATTGCCTCCTCGACCAGCGACTCGCCTTTGTCGGCAATCTTATAAAGGCGCCGCTCGATCAACGCCGAAGCTGGGACGATTGAGCGCAGGATCTCCATCACAAATTCCCGAAACATTGGCTGCAACTCGCGAGGAGGCCCGGGCAACAGGAAAAGATGCGGAGACGGAATCCGTGGATTGATGTTCGCGCGCAAATAAAGGCCGGGTGCACTGCCATTGTGATTCGGCAAGACATCTGCGCCTATATGAACGTTTGCCTGCCGCGCGATACCGGAAGTCCACTTGATTCCGCGCACTCGAAGTCTTTGCCGAAGCGAAGCCAGCAGCTCCGAAGATTGTCGCAGCTCCAGCTCTAATAGATCGGCAACCATCTCGCGTGTTATGTCGTCGGCGGTTGGGCCGAGACCGCCGGTCACAAAAAGAATTTCTCGACCTGAAAATAACTCAGCCAAGGTGTGCCGAATCGCCTCGGTGTCGCCGACCGTGCGTCTTTCCTCGATCCGCAGACCTAACGGAAGAATCTCGCGCGCAATAAAGGCAAGGTGTGCGTCCTGAACATCGCCAAGCAAAAGCTCCGTGCCAGTGTTGAGAAGTGCGACGCGCATGAGGAGGCTACAAGGTGGCGCATGCGTCCCGCTTGCGCATAAAAGAACGCAAGCCAGAGGCATGCGCTACTTTTTACGCCGCGGTCTTGTCCTGTTTCTTGCGGATCAGCGGAAGCTTTTTGCCTTCCACTACCGCCCGATTAATTGTGACCTCGGCAATATCCTCCCGGCTCGGCACTTCATACATGATGTCGAGCATGATCCGCTCCAGCATGGAACGCAACGCACGTGCGCCCGTTCCCTTGGTGACAGCCTTGGCCGCCAGCGCGCGCAACGCATCCTTGGTGAATGTTAAACGCACACCTTCCATCGAGAAAAGCTTTGTATACTGCTTCACCATCGCGTTTTTCGTCTCGGTCAAAATCGCCACCATTTCTTCCTCGGTCAGCGCATCGAGCGAGCTGACGACCGGCAATCGCCCGATGAATTCGGGGATCATCCCGAAGGCGAGCAGATCTTCCGGTTCCACATGGCGGACGGCTTGCTTTCGCAACGCCTCCTCGACTTCGAGTGAGGGGCTGCCGAATCCCATCACTTTTTGGCCGATGCGTTTTTGAATAATTTTGTCGAGGCCGATGAATGCGCCGCCGCAAATGAAAAGAATTTTTTCGGTGTTAACCTGAATGTATTCCTGATGCGGATGTTTGCGTCCGCCCTGTGGCGGAACATTACACGTGCTGCCTTCCAAAATTTTCAATAACGCCTGCTGCACGCCTTCGCCGGAGACATCTCGAGTAATGCTTACATTGTCCGTTTTGCGACCGATCTTGTCGATCTCGTCGATGTAAACAATGCCGATCTCCGCTCGTTTCACGTCGTAATCCGCGTTCTGCAGGAGTCGCAGGATAATATTTTCGACGTCTTCACCAACGTACCCCGCTTCCGTCAATGTCGTCGCGTCGGCGATGCAAAATGGTACATCGAGAATCCGCGCGAGCGTTTTGGCTAGTAACGTTTTGCCGGACCCGGTGGGGCCGATTAGCAAAATGTTGCTCTTCTCGATCTCAACATCAGCAAATGGATCCGGCTGAAACGCGGCGGAAGCGTCAGCTGGCTGGGGAGCTTGCAATACCCGCTTGTAGTGGTTGTGAACAGCCACGGACAACGTTTTCTTCGCGGTGTCCTGGCCGATGACATACTGATCAAGGGCGCGTCGGATTTCCGCCGGCTTCGGCACACGTATATTGGAGGACTGGCGGCGAGCATCTTCGTTGAGTTCTTTATCGAGGATGCTTTTGCAGACGTTTATGCAACTATCGCAGATGTAGACGCCTGGTCCGGCGATCAATTTGCGGACCTCTGCATGGCTCTTGCCACAAAAGGAGCACATGGTGAGGTTGGAAGCGCGGGCCATATTTTAGAGCTCTCTTATCCTCCGACTTTGCGTGGCAAAGCAGTTTCAGCCACTTCTATCGACCGGTCCCCGGAAGGAGGATTCGCTCCATCGAGCAGCTTCACCTCCTTGCGAGATTTGATCACTTCGTCCACCAAACCATACGCTTTCGCTTCCTGAGCGGACATATAATAATCGCGGTCCGAATCGATCCGCACTTGTTCTTCGGATTTGCCGGTGTGCTGCGCAATGATTTTGATCAGGCGCTTTTTCAGCTTGAACATGTAATCAACCTGACGTTCCACATCGCTCGCCGCGCCCTGCGCGCCTCCGGAGACCTGATGGATCATGATATCGGAATTTGGAAGCGCGAACCGCTTGCCTTTCGTGCCGGCACAGAGCAGCACCGCAGCCATGCTCGCAGCCATTCCGAGGCAATAGGTCGTCACATCGCAGGTGAGAAACTGCATCGTATCATAGACTGCGAGGCCCGCTGTGACCGAACCACCCGGCGAATTGATATAGATATTGATGTCCTTTTTCGAGTCCTCCATTTGCAAAAACAGCAACTGGGCAATGACAAGATTGGCGATGTGATCGTCCATCGGCGTTCCGATAAAAACGATGCGATCCTTGAGCAATCGCGAATAAATGTCGTAACTGCGCTCGCCGCGGCCAGTCTGCTCCACGACCATCGGAATCAGTACCTGGGAGAGATTTTCGTTCGATATACTCATGATTTTTCTTCTTTTACCGCGGGTTCCTGCGCTGTCTCGACGCTAACATTCGCCTTAAGGAAATCAAGAGTCTTACCCAGCAGTATCTGTTCCGCGAACGCGTCCAGACCATCGTGTTCCTGCAATTCCTTGCGCATTTTTTCCACGGGAACGTTGTATCGCGCCGCTTCCTCCCGAAGCCGCGCGTTGATGTCATCCCGCGAAACCTTGATATTTTCGCTCTCTGCAATCCGATGCAGAATGAAGTTCGTTTTTAACCGGTGAGCAGCGAGCCCGGCGGCACTCTCGATAAGCTCTTTCTCCTTCTCCTTTAACATCTCATCAGTAATACCGCGTTCCCGGTTTCGTTGCACGAGGTCTGCCAAAACGCGGCGCGTTTCACTTTTAAGCAGGGAAGGCGGCAGCTCGAACTGAATTCGTTCGTGCAAATATTTCACAACCTGTCCTTCTTTTGCTCGGTCGCGTTCGTGCTCCTTTTCGTGCGCGAGGTCGTGTTCGATGATCTTGCGCAGATCGGCTAGCATCTTTCCAGGAATCAATTTCGTCGCAAACGCATCATCTACAGCCGGCAATACTTTCTGCTTAATCTCACGCACTGTGACATTGTAATTTGCCTGTTTCCCTGCCAGTTCCTTGATTGGAAAATCCGCCGCGAAATCGACGGTTACTGTGCGCATCTGGCTCAGCTTCTGGCCGACCATTTGTTCGCAAAATCGCGGCAGGAAATTATCCGGCGCGAGGTGCAACCAGAATTTTTTTCCACCATGGAGATTCTTGCTCGCCTGGGGCGCAATCTCACTAATCGGTTTGCCGTCGCTGGTTCCCTCGAAGTCGATGACGGCGAAGTCCCCCATCTCAAGTCCCCGTTCGGGAACATCGATGAAGTCGGCCGATTGATCGCGTAATCGCTCGAGTGCAGCGTCAACCTCCGACTCGGAAACGTTGGTCTCCGGTAATTGCACGGGAATGTTCTTGTACTCGGGCAGCTCAAATTCCGGCACTGTCACAACCGTTGCGCGGAAGCGCATCGATTTGTCCTCACCAAGCTGAACATCTTCGATATTGGCCAACGAAGCGACGCGCAATTGTTCATGCTCGATCGCTTCATGATAACTCCTGGAAACGAGCTTCTTGGTTAATTCGTCCTGAATTTCCTTGCGGAATCTTTTGTCGATCACCGCGCGCGGTGCCTTGCCTGGCCGATAACCCGGAATTTTGGCGAAACGCGCAAAGCTATTGGCGATCGCATCCCATTCCTTGGATACTTCTTCGGGCGGTAGTTCAATTTGCAGCGTAGAGACGGACCCCGGCTGCTTTTCCACTTCGACCTTCATAAACTTACTGTAACGGTCCTCGGCACATGCCGCAAAATTTCACCGGGGGGACGCCGCGGTCGGCCCCCGGTCGCCGCAGCGCGGCGACCCCTACCGCTGCCAAGCCGTGATCCACTTCTTCGTAAATCCAGTGAGCTGCGTCAGGGCGCACCGCCAGTGTCAATCGAGCTTCACAAAAAAGATCTGCGGACCGCTCCTCTGTTTAGAAAGCTTTCTTTCCCTTTATGTAAACACCATGCGTCAGCGGAACCCCAAACCAATACGCGAGCTCCCGATAGTCTTCGCAATCGAATATTGAAAAATTTGCCGCCTTACCGGATTCCAGCGAGCCCATCCGATCGCCACGGCCTAACGAATAGGCTGCATTAATAGTCGAGGCCGTAATTGCTTCCGCTGGCGACATTTTCATCTGTGTGCACGCCAGCGACAAAATCATTGGCATGCTTGGAGTTGGCGACGAACCGGGGTTGAAGTCAGTCGCAAGCACGACGGCGAGGCCCCGCTCGATCATTTCGCGCGCGCGAGGGTACAATGCCGATCCCAGCGCATATACTGAGCCCGGTAGGAGAACCGGTTGCACGCCTGCGGATCTCAGAGCCGCAATCCCCTGCTCGTCCGTTTGCTCCAAATGATCTGCCGTGGTCGCACCCAGTTCCGCCATCAATTCCGCGCCGTCAGAATTTGTCAGTTGATCGACGTGCCCGCGCAATTTCATTCCAAGTCTTTGCGCGGCCTTCAGAATTTCGCGCGATTGCTCAATATCAAAATATCCGCGCTCGCAAAAGACGTCGCAATATTCAGCCAGATTTTCCTTCGCCACTCGCGGCAGCATCTCGTTGATCACCAGATCGACGTAACGTGACGCAGACAATCCTGTCTGCGAGTCCTGGGACGCAGGCAGGATTGCCTGCGCCACGTCGCGCGGAACTGCGTGTGCACCAAGAAACGTCGGCACAACTTCGAGCGGCGTTTCATGATTCAGCCGCCTGATAACGCGCAGGATCTTCAGTTCGTCTTCGAGCGTCAGGCCGTAGCCCGATTTTGACTCCACTGTCGTCGTTCCGCAGCGCAGGAACCAATCTGCACGTTTTTTCGCCCGCACAAGAAGGTCGTCTTCACTCGCTGCTCGCGTCTTCTCAACGGTCGACCAAATTCCACCACCGGCCTTCGCGATTTGCTCATAGGAATCGCCGCGCGAACGCCGCTCGAAATCGTCCAGCCGATTCCCGGCAAAAACCAAATGTGTGTGCGCGTCGACAAATCCGGGGAGGACGACTTTCCCGCGAGCATCGATGACTTCCGCGTCGCCTGCCTTAGTCTCGATCTCTGTGCTGCGACCGACGACGTCGATTCTGCCGTCGCGAATCAGCATTCCGCCATTGGGAATGATTGTCAGTTCAGAGAGTTCGTGTCCCATACGTGGCCGTTTGGGACCGGCCAGTGTAATCAGTTGCGATGCATGAAGCAGTGCGAGAGAACTCATGATCGTTAAGGTTTAACCAGGGTTGTCATCCTGAGCGAGGTCGAAAGATCCTGTCGAGGTATCGTAAACTAATTCAACCGGATTCCACGATTCGCTCGGAATGACGCGGTTTTATGCCGATTCAGCGGTTCAGCCAATCTTCTTAACCACGGCCTCGGTGATTCTCTCGAATCGTACGTCGGAATCTGCGCCGAGCTTTTGTAATTTCGCCATCAGCGCCGCCTTGAATTTTTCGTCCTTCAACTGCGCGAGATTAATTCTCACATTAAGCGCCGCGCCTTCGAGGCATGCGCGCGTGGCAAGCGCCCCGACACCGACGTCGGAGATCGAGGCCGGATTTCCTTTGTCGGCCATTTCCGCGAGCAATTCATAAGATCTCGACGCTGTTTCCATAACCTTTATCGGAACTTCCGCCGCATATTTGGTTGCCTGCTCAATCGCAGCGGCCCGCGCTGCTTTCTCTTCGCGCGACTCTTTGGGCAGTGCGAATGCGTCCATGACCCTGTTGAACGCCACGGTGTCTTCATCGACCAGTGAGAGAAGTTCATCCTTGAGTTGCTGCGCTTTCACCGCCCAATTGCTGAAATATTCGAGCTTGTCGTCCCAACCGCGTTTTCCTGCAGACAGGTTCGCCACCATTCCGCCTAACGAAGCGCCTAACGCACCCATCAGTGCCGCAACGGAGCCGCCGCCGGGCGCCGGCGAGTCGCTCAGCGTTTCATTGCAAAATTCGCGCAGATTCATCTTCGCCAGTGAATTCTTTGGCTCGGCAGCTTCGATTTTGAATTCAATCACCTTTTCTTTTGGCTCGAAAGGTTTCAGTTCGCTCAAGCCCATTGAACGGATGGCGACATCGATCAGTTCCTCCTCGGAAGCACCTTCCGACCATTCTTGCTTACGAAGAAAATAACGGCCGGCATCGATCAGACATTTCTTCGGCACCATGCCGACGATCTCCGAGCCGGTCACGCGCAGACCACGCCTGGCTGCGGATTCGCAACACGCATCGAACGCCGCGTGTAACGGCGTTTCCTCGATATTGGTCAGGTTCATCGAGACCTGCGCAATCCCGTATTCCTTCACGAACCAACCAATTGCCTTGACGTGCTTCAGCATTCCAGGAATCCGAATCGGTTCGCCATCCGCATCCAGCACCGGTTTTCCCCACGGCGTTCCGTCTTCGGTTTTTACCCTCCCCTGCTCTCGCACGTCAAATGCAACCGAATTCGCGCGCCGCACTGATTTCGTGTTCAGATTGGCATTGTAAGCGACAAGAAAATCACGAACGCCGATTACCGTTGCTCCTGATCTCTCGTTGAATACATCAGGTCCAAAATCTGGTTTCCATACGGGCTCTTTTATTTTTTCGAAAAATCCTTCGTATTCACCCGTGCGAATTACCGATAAATTCGAACGCGCTTTATTTTTTGCCGCTCTTTCGTAAAGATAGACCGGTATTTTCAATTCATCACCGACACGCTTTCCCAACCGATTCGCACAGGCGATTGCTTCCTCCCAGCTCACGTTGCTCACGGGAATGAAAGGACAAACATCTGTCGCCCCCATGCGCGGATGAGCTCCCTTGTGTTTGCGCATATCAATCAACTCCGCCGCTTTCTTGATAGCGCGAAAAGCCGCTTCCACTGCCGCATCAGGATTGCCGACGAATGTCACCACCGTCCGGTTCGTGCTCGCACCAGGATCAACATCCAACAGCGAAACACCGTCCACCGATTCGATCGCATCGGTGATTTGCCGAATGACGTTTTGGTCACGGCCTTCCGAAAAATTCGGAACGCATTCGATTAATTTTTGCATGGCTCAAGAGTCAACCGGGCAGTTCTTTCTGTAGCGGCGGTCTGCGACGGTCGCAAATTTTTGGAGATGCGAGCGACGCGCAAGCCCAGGCTGATGCGTGGGCCTGACGAAAACCTATTGATTCGGCGATATGAAAACGTCTTTGCGCGGAAACTTCTCGAACAAGGATGCCGGTTTGCCGAAATTCGTTGCCAAAACGTCAATCGGATTGCCGGCGATCCACGCAGAAAGATCAATCGCCTGATAAATTCCGGTATTAAAACCGATCAGCATCCGGCTCGGCCTGTCCCCGACGTTTTCAATCGAGTGCCCATAGCCCTGCGGGATGTAACCAACATCGCCAGCGTGCAACTGCTCCGTTCGAAATCGACCGTGCGAGCCGAACATTGTCACGCTGAGGTCGCCCTCGATTACGTATTGCCATTCATCGGCGTTTGGATGCCAGTGAAGCTCGCGCAACGCACCCGGCGCGAGATCGAGAATTACGCCGGTAATCGTTGACGAAATTGGAAATCGACTGGAATCGATGCGCCATTCGCGGCCACCTTTGAAAATCGCATGCGGCGCACCTGCAAGCATTCGAAATTTATGCGTTTCAGGTGGCGACACGCGAGGTGCCTGCAGCTTTTCCGGTATCGCTTCCGGCGGGACGGAGCCGCGGGCAAAATAAACTTCTTCTTGTTCATAGGCGATTTCTTAAAACGCCGTACCCGGCTTGATTAAGCGAATCCTCGCCCGGATGCAGCCAGGCGGTTACAAATTCGCGAGCGGCATTTCCTAGTACAACCCCAAAAACGCGACAGTCGGCTCGTCGATTGCCCCAGTCACACTTAGTCCCTGATCACGCTGAAAATTCACCAGAGCTGCACGGGTTTCTACGCTCAGCGAGCCTGTTATTGCCCCAAAGTAGTAACCTGCATCCTGTAAAGCAGCTTGAACATTCGCGATTACCTGGTCGGGCAGCAGATTGCCATAGGTGTAAATTGGCCCATCGTAATCGTAATAACTGTTCAGCGGATCGTAACCCCAGGCTGGGTACCAGTAGCCGGCATCGAGGAAATAGTATCCGCCGGTGACGAACACGATGGTGTTGCAGTTTTGTTTCCACCAATCGCGATGGTGCCATTCGTGCCGATGAGCGCGGAGCGCGTCGAAATAACTGCGGTGATTGTTACTGTTTCCTTTGCGCCATTCATCTTTGTCTCTGGTTTGGCGCGCTTCGGGTGTAGTCGACCTGTTGGCCGTTCCTTCCTGTGGTCTCATGTGGCGTTGAGCGTCTGTTGCGACGTTGGGTCGAGCGTTTGCTAACAGCACCTGATTTTCTGCGACTTCGTTCTTAGCAAGCGCCTCCGCAATAGGCTGCGTTTGCCGGGCCGCTGTGTCCGGTCGCGGCGGTATTACTGCCGGCCTTGGATTCAATTGCCGGGCGAACCGTGGATAATTCGGATAAAAATTCCTGGGTTGCTGATTTTGCATTTGAGTCGGAAGCATGGTGGAGGGGCGCTGGCCAACGTTTGCCGGTCCGCGCCGGATATACTGCGGATTTGAATTGTTTGGGCGCGCGTTAGTCGCTCGAACAACATTACCCGGTACGGGACGAGGGCCGTTTTGAGGCACCGGGGCGTTTGTTTGTCCCGTGCCAGTGGAGATTGCCATCGCAAGCACCGCAATCGAACAAAGCGCCGGGAATCGCGACAGCTTCATTAAGTTCCTCTGCTCATTAAACATCACAGATGTCCTTCTGTTGCAAGCTTCGACTGCAACGCCTTCAAAGTATTCAAATATTGACCAAATCTTTTGCTCGTCCCAAGCGTTCAGCTGGCATGTTGCAATCTGCAATCCGAAACTTACAATCTAAAATCCTTTACCGGGGTCTTAGCTCAGTTGGTAGAGCGCCTCAATGGCATTGAGGAGGTCACGGGTTCGAATCCCGTAGGCTCCACTTTCTTTTTATACATGGCCGCTGCGTCGCCAGCAGTCGGGATTTGCGGTGATCGGCTAAAGACTATAACGGCTTGCGCGGTAACAAACGCGTAACTTTTCCCATGCTGCGCGCGGCGCGAACCACCGCGATTCTTCGGTATGAAAGCAACAAGTAATCCTACAGCAGATGATTTCGGTAAAAACGAGAATCGTCCTTCCCAGAACGGTGCGGAACAAAGAGCTAAGGCTCGCAAAAGTTCGATCAGCCGTCGTTCCTTTCTAGGCACATCGTTCGCCTTAGGAGCAGGAACGCTCGGCGTCGGACTGTTGGGAGGCGCTCGAACCGCAGAAGCACTACGTGGCGGGCTAACACCCGGAGACGCAGCCCTCATTCGGTTCGCGGCGGCGGCAGAATTGATCGAGGCGGACTTTTGGATCCAATACAACGAATTGGGCGGCGTCCAGGATGATGAAGTTCCCGGCGGGACGGGAAATGAAGCTTACACCGAGGCGATTGAAGTGCTCGACGAAGACATGCCCATATACATCCACGACAACACCGATGATGAAATCACTCACCATACCTTCTTGAACGCATATCTGGTTGCCCACGGCGCGGCACCTGTAAATCTTGACCCATTCCGCACCTTGCAGGGCAGCACTGCCACCGGAGTTAACACCGATTTGATCGGGCACCGCCTCACGAACCTGACCCAACTCACGGTGGATACGAGCTGGTGGACGCGCTATCGCGACGACAGTCACAACCCAGATTTGGATCCAAACTTCGCCTTTCCACAGGCCGTCCCCACTTTGGGTGTCAATCAACATACAGCCATTCCCAGGACGGATGCCGACACAAATGACCTCAACTTCCTACAGGCGATCGCAAATACTGCGGCTTTTCACTTTGCAACCATCGAACAGGGTGGCAACAGCCTCTACCCGTCGATGGCACTGAGGGCCACTCACACCGAAGTCCTGCGAATCCTGATCAGCATTGGGCCGACTGAGACCATGCATTTTCAAACATGGTCGGACAAAGCCGGCAACGCGCCGCCGTTGACCGCCGTGGATCCGGTGACCGGTGTCTCGGTAACCTTCCCTGATCTGGGGGTCGACGACGAACTCTTCAACAAGAGCCTGATCATGCCGGAGCCGTGCCCGTTCCTGGATCGAAACCTTCCAATCGTTTCGATCATTCGACCGACCAACACGCAAGGCATCGCGATGAGTGTTGTTCAGTTCCTAACGGATATGGGGCTTTTCATTGGCCAATCGCCGGCATTTTTCGCGCTTTTGAACCAATTGGCACGAGACGCTGACCACGCAAGAGTCGGCTTTCGTCGCTGAGAGATGGTAATGACTGGCTCAGTCATTTACGGAGAAGTCACCGACGGGCGCGTGTGAATCCACACGCGCCTGGTCCAAAAGGGAAAGGTTCGATCCCTTTGCCTTCCTAAAGGCGATCGAGAGATTCTGTTTCCGCCTGCACAGCACATTCTCTGAAGTTCGGCGGGACGATTTTTTCTCTTTCGCCAAATTACTTTTCAGGGAAGTATCTTCTGTCAGGCAGAAGGTGCGCAACATCGATAGCTGAGCGGGTTTTTATTTTGCGGTGGTGTTCACTTCCAATGCATAAAACCAACTCCATCACCATGAGCGCGCCAAAGATGACCATCTTCGAGACGGCTGCGAACCTGGAGCTGTGGCCGCGGATTCTCCCCCACTATCGCTATATTCGTTATCTTGAACGGAGTCTTGATCGGAACGTTGTGGTGATGGCCGCGACGCGCTCCGGCATTCCGATTTCCTGGACTTCCGAACAAATCATCGATCGCGACCGCATTGAAGTCCGGTTTTATCACTTAAAAGCATTCACCAAAGGAATGCGCGTAATTTGGACATTTCAGGAAACGCCAGCCGGCGTGCTGGTCGAAATCAAACACGACCTCGCATTTCGGATGAAGACGTTAGCGCCTATCGCGGACATGATTATCGGCAACTTCTTCATTCATCACATTGCAAATAAGACGCTGCGCTGCATGAAATCATACGTCGAGGCAAGGACAAATAAGGTCACCGCATGAACCAACGACGAGCTGTTATCACCGGAATTGGGCCAATCACGTGTATCGGTCACGGGCGTGAGAATTTTTGGAACGGAATTCTCGCGGAAACAAGTGGCATTGGTAACATCGCAAGTTTCGATTCCAGCGTCTTCCGCGTGCGCTCTGCGGGCGAGATTCGTGATTGGGACCCAGAGCAGTTCTTTTCGCCGCACCGGCTGAAACGACTGGACCGCTACGCGCAATTCGCGGTGGTTTCGGCAAAGCTGGCCGTCGATGACGCGCAGATTGAATATTCCCGCGAAAAACCGCAGGACCGGATAGGTGTCAGTTTCGGCACCGCCCTTGGCGGCGTTTGCAAGGCCGAGGAACAGTATCTCAGATATTTAAAAAAGGGCGCGCGGGGAGTTCAACCTACGCTCGCCGTTCAGGTATTCGGTGGTTCGGCTCATTCCAATATTGCAATCGAATTCGGATTTCGCGGAGTCGGCACGACAAATTCGAATAGTTGCGCCAGTGGCACTGTATCGGTCGGCGAGGCATTGCGTTACATCAGGGACGACTTTGCGGATGTGATTGTCGCCGGCGGAGCAGAAGCGCCTCTGACGACCATTACCGTCGGTGCGTTCGACATTATTAAAACGATGAGCAGGTGGCAGAGCGATCCTGCTTTTGCTTGCCGTCCGTTTGACCTGTTGCGTGATGGTTTTGTGATGGGCGAAGGCGCCGCCTCGCTCGTTATCGAAGAGCTCGAACATGCGCGCGCGCGAGGCGCGTATATTTACGCCGAAGTGCTCGGATACAGCCTGAATAACGATGCTTTCCATATGACTTCGCCACTGCCGAGCGGCGAATCATCCATTCGCGCGATGCGTGAGGCGCTCATGGACGCACAACTGCCGCCCGACCAGATCGATTACATCAATGCGCACGCGAGCTCGACCCAGCTAAACGACAGTGCGGAAACGGCGTCGATCAAACAAGTGTTTGGCGAGCACGCGCGGCGAATCCCCGTCAGCGGAACAAAGGGTTATTATGCGCATCCGCTCGGCGCCACCGGCGCAATTGAAGCGGCGCTTTGCGCGCTTGCTTTAGATCGTCAATGGGTTCCGCCCACAATTAACTACGCAAACCATGATCCGGCATGTGATCTTGATGTTGTGCCCAATCACGGACGCGAAGCAGAACTGAAATATGTAATGAGTAACTCGTTCGGTTTCGGCGGAATTAACGCGTGTGTTGTATTGGGAAAAGCGCCTCAATAGCAACGCTCGCGGAGTACAGATTTATCCGAGCAAATCAGGGCGATTTTCCTGCGTGCGCTTTATCGCCTGTTCTTTGCGCCATTTTGCAATCTCGGCGTGATTTCCGGAAAGCAAAATTTGCGGAACCTCCCAGCCCCGAAAATCCGCCGGACGCGTGTACTGAGGGGCTTCCAGTAATCCGTGATTGAAACTGTCGTCTACCGCGGATTGTTCGTTACCAAGCGCTTCGGGTAATAAACGCACAATTGCGTCGACAAGAACGACGGCCGCGATCGCGCCGTTAGTGAGCACGTAATCGCCAATCGAGATTTCTCGATCCACGAGATGTTCAATCACACGGTGATCGACCCCTTCGTAGTGCCCGCAAATAATGATGAGATGTGGTTCCTTCGAAAGCTGCGTCGCGGTTTGTTGGTCAAACCGATGTCCAGCAGGCGACATCAGCACCACTTTGGATGATTGGTTTCGAAGATCCTCAACGGCTGCAAAAATCGGTTCCGGTTTCATCACCATTCCCTGACCGCCGCCGAACGGCGCGTCATCCACGATGTGATGCTTATCTGCGGTCCAGTCCCGCAGATTATGGATTCGAAGATCGACAACGCCATGTTCTTGCGCGCGTTTCATGATGCTTTCGCTCAGAGGCGCGCGACAGAGTTCTGGAAATAGTGTCAGGATGTCGATCTTCATCTGGAACGAAACGTCCAACGCTCAACGCTCAACGTCCAACGCTAAACTGTCGCGGCGGGCGATGACCGCCGAAAACAAATCAGCGCTCATAGAGCGCCTTCTACAGATTGCGAAAATTACTCGACGATTTCGAGGATCGCCCGTTGACCGTGGCGGGCGGCGGAACTCGCGAGTAAAGCGCGAATAGCCTGAACGGTCTGGCCGCCGCGCCCAATGACGCGGCCGACGTCCCCTCGCCGAAGTTGCAGCTTAAAGATGGTCGTTCTGCCGCTTGGAATTTCCGTCAACACCATGTCGTCAGGAAATTCAATGAGCTGGCGAATGACAAACTCGAGAAATTCTCTCATGCGCCAACAAGGCTAACCACGAATCCGTCTTCGCACAACAGCTACGTAGCGACGAGTGAACACAAATAAACGCCGATTTTCGTAATCGCTGAGCAGCTGCTGTGGTGTCCCGCTCTCCCCAACGGAGCACGGAGTTGCGAAATCGACCGCTTATGCGCTGACGACAAGGTACTCAACAGTCCTGTCGTGCCGAGGCTAGCTGGACGGTTCGCTCGCAGGCGACGGAGGCAACGGCTCTTCTTGAGTCGATTGCGAGACCTCTTGGTCCGCTCCGGATGAGGACTCGGCAGTGGTCGCTGCTTTCTTATTCTTCTTGATCAAGCTGCGCACCGTATCGGATGGCTGTGCGCCTTTGCTGATCCAGTATTCGACCCGATCGATCTTCAAGGTACTATTGTGATCGGGTTTCTTTGGATCGTACGCGCCGATGATCTCGATGAATTTCCCATCGCGTGGACTGCGCTTGTCGGCCACTACCACTTTGTAGTAGGGGCGGTTCTTCGTTCCTTCTCTGCGTAATCTGATTGAAACTCCCATGTTAACTTCTCATTCGCGCCAGTTGCGCCATCATTTTTTTCATTTTACCCGCGCTTTTCATCATCTTCCGCATCTGATCAAAGCGTCGTAGCAAATCGTTTACCTCCGTGACCGTGCAGCCGCTGCCGCGTGCGATGCGCTGACGGCGCCGCGCATTCAAAATGTCGGGGCGCGTCCGCTCTTCCTTCGTCATCGAAAGCACGATGGCTTCCGTGCGCTTCAGCTGCTTCTCGTCAACAGAGAGGCCTTGCACATTACTCATGCCCGGCAACATGCCAAGAATATTCTCCAGCGGGCCCATCCGCCGCATCATTTTGAACTGCGCCAGGAAATCATTGAAATCGAATGACGCCGTGCGCAGTTTCCGCTCCAATCGGGCCGCCTCTTCTTCGTCGACGGCTTCCGCCGCTTTTTCGACCAGACTAACAACGTCGCCCATGCCGAGAATCCGGCCGGCGAGCCGCTCCGGAACAAATACTTCAAACTGGTCGAGCTTTTCTCCGGTTCCGGTGAACTTGATTGGCTGCCGCGTCACTTCGCGCATGGACAATGCCGCGCCGCCTCGCGCGTCGCCGTCGAGCTTTGTCAAAATAATTCCTGTAATTGATAAAGCCCCGTTAAAACGCGTTGCAACGCTGACTGCTTGCTGCCCTGTCGCGGCATCAACCACCAGCAGCGTTTCCTGTGGCTCCAGGAATTCTTTCAATTCTTTTAGTTCCTGAATGAGCGCATCGTCGATTTCCTGGCGACCTGCCGTGTCGAAGATTTCAATAACGGGTGCGCCCGGCACCCTCGCCCTGGCAGATGTGTCGGCAGCGGCGCGTCGCACATTCTTCTCGCCCGCCTCGGGAGTGAGTACAGGCACGTCGATCTGTTTGCCCAGCGTGACCAATTGTTCGATTGCCGCAGGTCTCTGCAAATCGCATGCGATTAAAACTGGCGCGCGCCCCTGCTTTTTCAAAAGACGCGCCAGCTTGGCCGAGGAAGTTGTTTTACCCGATCCATTGAGACCAATGATCAATATGCGCCCTGAATCGCCGAGATGCACCGGCGCGGCATCGCCTCCGAGCAAGGCAGTCAATTCGTCATGAAAAATTTTCACCATTTGCTGTCCGGGGGTAATGCTGCGAAAAACGGCTTCGCCAAGAGACTTTTCTTTGACGCGTGCGATGAATCTTTTTGCGACTTGAAAATCGACGTCAGCTTCGAGCAAAGCCAGCCGCACCTGTCGTAATGCGGCATCGATGTTCGCTTCGCTGATGGTGCCATGCCCACGCAGCTCCTTGAAGACGTCCTGAAGTTTGTCAGAGAGTTGGGAGAACATGGTACTAGGGCTCGCTGCGCCAGTCACTGAGGGACGATTTCCTACTCGCCTACTCCTCTAAGTAACCGCCACTCCTTGGAAAGCGCTTATTTTTTAGGCGCCGGTATGGGCGACGTTGCTGCGGTGGCGCCTTCTTCGATTCCGAAAGTCCAATGGGTTTCCACCTTCTTTCCCTGGGATTTCGCAGTGACAATCACGCTGCACGTCTTCTCATGAATCTTTTGCGTCACCTGATATGAGATCGTGCCCGACTTCTGGTCGTAATTCGCAGGAACAACACCGAGGCCGCTCACGCGCATTTGCACACTGCCGGGCTCGATCGGGCCGATTGCGCTGAGGTTAGCCTTGATAAGAGGGACTGCAGTACGCACTGTCTCGCCATCTGCAGGTTGTGTCGCGAGATCCTTCGCGCCAACTTCAGCTACCGCTGCCGCGCCTCCACTTGAAGTGCCAATCATTTTTACAGCATCGGCAAACACCTTGGGCTTGTTCGCTTCAATCGCATAACGGCCGAGTGAGTCCATCGGCGAGGTAAAGGTGATGGGCTGACCGTAAACGGTAAACATCGCCTGGTACCCGGCATTTCGCGCGATCTCTTTAACATGCTCGTTGTAACTCCCAAAGGGCACCGCAAAGCAATTCACTTTGATGCCCAATCGCTGCTCAAGCAGTTGCTTGGAGCCGACTACTTCGTTTTGCATCCATTCCTCATATTGAGGCCCCGTCAATTTCGTCCTGGTTCTCTTTCCGCCCGGATTAGCCACCATGATGGTATGCCCTTCGCGCAAGTCCTGGTGCGTCGCGGAATGCGCCTCAATGTCCACACCGTTGTCGCGCATGTCGGCGAGCTGTTCCCAGGTAATTGCTTCCCCGCCGCCTAACGAACCACCGCGCACGCCTTCGGTGTAAATGAACATGGTGAACGGGTAGCCGTATTTCTTCATGATCGGCCACGCGACCTCGTATTGGGATTTCCAGCCATCGTCGAAAGTAATGACCGCGCATCGTGGCGGTATGTTCTTTTCGCCCCGCTTCCAGGCGAGCAGATCCTGCATGGGAATCACTGTGATGCCGCTGTCCTTCAATTCTTTCATCTGCGCTTCAAAGGCGGCAGGCGTGATCTCGGTCCCGGGATAGCGGACCTTGTCCACTAAACGGTGATAACAAAAAATAAGCACCTGGGCCGTTTGATCGACCACTGGTTTGGTCACCTTGGGAGACCCCGCTGCGACTGGAGTGGCCACGGCAGCCGGCGCCGGTGATGAGGCGCCCGCTTGCTGTGAACTCGAGGAGACACTTTCCTGCTTCTTGCACATGGAAAGGTTGAGCGCCAGAAGCAAAGGGAGAATCGCAAATCGGATTATCATAAAAGAAGTAAAGGTATTAAGCGCAGCAGCACAAGACACAAGTGCTTTTTGCAATTGGCGTCAATAGACAGCTCGTCATCCAATTATGTTGCATCGTTTTGATGCCTGCGGCGAAAAATGTTTGGTAGAAGACGTATTTTTTGCTATAAAATCAGGATGCCGAGCCAGGTCCCTCGTCTCGCCGCAATCGCCCTTCTCGCCTCGTTAACTGCTTGCGGCACCGTTACGACTACTGGAGTCAAAAACACCAGTAAGACTTTTAACACCGTGGTAGTGGATGCCGGACATGGGGGCAAAGATAGCGGCGCATATCGCCGCTACGGCCCGCCTGAAAAGATGGTTGCTCTCGATGTCGCCCAGCGTCTCAACCACAAGCTGCGCGAATCGCAATTAAAAACCGTCATGACCCGCGACTCGGATGTTTTTATTCCATTGAACGATCGTGTGGCCATCGAGAACGCGCAGAAAAATGCAATCTTTGTCAGCATACACTTCAACGATTCGCGTCGCCGCGGCATTCGCGGGTTCGAAACCTACTATCATTCGGGCGCTTCATTTGGTCTGGCGAGCGGTATTCAAGAAAAATTGTCGACCATCCCCCGCTCGAAAAATGGCGGCGTGCATACGGCTAATTTTCGTGTGCTGCGCCTCGCCGCGTGTCCAGCAGTACTTGTGGAATGTGGATACTTGAGTAATCGCAATGACGGGAATCAGGCGCGGGACTGGGAATATCGCGAACTACTTGCAGACCGGATCGCGGAAGCAATTGTCGAGCAACGTTTCGGATCGGGTGTTTACCGGCCATCAGGCCGGCTCGCGTTGCAGTTGCAACGTGACGGCGCCGGTTCGGCTCTGCCGCAATAGAATTCTTGCCGTTCCCGGGCGTACAGTGGGTGCCCGCTTGTGCGGGCCGCTTCGCGCGCTGTTTGCTGTGCCCTTGCGGCAGCCCTCGTGATTCGTTGAAGCCTTAAAACGTTGAAGCCGATGCCCAGTTGGCGATTTAACGCTTCAACGGTTTAACGAATTCGTTAAACGTTAACGTTGACGCGAATTTTCAGTTTCGCGATTTACGCTTTAACGCTTTACGCGCCGAAGGATTTCTAAAATTCTTTGCCGCGTTTTTCGGGCCCAACTGCGGCCAGCAGAATCAACGATAAAAAGATCACCAGCGTAAACATGGCCAGCGCCTTTGCATAATCCGGATGCCCGTTTGCATCATGGAAATGGTTGGCCAGCCTGGCTTCAACAACAGCCGTGTTGGCGGCGAACAAGTTTCCAAGCTGATACGCAACTCCGGGAAAGGTCCCCCGCACAGCACCAGGCGAGAGTTCATTCAAATGCACAGGGACGATTCCCCAGGCGCCTTGCACCATGAATTGCATGGCAAACCCGCCGATAACGAGCAGGGCAAAAGCCGGAGGAAAAACCCAGAGGGGGATGAGGATTATTCCGAAGATGGCAGTCAGAATAATCGAGCGACGGCGTCCCCATTTTTGCGACAGATGGCCAATTACTGTTCCGCCGCAGATCGCGCCGACGGCGTAAATGATCCCAGTCGCGGCCTTCTGCGTCACGCCATAGTGGCGCTGTTCACCGAGAAAAGTTTGATACATGTCCTGGGTCCCATGAGACATGGCGTTGAATGCCGTCATCAGCAAGATGACGTAAATGAAGAGCAGCCAGTGACGTTTTAGTACAATCAGCAAATCGCTCCAAAAATTACTCGCCTCGCGCTGCCGCTCCAGCCACACCGGCGATTCAGGGACTTGCGCACGGATGTACAACACAAGAAATGCGGGCAGCGCTCCCGCGACGAAGAGGCCGCGCCACCCGAAGAATGGAAACACGATCCAATACACAACGGCCGCCAGCAGATAACCAAACGCATAACCTTGTTGTAAAATTCCCGAGAACAACCCACGGGCTGCAGTCGGCAGGGTTTCCATTGCCAGTGACGCGCCAAGTCCCCATTCTCCGCCCATGCCTATTCCGTAAAGCGCGCGAAAGATCAACAGCCATGTGTAGCTCGGAGAGAACGCGGTGAGCAACTCCATGAGAGAGTAAAAAATGATGTCGATCATCAGCGGCATGCGCCGCCCGAACCGGTCCCCGAGCAAACCAAAAATGAACGCGCCTACGGGACGCATGGCCAAAGTAAGGGTGATCGCATAGCTCAGGTCGGCGATGCTCGTACCAAAGTCGCCTGCCATTGGCACGATCGCGAAGGTGAGGAGGAAAAAATCGAATGCATCGAGTGCCCATCCCAGAAAGCAGGCCAGGAACGTGTTCCGTTGATTGCGGTCGAGCGACTTGAAAAGCTGCACCGCTTCCATGGCGCACTCACCTAATCGTCACATCCAGAGAAGTCGAGACAATTGCTGGAATGGAAAATGACGAAAGACAAATGACCAAGGCCAATGAAAATGCTGGCCCTGACAGCGAGGCGTAATGGCCAACAAGCTCGCCATTTGTGAGATTCAGATAAACATTGACACCCCAAAGCCCGGCCACATAGCCTCCGACAAAGGCGCAACGAAACTCACTCTTCCGTTCTTTCCGGCGTCCTGCGTTCAACACAAATCCACAAAGGAAAGACATTCATGAAATCGATCATCACTATTACTGCCATCACATTATTGAGCTTGTTGCCTGTCACATTTGTTCAGGCGCAAGACACTCCAAAGGCTGCGAGTGAAAAGCGAGCCACCATCGCCGGGGCCGGCAAAAGAACGGATGTTTATCACGTCCATTTCACCAAGGCTGCTCTTGGCAAAGCCGTTCAGTTAGGCGATTGGCTCAAGACGCCGAATCCCACTGACCCGATGCCAGGACATTTTATTGTTCTTCGCCACCAGGATGGCGACGCCTGGGATTACGTAGTCATTACCCATCTCGGTACCAAGGCTACTGTAGATGCTGCGGGCACGGCCGTGCCTCCGGACAAACGCGACTTGAGCGAGTGGCACACCGATACCTTTGTCAACGGTCCTTCATGGGAAGAATTCAGTCGGGCCATGGGTATTGACGGCGATTCACGATCCAAAACTGCGGGCTCGGTTTATTCCGTGTCCTATTATCGGCCAGCCCCCGGCCATCGCGAGCAATTGGAAAAGATGTTGAGCGAGGCGCCAAGCGCGACAGGCGACACGACTGCTGGGAACGTTTTGATGCAGCATTTGGAAGGCGCTGCCTGGACCTTCCTAACTATCGCCCGTTACAATTCTTGGGAAGACTTTGCTACGGGTGAAAAAAGCAGCGTGGCACAGTCTACGAAGAAGGATAGTCCCTGGTTCCGTTTGCGTGATCACACCGCATTTCATACGGACACTCTCACCGACCGAATCGCGCCGTAAGCTGCGCGCTGTTTCATTTGATACGCCAGGGCGATTAATCCTCAATCCGCCCAGCGACCGCGCGCCTCTTTAGGTCGTGGGGCGCAAATGCTGTACCTTTCGCTTCAGACTATTCGCACTCTTTTGGCATTCGGTTTCGCCATCAATTGGATGTTCGTTCGTAATTGTTCAGATCCTCACAACACATCTACGTATCATGATACGTCAATTTGTTGCTTGATTCGCCAGGGAAACGCTCTTTAGTTCCCGAATAATCATGGCAACAAACGGTCTCCATCCTTTGGAAACGCTCCTGCGCGAACGCATCATCTCTCTCGACGGCGCCATGGGCACGATGATCCAGCACTACAAACTGCCGGAGGCGGAGTATCGAGGAAAACGGTTCGATGATTGGAAGGGCAAAGACCTCAAGGGCAGCCTGGAATTACTCAACCTGACTCAGCCCCAAGTCGTCGAGGAAATTCACGCTGCTTATCTCGATGCGGGCGCCGACGTTATCGAAACGAACACGTTCAGCGGAACAACGATTGGCTTGCACGATTTCCTGTTTCAAGACGAACCCCCACGTGGTCGTAAGGATCAGGAATTCTTTCAGCGTGTAGTGAACGATATCGATCTTCGCGCGCTGGTTCATGAAATTAATTTAGAAGCAGCCAGAATCGCGCGCCGCGCCGCGGATCGCGTCGCAAATGAGACCGGCCAGCAACGATTTGTTGGAGGATCTATGGGACCGCTGCCCGTGGCGGGTTCGATTTCACCTGACGTAAACGATCCGGCATTTCGCGCGGTCTCATTCGATCAACTTTGTCAAACTTACTTCGATCAGGCCAAAGCTCTTCTCGACGGCGGTGTAGATCTGCTCATTGTCGAAACGATTTTCGACACGCTCAACGGAAAAGCAGCGCTGTTTGCAATCACCGACGCATTTGAAAAAATCGGACGCCAGGTGCCCTTGATGATCTCGGCCACTGTGATAGACAAGTCCGGGCGAAATTTGAGCGGGCAAACCGTTGAAGCATCGCTCATTTCGATCGCCCACGCCCAACCGCTGATCCTTGGTTTGAATTGTTCGCTCGGTCCGGATGAAATGGAACCGTTTGTGGAAGAACTGGCGCGCATTTCACCCTACTACATGAGCGCGTATCCGAACGCGGGTCTGCCGGACCCACTCTCGCCGACTGGGTTTCCCGAAACAGCCGAGACTTTTGCACCAAAAGTGGCGAAGTGGGCGGAGAACGGCTGGCTTAACATGGTCGGCGGTTGTTGCGGCACGACGCCGGACCACATTCGCGCGCTGGCAAAACTGGTGCGTGAATATCCGCCGCGTGCCGTCGAACGGGCAATTAGCTACGCATGATTCTGCGACTTTCCGGGCTCGAACCGTTGAATGTCACGCCGGAGTTCGGCTTCGTCGTCATCGGCGAGCGCACCAACATAACAGGATCGCCGAGGTTTTCGAAGCTGATTCTTGCGGGCGATTTCGACGGAGCCCTGACTGTAGCACGTCAGCAGGTACAGGGCGGCGCGAACCTTCTCGATGTGAACATGGACGAAGGGATGATCGACTCGGAAGCGGCCATGGTCCGTTTCCTGAATCTGATTGGCAGCGAACCGGAGATCGCGCGGATTCCGATTGTGATCGACAGCTCGAAGTGGAGCGTCATTGAAGCAGGGCTCAAATGCTTGCAGGGAAAAGCAGTCGTTAATTCCATCAGCCTGAAAAACGGCGAAGAGGATTTTCTCCGGCAGGCCCGGTTGATCAGGCGATATGGCGCCGCCGCCATCGTGATGGCGTTCGATGAACAAGGCCAGGCTGACAATTTTCAACGAAAAATCGAGATTTGCTCTCGCGCCTATGATCTTCTAACGAAACGCGCGAATTTTCCACCGGACGATATCATCTTCGATCCAAATATCCTCACCGTCGCGACCGGCCTCGAAGAACATCGGAATTATGCAGTCGATTTCATCAAGGCAACGCAGTGGATCAAAAAAAATCTTCCCGGCGCGCGCGTCAGCGGCGGGGTAAGCAATATTTCGTTTTCGTTTCGGGGAAACAACACGGTCCGCGAAGCGATGCACTCTGCATTCCTGTTTCACGCGATTCGCGCCGGTCTCGACATGGGAATTGTCAACGCAGGGCAACTCGCGGTGTACGAAGAGATTGATCCCGAGTTACGAGAGCGCGTCGAAGACGTGCTGTTGAACCGACGAGACGATGCAACCGAGCGACTGATCGAGTTTGCGGAAAATGTAAAAGCGAAAGATAAAACTCCGGTTGCCGACAAAGCCTGGCGAAAGGAGCCTGTCGAAGAGCGTCTGAAACACGCGTTGATTAAAGGTATCGTCGATTACATCGACACGGATACAGAGGAAGCGCGTCAAAAATGCAAACGGCCGCTCGATGTCATCGAAGGCCCGCTCATGGCCGGGATGAGCGTCGTTGGAGACTTATTCGGCTCCGGCAAGATGTTCCTGCCGCAGGTCGTGAAGAGCGCGCGAGTGATGAAAAAAGCCGTGGCCTATCTGTTGCCTTTCATGGAAGCGGAGAAATCCGCCGGGGCAAAGCCGCAGGGACGCATCGTGATGGCGACGGTGAAAGGCGACGTGCACGATATTGGGAAAAACATAGTGGGGGTGGTGCTGCAATGTAACAACTACGACGTGGTGGATCTCGGGGTCATGGTGCCGGCCGCGAAGATTCTGGAAACAGCGCGAGAAAAACAAGCGGACGTGATCGGGCTGAGTGGTTTGATTACACCCTCGCTGGACGAGATGGTCCATGTGGCGCAGGAAATGGAACGTGAAGGATTTCGGTTGCCGCTGTTAATTGGTGGAGCAACTACGAGTCGGGCGCACACAGCAGTGAAGATCGCCCCGCATTACCAGGCAAGCACTGTGCACGTTCTGGACGCCTCGCGCGCGGTGGGTGTTGTCAACTCGCTGCTGAACGAGAACCTCAAGTCTGAATTCGATAAAAAAACGCGCGAAGACTACGAACGGTTGCGCCGGGAGCATTCAGCAAAAACACAGAGAAAGAAGTTGCTGGCGCTCGAGGAAGCGCGCGCAAACCGCACACGTATTGATTGGAGCAGCTATGTGCCGCCAAAACCGGAATTTTTAGGCGTGCGTGTTTACGCGAGCCTTCCGGATAGCGCATGCGTCTCACGTGCTGGCGACGGTGTCTCGCCGTCGGGAACTTTTGCTGCGGACTCAAACTCCGAACAGAAACAATGCACCAAGGGAAGTCTGTTTCGGCATGACGCCGAAACCAGCACGCGAGACGCGTGCGCTACCCAATTAATCTCATTACAAACGCTGGCCGAATACATCGATTGGTCGCCGTTTTTTCACGCCTGGGAATTACGCGGGCGTTATCCCGCGATTCTTGAAGACTCCAAGATCGGCAAGCAAGCGCGCGAACTTTTCGATGACGCCCAGAAACTTCTCGATTGGATCGTTGCAAAAAATCTCCTCATCGCGCGTGGCGTTCATGCGTTTTGGCAAGCAAACGCAGTTGGCGACGACGTGGAGCTTTATGCTGACGACGATCGCACGAAGAAGCTCGCGACCTTCTATTTCCTGCGCCAGCAAATGCAAAAGCCGGCCGGGCAATTTAACCATTGCCTCGCGGATTTCGTCTCTCCGCAATCGGAAGATTATCTTGGCGGATTTGCGGTTTCAATTCATGGTGCAGACGAACTCGCGGAAGAATTCAAGCGGGAGCATGACGATTACAGCGCCATCATGACAAAGGCGTTGGCAGATCGATTAGCCGAGGCGTTCGCCGAGTATTTGCACAAACAAACCCGAATCGCGTGGGGATTTGGACGCGACGAGCAGTTGTCCAACGCCGATCTAATCCGTGAAAAATATCGTGGGATTCGGCCAGCTGCAGGTTATCCAGCGTGCCCCGATCACGCTGAGAAGCAAACCTTATTCGATTTGCTGGACGCCGAAAACAATGCCGGCATCATATTAACAGAATCGTTTGCAATGCATCCGGGCGCGAGCGTGAGCGGACTCTATTTCTCGCATCCCGATGCAAAATATTTCGGGGTGGGTCAGATCGGCCGCGACCAGGTTCAGGATTATGCGGCTCGACGCCGCGAATCAGCGCCGGCAGTGGAGAAGCGATTGGCCCCTAATTTGGATTACAATATCTGATGCTATCAAACCCCGCGGATGCACAACAGGCCGAATCGTGATAGTAATCTCGCTCGATTCGGGGCGTAGCTTAGCTTGGTAGAGCGCGTGGTTTGGGACCACGAGGTCGGAGGTTCAAATCCTCTCGCCCCGACATGAACCATCGCAATGGTGGGTTATATTTGGGCAACAAACCGGGAATGAAAATATACGGGTTGATCATTTCAATGACGCTGTCCGTCTTCCTGTTCAGCCTGTATGCACAGGACGCAGCGCCACCGTCTGTGGATCTTTATAAGGGGCAAGAGGAGCTGGAACCAACGCCTTCGCCTATGCCGCCTAATGGGCCCGATCTGCCGGAGATATCGGAACTGGACGAGAATTTTTCAAAGCCGCGGTCGCTCGGAAAGAAAGCGGACGAAGCCCGCATGCATGTAGAATGGCGACAACTAAGAAATCGAACGGTGAATGATCCGAAGGTACAGGCTGCAAAGACGTATGCCCAAGCTGCACGGACTGATTTGGAAAAGAGGAATCGGCTTCGCAACTATTACAATATCTACTACGAACGCATGTCCGCCATGGCTTCGACTCCCGAAATCAAGCTGGCATTGCAAGCACTCAAGGCTTCTCACCAAACTCAGCTCGACCAACCACGCGTTCGTCCCTCGCCCACGCCGGAAGGTTCTACTCCGACGGCCTCGCCCTCCACGACGCCTGCGAAAAAGAAACACGCGGACAAAAACAAGAAGAAAGAGAAACGGCACAAGCGGTTTTGATTGGCTAGCTTGCCAGCCCACAGCCGTTGCAGTATTCCTAAACCCATCTTGTTCTTTGGCGCGTTCGTCTAGTGGTTAGGACACAGCCCTCTCAAGGCTGGTACACGGGTTCGACTCCCGTACGCGCTGCCAATGGCGTTGCACAGGTTAGGCGGCATACGATCGGCGGAGCTGTTACTCACTTCGAGCTGTCGATGATCTGCTGCGCGTTCTTGATCGCGGACTCGTCAGGGGATTTGTCTTTCTTCAGGATGTCAATCGCCTTTTGCGCCGAGGCGGTGGCTTCTTTCTTGTTGCCAAGCCTCGCCTCAATCTGCGCCTTCTTATAGTGCATGAAGTAGGCGTTCGGGTTCTTCTCCAGCGCCTGGTCGATCCACTTCGCCGCCTGCGTCATGTCCTTGTTGTTGTCGTAGTAAAAGGCCGCGGCCTGATAGGCGGTGCGCGGGTCGAGCGGAGTCTTTGCGCTAACGGCTGCATCGAGTTGCTTACTTACCTGCTCGACATCGTCCGTGGTCAACTTCACTGGTACGCGCGTTTTATCCCAAAGAAAATTGAGCGTTGCGGAAGCGCCTTTCACATCAGACAGCGCGATGGTGAACGTCTCGATTGTCACCGGATAGGGTTCCGGCTTCGCTGTGAAGCGAGCGGCATCGTTCTCCTGCTTATAATCGGCCGTGCTCTGCATCTTCGCGTCCTTCGAAAGGATGATGGTCCACTCGTTTGCTGTCGGAATTGTGAAGAGTGCGTACTCACCGGCCGGGATCTCCTTGCCGCCCAGCGTTACCGCGCCGCTAAACTTAATTTTGGTGACCGCATTGGCGCCCGTGCGCCAGAGCTTTCCGTAAGGCACCAGGCCGCCGAAGATCTCGCGGTCATTCTTGTTCGGACGCGAATAATCCACCTCGATATCGGTCAACCCGACACGCTGCTTTATCACCGAGTGCTGGCTGATGGCGGGGAACTCTATTTTTTTCTCCTCAGCTGCCCGAAGGCTGCCGGGCAGGAGGGCTCCCGCGACGAAGGAAAGTGTGAACAAAGCGGATAGGAGAACCGATGGAAGGCGTGAGGATTGGATCATAATGTACGGGATATTTTAAAACCTGATGATTTAAGCCGAGAAGATATCGCAGGGCGGCAGCAGTCAACTCGGTTGCTGGCCCAGCCTTACTTTTTCGTCGACCGATAATGACCCGTTATTAATTGAGCCACCAAGCTGTCTCAGATAAAATCGGACACCCAAAATGCGTTTAACTGCGCGTGTTCTACAACCGTCCATTCTCTGCAGTCGCGTCTAACACTCTATTTGCGAAAGTTTCCACTGAAATAGCGCACTTTCATAAAACGGTGAAATTGGTCGATTCCCGTACGCGGTGCCAATCAAGCGGTGCAGCACTGCGAGGGGAGGAGCCAGGAATAAACGGGGACTTAACCTAGCACGGTGTTTATGAATCAGCACGGTCTCCAACAACCGCCTCTCCGCACCTGGTGCAAGCTCGCAGCCGCCGCTTTATTAGTTCGTTTGCAAGGACGCATGCGGCTGCACGAGCTTAAATTCAACAAAAAAAGCCTAGCTGTGTTGCCGATCTTTGGAATGACGCGCAGGAGAGCCTCGGACGCGCGCACATTCGGTTGCGCCTGCAGGAGACGGCAAACATCGAAGCGATTTGCTCGGCAAAAATGCCTTCGCCGGTCATACGCTTGTGCCATTGAGAATTATTGAGACGGCTTCCTCGCAAATCGCGGATCCGTCCCAGCACCTTCTCCTTGCGGTCCGGAAAGTGTTCCTCGAGCCAATGTTCAAATAAAGACGCCACCGCCCATGGGAGGCGGACAATTGTATATGCTGCAAATTGCGCGCCCGCTCCTGCGCAGGCATCGAGAATCTTCGGAACTTCGTGATCGGTGAGCCCCGGAATGATCGGTGCAACCATCACGCCAGTTGGGATTCCTGCGCTGCGAAGTTGCCGGATTGCATCAAGGCGTGCCTGAGGCGAAGACGTCCGCGGCTCGAGCACTCGTTGCAAATTCGCGTCCAGTGAAGTTACCGAAATGTTTACCGCGATCGCGTCGTGCTTTGCTAAATCGCGTAAAAGGTCGATGTCGCGCGCAACAAGACGGTTCTTTGTGATGATCGCCACCGGGTTGCGAAATTTTGCGAGGATTTCGAGGCAGCCGCGCGTGACACAGAGCTTTCGTTCGATGGGCTGATACGGATCGGTCACTCCGCTCAGTACGAGCGTTTGTGGCTGCCACCGCGGTGATTCCAGTTCCGCGCGCAATAACTCCGGCGCATTTGTTTTCACCATGATTTTGCTTTCGAAATCGAGGCCGGCGGAAAAACCGAGATACTCGTGTGTGGGTCGCGCATAGCAATAGATGCAGCCATGCTCGCAGCCCCGATACGGATTCAGGCTTGTCTCAAAGCCTACATCTGGACTGTTATTCCGAGTGATGATCGATTTGGTCCCGTCGCGGAAATACTGCGTTCCGCGCCGCGGTCGTTCCTCGGTTACAGGATCAACGTCGACCACATCGAAGTCGTTTAGATCGACATGCAGCTTTTCGAAGCGATTTGCCGGACTCCATGAGGCGCCGCGTCCGTGAATGGCCGCGCGGCTTTGCGGAGTCTCCCGAACAACAGCGCGGAATTTCTTCGCCATTGCCTAAGTTCACATGAACATATCACACTGTCGAGCGAATCTTGTCATTACCTCAACGCTCCGTCGCTCCATTCCCCGACCGCTGCGTGATTTCACTTGGAGTGATGTAGTAATGGAGTAATAAATTTGCGATCGCGAATGCACACCTCGGAGGGGTGGCAGAGCGGTTGATTGCGCCGGTCTTGAAAACCGGAAGGCCGAAAGGCCTCGTGAGTTCGAATCTCACCCCCTCCGCTTCGTCCGACTTCTGGCTTGTCAATTCTAAAAAAGGCCGTTTTCGGTCCCCGTCGTGGAACCGAATCATACATTCGGCGTTGTCGGTTGAATCGAACGCGAATCTCGCAGAACTTTTTGGACTCGATGTTCTGAAAAAGCTTGGCAAGCAGATGAACCTCTGAATAAATATCCTGGCGGAAAGTTTAACTTAACCAAAAGGAAATACCCATGCTCTGGACTATAATTGTAATCCTGGTCATTCTCTGGCTTCTTGGCTTCATCGGCCACATTGGCGGCAGCTTGATCCACCTCCTGCTCGTAGTTGCCGTCATCGTTCTGATCATCAATCTCGTTCAAGGCAGACGAGGACTCTAAGCCGTCGGTATGGCGGGCCAAACGCAATCAGCAACGCAATCGGCAACACAAAGTTTCGCAATCGATTACCTCGCGCTGTGATTCTTCTTTGAGGAATTTCAGGAAGGGCGCCAGGCAACCGGGTTTTAACGCCGTTGCTGCGGATGCCGCAGGTACATGCTCAAACCGCCTAAATCAATAATTGCAGAGTTGGATACGAGCTCGCCAATGCCAAGAAGATTCGCGGAAGGGTGGTCAGCTTTCTTTAAATCCACAAAGATAATATCAGCATCTCTGATTTTAAAATCACCAATAGCAAATTGCATTACACGGCCGGTGCGTATCGGTGCGCTGGCTCCTCCGGAGCCTATAAGCACGCTTCTTGTGTGCTTCATTATGATTCCTGCTTTGATCCCGATGCTTCTTTCCACGCAAGTGGCAAGCGAACCCGTGTCAACTATGATGGTCGAGGGTACGCCATTGATGGAACAAGCGACTTCAAGACGATGGTTTGTGGTTAAACGCATGGGAACCTGCGTGAACCCATTACTTTGGAGCATCGTTGCCAATTTGCTGCTCGTATCGCTACCAGGCCCCCGAGGGGCATAGTAAAGTGCGGGCCCGGCACAATCCAAGACCGCGCCAATTCTGTGCATGTCTTCGGATCCTAACAAGCCGTCTACATATGGAATCGCGTCAATCAGAACCGGGACGCCCTGGATTACGCAATTACCCATGGCAAGCGTGTCAAGTTTTGCGATCCCATAGAATTTGTCGGACGGCGGTGCGAGTGGATTGGTGACTCGATAAGAAGTCTTTTGCTCAACAACACCGAATTTCTTGAGGCTGTCCCGCGCAAGGTTGGTTGTCGGCGTACCTGTATCGACCCATAACGAGGCGGTCACCCGATTAACTTCGGCATCAAGGATGAGATGCTTCGAATCGTTATTATGCGCCTTTTGATTGTCGAGGTTCTCCCGCGTAAGTTTCACGACTCCGAAGCCTTCTTGTCTCAAAAAGCTGTCCAGTTTCGGCTTATCAGGCACGGCATTCTTTGGAGTGAACTTCGCTTTTGAGAAAGTGACGGCAGTGACAGGTGACAGACTCGTCGACTCCGTGGGCGTTGGGACCTGAGCCATGATCTGTTCGCGCATAAGCACGATGACTGTGATTGCGAACGCTTTTGATAGTGACTTGTTTCTGTTCAACTGAACGAATCGAGGTGGTATAAATCGCCGCACCCCACAACGCGGCGTCGATCTAATTTCCGGTGCCGGAGCTTTGACGAATATATTGATGACAACTTACGCAGCTCAATGTCATCTGAACATAGGCAAGCGATGCGGCGTCCAGGTTCTTCTGCTGGCCAGCTTTCATTAACTCCTGCGCGTTGCGACGAAACTCGTTGAGGAATAGCTCGTATTCCGGCGCTTGCCGCGAATACCAGTTCGTTTTATTGCTGAGTTCCACGAGCTTCTCGGCGTTGCTCACTATGAGCCCGTAGTCCTCCATAGTGACCCCAACTAACACCTGCTGCGAATAAGCCACCTTTTTCCGCATGGCTTCTTTAACACCAGATTCCTTCTCGGCCTGACCATACGTTGAGCTAGTGCCAGCAAGGAGGAGCGCGAGAACCAATGGCGCCACAAGAAAGTGAAGGCTCACCTCAACATCTTACTCGGTTGGGAAAAGACTGACAAGATTGTCCGTGTTCAATGAGCCCGCTCCCGCCGCTCCTCCCTCTCGTCATCCGGCTTGGTGGACCGGGAAAGCTCAGGGCATATTTTCTACGACTTGAAAACGCGCTTCCTTCCCGCGCGGCGTTTGAGCTTGGAGGCTTGGCCGCGCGTCAGGAGGCACGAAAGCATGCTTGCAGCTTTGTCGATCCGGAGACTGAGCGTCAGGTCGGTCCTTGTGATCTGTGTGGAAAACCTAATCGTGGCGCCCGGTCTTTGAGCAACGTAGCGCGACGTGATTTTGTGATTAGTGACCGGTAATTGGTCGTTCGCGCGCGACAAATCGCCAAACGAGAGCCGCACACAGAACTCCCAACACTGCCCCGCAGACAACGTCCGAAAGGTAATGCGCGCCGAGATACATTCGCGAGAGCCCGATGAGAATCGGGATGGGGACACAGGCGAGGCCAACGCGGCGGCGCGCAAAAATCAAAATACCAAAAAAGGCGGTGGAAGCCACGACGTGCCCGGACGGAAATGCGTGATATTTCGTACTAAAACGCGGGCCGCCCCAGCGCAGCTCTGATTTCACGGATGGGCGAGCCCGCGGAACGGAGCGCTTGATGACGGAGCCGGCAACGCCTGCGATTGCCATCGCCACCAGCATCGACACAAAAATGCGCATCCATTTTTTGCTCCGTCGCCGCCAAGCGATTCCCAGAAGAAGCAATCCAAGGACAAAATGCGAAGGCCAATCGCCATACCAGCTGACGTTGTGCATGAAATTGCGCATCGTGGGGGTTTGATGTTGCGCGATCAAATCACGAACCGTGTCGTCGAAGTGGAAAGCAATCGCGATCGCGATCGCTGCGATGACGATTCCGATCAGCCAGTAAAAAACAGCGGCGCGCTTCACAAATAAGTTCCCGTTAGCATTTCCAACTCTTACTCTCGCTCATGCTCTTGCTCTTGATCGACGGAAAACGAGAATGAGCACAAGCAGGAGCATGAGCAGGATAAACGCTACCGGCGGAAAATATGCGACACTATTTTTCGGCTGCGTCCTTTTCCATCTGGCCGGCACGTGGAGCCTGCCCTTGATCGATCGTGACGAGCCGCGTTTCGCTGAGGCATCGCGAGAAATGCTCCAGCGCGCCGATTACGTCGTTCCTTACTTCAATAATCAGCTGCGATTGGACAAGCCTCCTCTCACCTATTGGGCGCAGGTCGCGAGTTATCGGATCTTTGGTGAAAGCGATTTCGCCGCGCGGTTTCCATCCGCGATCGCGGCCGCACTGATTGCCCTCGTGATTTTCGACTGGGGCCGTCGCAATGATGGCGCGGGAGTCGGCTGGTGGGCGGCGATTATTTTTACGTTTTCGCTGCAGACTTTTGTTCATGCAAAAGCCGCAGTCGCTGACATGTGGCTCGTGTTATTCATGACATTGGCACATTGGGCCGGATACGAATTGATGGGCTTCGCCCGAATGGACGAAGACAGGGAAACCCTTCAACGCTTCAGCGCTTCAACGCTTCAATGTCCGCTGTTTTGGTGGTTGATTTTTTATCTCTCGCTCGCCTTTGGTTTTCTGGCCAAAGGGCCAATTGCATGGATGCCCGTGCTCACCATTGGGATAACCGTTATCCGTATGCGAAACTGGCGGCTCGCTCGGCATTTCAAGTTCCTGCGTGGAATTTTGTTGATGCTCGCCGTTGTCGCGATGTGGGGAATCCCGGCGTTAATTCGCACTCATGGCGAATTCTTCGCAATTGGAATTGGACGGCACGTCGTTGGTCGGTCGCTTGCCACGATGGAAGGACACGGAGCGAATTCGTTTGGGATGTATCTGCTGCTCCTACCCTTCTATTTCGTAACAATTTTCATCAGTTTCTTTCCCTGGTCGATCAAGTTGCCGTGGTTGATCCGCAAATTGTGGAGACAAGAGAAGACCGAGATCATCCTCAGTCGCCGGCGCTTCGGCGGACAAGCCGATTCCGGCTACAGCGGGAGTGATCTCGACAATTATCTTATCACAGGGATCGCAATCATCTTTGTGATCTTCACACTGGTTGCAACGAAGTTGCCGCATTACACGTTGCCGGCCTTTCCGCTGCTCGCACTCCTGCTTGCGCGGCATTGGCAGGGAGCAACGGCAATCACAAATCAAGGCCCCTTTCGGACGATCGCTATCACCATTGCCTGCGTCTGGATTGCAATTGCTTTGGTGGTTCCCCCACTCGTCTCGAGATTTTTTCCCACGTATCAACTTGTCCATGACTCACGCGGGTATTTGAAGCCGGACATGGAATTTGGGTCGGTCGGATTCGAGGAGCCCAGTGTGGTCTGGTATTTTCGCAGTCGTGTGCGGAGCTTTCTCACGCGGCTGAACAAAAAGAGCGCAGTCGATTTTATGTCCAGGCCCGGCCCGCGTTTCGTGATTGTACCAACTTCACTGGTGCAGCACCTTTTTTCGAACCATCCCCAAGCGTCCTTTTCAACACGCGGCTTCAACATCGCGAAAGGCAAACAAGTCGATCTCACGCTCGTGTTAAAATCGGAATGAAGCACATTGACGATTCAATGATTTAACGATTTAAAGTTTTAACAGTGATCACTTTTCTTGATGGTAAACTGGTGAGCGCTTTGCCTACACACGCAATCATTGATGT
>DASREQ010000054.1:0-137456 GCA_035651975.1 Candidatus Udaeobacter sp.
TGCATTCGCTTCGCACATGACGCGCTCAAGGAGGGCGGCCGATTTATTTTTCATGATCCGTGTTGGATCCCTAACCAAGGGGTGTTTTCCAAGTATATCATGTCTCACGATCGAGGCCGGAACATTCGAACAGAGCAACAATATCGCCAACTCGCCGCGAAGCTTTTTAGCAATGTCCATGCATCGGTCAACACGAAGCCAATGCGCATTCCGTACGTAACTGTCGTCTTTGAATGCGAAAAGTGATCCGCCCCGCATCAACGTCGCCGGAGGCCGCGTCGAATTTCGTGCAAAAGTCGAGAGCGCCGGTTTCGAAATCGAAGGAATCGCTTCTTTCAATTCATTGTTACTATCGCGTATGATTTGGTCGCATATGCCACTGAAGCGCGGCTGGGACCGGCGGGAGGATCACTTTTGTTAATCGGTCGTAAACCTTTGAGCCCATCGTGATCCGCATTCCTTTCAATCGTCCGTTCGCGACGGGAGATGAACTCGATTACATCCGCGCCGCCATCGCAGCCCCAAAATTTTCGGGCGACGGCAGTTTCACCTCCCAATGCCACCACCTCCTCGAACACTCGCTTGGTATTCGGAAGGCGCTCCTGACGACGTCCTGCACTCACGCGCTGGAAATGGCTGCGCTGCTCGTGGATGTCGGGCCTGAAGACGAAGTCATTGTTCCCTCGTTCACGTTTCCCTCCGCGGCAAATGCGTTCGTGTTACGAGGCGCCAAGCCTGTCTTCGTGGATATTCGAGCGGACACGCTGAACATTGACGAAGCCCAAATCGAACAACGCATTACCGCTCGCACAAAAGCGATTTTTCTTGTGCATTACGCGGGCGTTGGATGCGAAATGGACACGATCATGACCATCGCACACCGACATGGCATTGCTGTGGTCGAAGATAACGCGCACGGCCTGTATGGTAGATATCGCGGACGATACCTCGGCACATTTGGGCAGCTTGCAACTCTGAGTTTCCATGAAACCAAGAATTTCACTTGCGGTGAAGGCGGTGCGCTCCTGATTAACGACGCACAATTCAACCAGCGAGCCGAAATTCTTCGAGAAAAGGGAACGGATCGCAGCAGATTTTTCCGCGGCGAAATCGATAAGTACACCTGGGTCGATATCGGGTCGAGCTATCTGCCTTCGGACCTGCTGGCGGCCTTTCTCCGTGCGCAGCTTGAACATCGCGACCAGATTCAGTCAATGCGGCGTCAAATCTGGGAAACCTACGCGCGCGAGCTGGCTTCATGGGCGGAGGCGAATGGCGTTCGGCTTCCAATCGTATCGTCAGAATGCGAACAGAGTTACCACATGTTTTATGTGATCATGCCGTCCTTTGCGAGCAGACAAGCGTTGATTTCACACCTCGCGAGTTTTGGAATCCTGGCTGTGTTTCACTATCTGCCGCTGCATTTGTCTCCGATGGGTCTGCGCTTCGGCGGAGGCCATGGCGACTGTCCTGTCACGGAAGATTTGGCCGATCGCCTCCTGCGCCTTCCGTTTTTTACTGGAATGAGCAGTTCCGAGCAGAGTCAGGTAATCGATGCTGTGCGCGGATTTAATTGCTAGGCAACAATGTGCCAGTGGTTAAACCTGAAATCGTAAGGGCGCAATGCGTCATACTCAACAACTGCGTGCGATAAAAGAGCAAGAGCTGCAATCGGCAGGTGGCTTCGACACATACGCCTTGCTAGCCTGCCTTGCAATTTCGGCTTTCCTAATCGTCTGGATCACAGTTGCCGGTGGAAGCTTTAACTTGCGTTCTGCATTCTTTCTTTTAGTGCTGCCGTGGGCCCTGCTTAGGGCTGGCAGCATCATTAGCGCCGCCATACGATTGCCATCCTTCTTCGCACTCGACTTTCTGTTAGGTGTTTCCGTCGTCTCGATCGTGGTTCTGGCCTGGAAGGTCTTCCTGCCATTATCGCTCTGGGTCATGCTGATTGTTCTTGTGATCGCAATTGTCGTGATACCGAAGCTTCTGGGCCAGAAGCGGCGAGACCGGCTTTCCGGTATGGGCCTGCTGGCGGTGATTGTGAGTCTTGTTGCGGCAACCGCCTGGTCTCAAGATCTCATTTCGCCCACCAGCGCGGTCAAAGAGGGTGTCGTGTTCAAGCCATGGTCGGATTTTTTCTTTCACGCCACCATCATTGCACGCAGCTTGCAAACTCGGACGTTGCTTCAGGTAGGTAACTACGAGTGGCAAGGGTTTCCCGCAATTTTCTATCATTATGCCAGCTACTCATTGGCGTCGTGTTTAGCCGAGGCAGGGCATGTGTCGGCTTATGTTGCAGCAGTAGGTTTTTGGGCTCCCTTCGGGTCGTTTCTCAGCGCCCTAGCCGGTTATGCTCTGGGCCGGGCGCTGTGGAACACGGCTGCGGGACTGGCTGCCCTTGCAGCTACGTCCCTGATACCTGACGGCGCGCTGTTAGAGATCGCTCATCCCAGTTACGGTTATTTCTGGCTCCAACACATTTCTCCTGGAGGGCTTTACGCTGTGGCGGTCGCTGGAACAGCGCTGATACTTGTTGCCTTGGGGGCACGCGAACTCCGACGTGTCTGGATAGCCTGGGGCGTGGTGCTAGGGGCACTGGTGGTTCTTTTCAAGACTCAGGTCTTCGTAGCAGCATTTCCCCTGTTGCTTTCCTATGCCATCCTGGCCTGGCCAGCACGCAGGTACTGGAAATGGCTCGTGCTCGGCGCCTGTATTGCGGCCGGAATAGCTCTTCTTGCCGTGGCGAATCGTTTTTACGTTGGACCGAATGTGCGTTTTGACTTTTCCGGTAGTGATTGGTACTGGAACCTGTTGGCAAACATGGCACGCGGCACACGCGCCGAGAGCTGGTACATGATTTTTCGCGTTCAGCATCCATTTCCCTCCCATCTCGTAGAAGCGATCGGGTTACTCTTGATTAATGCTTTGGGAATCTTTGCAATTGTCGCTCCCTTTGTCTGGCTTTTCGCCGGGTGGCGCAAGACATGGCAGGCATCGGAGGGAATCTCAGCAGGCGCAGTAGCTATGCTGTTACTGATGACGTTTGGTTTGAGCAGGCAGGAGGGATCGAACAACGCGTACGAATTCATACAACACCCGTTCGTCTGGGCGTATTGGCTCGTCGGTTCGCTTACTGCGGGACGTCTTTTCTCCATGGTGGCCAGCGCACGGCCGCAGCTATGGACCAAGGCGATTGTTGTTATCACGACAGTGTTAATGATAGTCCCAATGTGTTATGGCTCAGGGTTACAACGCGGCAAATCGCCAGGAGGAAGTGTCCATTCTGGCTTACGTGTTGATCGCGGCTTGATCGACTGTGCTCTCTACATCAGGAGCCAGCCGCCGGCCGATGCTGTGACACAGGACTCCCATCTGGACAAGTTTCTTATCCTGGGGGGATTGAGCGAACGGCCTTCTTTCGCGGCGAGGCTTGAGATGTGGAAGCTAGCAAGCAAAGCTTTCCGAGCGTCTCCTTACCAGGCGCAGCTACGGAAGCTGCAGAGTCTGCGGGAGGCGACAAACATTCCGGACTTGCAGCGCAGTGTCCGCGAAACTGGCATTCGCTGGTATGTCGTTCATCCGGACGATGCAAACGTCTGGCCAATAGAGTTCCGCGATCATCCGATATTCGAGTCCAATGGCTACAAGGTTTACGACATGCAGCATTGCTTCGATTTGCCAGGTTGATGGCAGACGTTAAAAAAGAGGTTCTGAATTGGGCGTTGAAAGTTGGGCGTTGAGCGTTGAGCGTTCGCCCATGCAAATTGCAACCCAATCCACAATCGATCTTCCAGGATTCAAGAAGTTGCGCAGCGGGAAGGTGCGCGAAGTTTTTGATCTCGGCGAAACACTCCTGTTCGTAGTCACTGATCGGCTCTCGGCCTTTGATGTTATTCTCCCAGATCCGATTCCTCACAAGGGCGCGGTCCTCAACCAAATTTCGGCCTTTTGGTTCAAACATTTCGACAACATCCAAAATCACCTGGTCACGGCGGACTTCGAACAGTTCCCGAAAGAGTTGCAACCATTCCGCGAGCAGCTGGCCGGACGGTCGATGATCGTAAAGAAAACGACGCCGCTCCCGGTAGAATGCGTGGTGCGCGGTTATCTCGCTGGGTCCGGTTGGAAAGAATATCAGGAATCGCAGAGCGTTTGTGGAATCAAACTTTCCTCCGGATTAAAGCTCGCATCGCAATTACCCGAGCCGATCTTCACGCCAGCGACAAAGGCGGAGCAAGGTCATGACGAGAACATCGACATGAAACGGTGTGTTGAGATTCTCGGCGGCGAAATCGCCGATCGTGTGAAAACCCTGAGTCTCGAAATCTATTCGCGCGGTCGCGAACACGCTGCGCAAAAGGGAATCATTGTCGCAGACACGAAATTCGAATTCGGCACGGTCGACGGAGAATTGCTTTTGATCGATGAATGCCTGACACCCGACTCCTCGCGCTTCTGGCCCAGCGATGAATACGCCGTCGGACAGAGCCCGCCGAGTTTCGATAAACAATTCGTGCGCGACTATCTGGAAACGCTCGACTGGGACAAAACTCCGCCAGCGCCGCAATTGCCGAAGGATGTCATCGACAAAACGTCCGCGAAATACCTGGAGGCGTTTCGTCGCTTAACGGGCAACGAGATCGCACAGGTCTAGCATTGCGCGCGCGCGCCTGCGCAGGCCATTCAAGAAAATGTCATCCACCCGGCCGCATATATTGTTTATCATGACCGACCAGCAGCGGTTCGATACCATCGCTGCGCTCGGTAATTCGCACATTTATACGCCCAACCTCGATCGGCTGGTGCGCAGGGGAATCAGTTTTGCCAATGCATATGCTACCTGCCCGATTTGCATCCCCGCGCGCTACACGATCCGGACAGGATGCGAACCGTTAACCACACGCGTCTTTAGCAACGCAAAACCAGAGCCGGCAAAGGGGCAAGCCGTTGAAATGGAAGCGCGTTGCGGACCATATCTGGGACGCACAATGTCGCGCCTGGGATACCGGACTTTTGGAATTGGAAAGTTTCATACCTATCCCTGGAATGAAGACGTCGGTTACGAAACGCTCTGGCGCAGTGAAGAAACTTACCATCCGCCAGCACGCGAAGGCGACGACTATGGTTCATGGCTGACGCAGGAGCATCCGGCGTTCGATTTCCTGGAGCAACCATTTGGAGAGCGGAGTGAGATGTATTACCTGCCGCAGCGTAGTCCGCTTCCAGCCGGGTCAGGCGTTGAGTGGTGGACCGCTTGTCGCGCCGTGCAGGAAATTACAAACTCAAACGATCCGCGGCCTTTTTTTGGGTTTATATCGTTTTTCGGTCCACATCCGCCGCTCGCTCCTCCAATTCCTTTCAACCGGATGTACGATCCCGACAGAATGCCGGATCTCGTCCTTGGTAAAATCGAGGAAGATTATCTGGATGAAGAAATTCCTTGCATGCGATATGCCGTTTGGGCAGACGCAATCAACCCAGCGCTGGCCAGAATCGTGAAGGCGCGATATTACGGCGAGATCAGTTATCTGGATCATTGCCTCGGCCGAATCCTCGACGCGATTGAAGCCTGCCCCAACCCAGAGAATGTTTTGATCTGTTTCTTTTCAGATCACGGCGATCTCCTGGGTGACCATCACGGCTGGCAAAAACAAAACTTTTTTGATGCCGCCTGCCGCGTTCCTTTTTTGCTTAGTTGGCCTTCGGTGCTCCCCGCAGGAACTGTGCGGAATGAATTGATCAGCCTTGCAGACTTATTTGGAATTGCGACTGAGGCAGCCGATGAAGGCGATGCGCGGGAGGGGATAAACGTTCTGAAAATGCTCCGAGGCGAATGCGCAATACGTGAATATCTTATCGGTATGGTTGAGCCTCCTGGTTCACACGATTTCAAACTCATGGTTCTAACTGACGAGTGGAAATACATTTTCATGGCAAACGGTGGTCGTGAACAACTCTTCAATCGCAGGCAGGATCCCAACGAATTGTCGAACCGCGTCGCATCAGATTCCGAGATCAAAAACGAGCTGAATGCTCTGGGCGTGCAGGCATGCCAGGTGACGGGCGCCCGAGACGCCCTGGATGGTGAAAAACTTCGCGCGTTTCCTTTTCGCCAGCGCCCACGGACGCGCATCTATCAATTCGATCGCTCCCGTGGCGTTGTTGGATTTCCCGATCGGCCAGAGGACGCATTAAAAGATTTCGATCGCGCCACATTGAAGCGGGTGGACTAACATGGGTGTACCTCTGGACGACCAGGAAAGTCTGGGCGTCGGTCTCAAGCCCGGCGACGCGCATTACCGCGCGTATGTCGGCCCCCCGGAAGATTACGACTTGATCGCAGCAATGACGTTCAATCTGCTAACTACGCTTGGGTTGCGGCAGCATCATTCTTTGCTCGACGTGGGATGCGGTTCTCTTCGGATCGGACGCTTGCTAATTCCGTACTTGAATCGTGGAAAGTATTTTGGCGCTGAGCCGAATGAATGGCTCGTCCGGGAAGGAATTGAGCGCGAGGTTGGCGAAGCATTGTTGCAAATCAAACGCCCCACTTTCTTCTTCTCCGATTCACCGGATATGATTGCTCAAGCCAACGCTTCGTTCGACTTCGTGTTGGCTCAATCAATCTTCAGTCATTGTGGACTGGATTTGATCAAAGCTTGGCTGTCCGCAATTTCGCGTTCGCTTGCGCAGAATGGCGCTTTGATTGCCACATTTTTGATCGGCGAGGAAGACTCTCCGAGAATGGGCTGGATCTATCCGGACTGTGTGAACTATCGGCCGGCGACACTGGAACAGGCAGCTGCAGACGTGAATTTACGATTCGAGATTCTGGATTGGAAACATCCCAGGCAGACGTGGGCTCTTTTTGCCGCGCCAAAGTTTGACTTGAGTTGGTTCAAGGGCAGGGCTCTTACTTGGAACGCAAGCCTGGAAAAAACGCTCAGCCAAAACCGGCAGAATGGATGAGCCGCCTCCGAGCCTGAAGGTTTGTCCAGTCTGCGGCGGAGATCGGTTTGTAAATGAGTCAGTGTTATGGCCGGAACTGATCGCCCAATGGGAATTGTCACCCAACGAAGTTGATTACATCAATTTACAGCAGGGATTTTTCTGCGCCGATTGCAAAAACAATTTAAGAACCATGACACTGGCTGCGGCGGTCACCGGCGCCTTCGGTTTCACCGGCACTTTCGACGATTTCTGTCGCAACGACCTGCAAATTCGGAAACTCACTCTGATCGAAATCAATCCGGCCAAAAACTTGTCGCGTTTCCTTGAGGTGCTCCCCAAACACGCGCTTCATTCGTTTCCCCAACTGGACATGCAGCAAATGAGTTTTTCAGATTCATCGATTGATGTCATTATTCATTCTGACACGTTGGAGCACGTTCCAGACTCAACGGCAGCTCTGAAAGAATGCTGGCGTGTTCTGAGACCGGGCGGTCATTTGTTTTATACTGTGCCGATTGTTATCGGCCGCCTGACCCGAACGCGGCGCGGATTGTCTCCGAGCTATCACGGAAAGCCAGGAGTGAACCGGGATGATTGCCTTGTCCAAACAGAATATGGCGCGGACTTTTGGTGCGAAATTTTTCAGGCGGGCTTCCGCGAAGTAAGTCTAACGAGTCTAATCTTCCCAGCGTCCGTGGCCATCCATGCAATCAAAACATAGCAACGACAAGATTTTTGCCGACCCAGTAAAGGTGGCAGACGTCGGTGATTGCTACTTTTATCACACCATGGAACTCCCCGGCCATGGTGTGATGAGCGGCGAGTGGGATTTACGGCGCGGAGTCGATGAATATCTGGGGAAAGCGTCGTTCGCTGGTCGACGGGTCTTGGAAATTGGACCCGCCAGCGGCTTTCTCACCTTCGAGATGGAGAAGCGCGGTGCCGAGGTCATCTCAGTGGAAGTGACCGCAGAGCACGGCTGGGATTTTGTCCCCTATCCTGCATCAAAATTGGAAGAGATTTTCGGGCCGCGGCAAATCGTCATGCAACGCTTAAAAAACTCCTATTGGTTCAGTCATGCTGCGCACCACTCTAAGGCCAAGGTATACTATGGCGACGTCTACAACTTGCCTGCTGGTCTCGGGGAATTCGACATCGGGCTGATGGCGGCTGTGCTATTGCACTGCCGCGATCCGCTCCGGATCGTTGAGCAGTGCGGGAAAATGGCAAAGTCGCTGATTATCGCTGATAAGTTCTATCCGGAATTGGAAGGCGCGCCGATCTGCCAGCTCGCGCCGACGCCGCAGAATTTTCTCTGGCACACCTGGTGGCATTTCAGCACGCAGTTTTTCACCCAATTTCTGGACGTTATGGGGTTTACCGCGACACAAACTTCAACGCACGAGCAGTATCACCGCGGAAAAGCGCATACGCTGTTTACCATCGTGGGCCAAAGAGATTGATGCATCACTGGGCCGCGAAGGCTATATCGCACGATCGGCACGATCATGGCACACCGATGGCTGGACCCCAGGCGTGGACGGGCAGCTCGAGCATCCGTAGCGTTAGCTCAGGTCCAGCGGCGCTAAGAAATCAATTCGCTAACCAGGGATTTCTCTTCTTTTAGCTCCGCCACCGAACCATCGATTTTCGCGCGGCTGAAATCATTGATCGGTAATCGCTGCACGATTTCCCATTTTCCGCTGCCCACACGGACCGGGAATGATGAAATCAATCCATTTTCGACATCGTAACTACCGTCGGAACAAACCGCCACGCTGTGCCAGTCGTTCCCGGGCGTGTCGTTGGTAAGAAAAAAGACTGTATCAACGACCGCGTTCGCCGCGGAACCGGCAGAGGAAAATCCCCGCGCTTTGATCACTGCGGCGCCGCGTTGTTGCACGGTGGCGATGAATTCTTCCTTCAGCCATTTTTCGTCTCCGATGACTTCGTTCGCCGGACGATTGTCGATTTTGGCATTGTAAAAATCCGGATACTGGGTCGAGGAGTGATTCCCCCAGATGGTCATGTTTGTAACCGAGTCAATGCCCACACCGGCTTTGTGCGCGAGTTGCGCGCGTGCACGGTTTTCGTCCAGTCGGGTCATGGCAAACCAACGGTCGCTTGGAATTTCTTTGGCGTTATTCATCGCGATCAGACAATTCGTATTGCATGGGTTTCCCACTACGAGCACGCGTACGTCGGCCGCAGCGTTCTTTTGGATCGCCTGACCCTGTCCGATGAAGATCTTGCCGTTGATGCCCAGTAAATCCTTCCGTTCCATACCGGCCTTGCGTGGGACACTTCCAACCAGCAACGCCCAATTAATGTCCCGGAAGCCTTCGGCGAGGTCAGCAGTTGGGACAACTGATTCGAGCAACGGAAAGGCACAATCGTGCAATTCCATCACCACGCCACCCAGCGCGCCGAGGACATCTGGAATTTCGATCAAATGAAGTGTTAGCGGCTGGTCCGGCCCGAACATCTGCCCGGACGCGATGCGAAACAGAAGCGCGTAACCAATCTGGCCGGCAGCGCCCGTTACAGCGACTTTAATCGGAGTCTTCATAATCCAATTAGGCATAAACGCCTTGGTGAGCAACGCGCAATCAATTTTAGATCACATATGTGAGCTGAAATTGAATTAACGAAAATTGCCATCGAGCGCGCTCCGGCAATCTATGTTAACGTTGTTGTCGATGTATCCAACGAAGCTGGACAGGATCATCAATCTGTTCGAATTGCTGCCCGAGGATGAGCGGCGCGAGACGCTCGTATCCTATGCAGACAACGCGAAGAATCAGGAGCCGCGCGAGGGCGAGAACTTTGATCTTGTCGATGTGCGAAAAGACCAGGAATGCACAGACGCCGTGGGCGTTTATTTGCACGTGGATGAAAACTGCAGGGCGCGCATTCGCATGACGCTCGGTCCGGAAGTGCAGACACTTACCCGCTCCATGGCAGCGATTCTTTGCAAGGGACTGGAAGGCTCGACACCGCAGGAAATTCTCGACCTTCCGAGCGAGTTTGTGAGGCGCATCGTCGGGACCGAGCTGGTGCGTATCCGCAGTCAGACCGTTTATTACGTGCTCACACGCATCAAGAGCATCTGCAAGGTTTGGCTCGACCGGCAACGCATGGCACGGGTAGCGTGAGGCCGAGTGCTCGGAACATAGACTTTCAGTCTGCGCCCGGCGGGTTTGTAACCGGCTGGATCAAAGGACAGCGGAGAACATCTCCGCTGGGCACACAGGCCAAAGGCCTATGTTCCACGTGACGTCGCCCTGATTTTGTTTACCGTCCCCGCTGCGCAGATGCCGCGAAATAACGAGCTCAAAAAAATCCTGCTGATCGGCTCCGGTCCCATTGTCATCGGACAGGGCTGCGAATTTGATTATTCAGGCGTGCAAGCGTGCAAGGCCTTGCGCGAGGAAGGCTACGAGGTCCTGCTGGTGAATTCCAATCCAGCTACAATCATGACCGATCCAGAATTTGCCGATCGCACCTATATCGAGCCGATCACCCCGGAAGTGATCGAGGCGATCATGGAACGCGAAAAGCCAGACGCTATTTTGCCAACTTTGGGCGGGCAAACGGCGCTGAATGCCGCGATGGAACTGACCCGCAACGGCGCGTTGGCGCGACATGGGGTGAAACTGATTGGCGCGAACGCCCAAGCCATTGCAAAAGGCGAAGATCGCCAATTGTTCAAGGAAGCAATGTTGCGCATTGGACTGGACGTGCCGCGTTCCGGAGTGGCGCGTTTCCTCTCGGACATCGATCGGATCATTGGCACGATCGGAACCTTCCCGCTCATTATTCGGCCGGCTTTCACGCTGGGAGGGACCGGTGGCGGGATCGCTTATAATCGCGAAGAGCTCGATACGATCGTTGCGCGCGGTCTCGATCTTTCGCCGGTCCGCGAGGTTTTAATCGAGGAATCTCTGGTTGGTTGGAAGGAATTCGAGATGGAGGTAATGCGCGACCGAATGGACAACTGCGTAGTCGTTTGTTCCATCGAGAATTTCGATCCGATGGGTGTGCACACCGGAGACTCAATCACTGTGGCCCCAGCGCAGACACTCACCGACAAGGAATACCAGATGATGCGCGACGCTTCGTTCGCCGTCATTCGCGAGATCGGCGTGGAGACTGGTGGGTCGAACATTCAGTTCGCGGTGAATCCCGACAACGGCCGCATGGTGGTGATTGAAATGAACCCGCGGGTCTCGCGTTCCAGCGCGCTGGCATCGAAGGCAACCGGATTTCCGATCGCGAAAATCGCCGCCAAACTCGCTGTCGGCTACACGCTTGATGAAATCAAAAACGACATCACACGCGAAACGCCGGCATGCTTCGAGCCGACCATCGATTACTGCGTAGTCAAAGTGCCGCGCTTTACCTTTGAAAAATTTCCGCAGGCCGAGGCGACACTCACCACGCGAATGAAAAGCGTCGGCGAAGCGATGGCTATCGGGCGGACGTTTAAGGAAGCACTACAGAAAGCTCTCCGCAGTCTGGAGATCAAACGCTTTGGTTTATGTGGCGATGGCGCAAATAAAGACGTCGATTCGGAGACCCTGCGTTTGAAGCTGGCGATTCCGAACGCGGAGCGGATTTTTTATTTAGCCCAGGCATTTCAGGAAGAAATGTCGATCGACGAAGTTTTTGAACTAACGAAGATCGACAAGTGGTTCTTAAGAAATATCGAGGAACTGGTGCGAGAGAGTGAGCGACTCCGAGCAGACGAATCTTTCCAATATTGGCTTTCCACGCCGGGCGGGGACGATCCGGTTCATCCGAAGGATCCGGCCTATCCTGCCAGGCGATTTCGCGAGTTGAAGCGGCTCGGTTTCTCTGACGTCCAAATATTACTGGCCGGCAATGGAAGATCGCCTGCAGACCCGGCGGTTTTGAAATGGGGACAGGAAGGCGTGCGCGTTCTTCGTCTGAGCGAAGGCGTAATTCCCACTTATCGCCTCGTCGATACCTGCGCCGCAGAGTTTGAAGCTTACACGCCGTATTACTACTCGACCTACGGGGACGAGAACGAGCGGCGTGAAAGTGGTAAGCGAAAGATCATGATACTGGGCGGCGGACCGAACCGGATCGGTCAGGGAATCGAATTTGATTATTGCTGCGTGCACGCAGCCTTCGCTCTGCGCGAACTCGGATTCGAAACGATCATGGTCAACTCGAATCCGGAAACCGTCTCCACGGATTACGATACCAGCGACAAACTTTACTTCGAACCGCTTACCCTCGAAGACGTGCTCAATATTTATGATCAGGAGAAACCGGAGGGCATGGTGGTCCAGTTTGGCGGTCAAACCCCGCTGAATCTGGCAAGCGGATTGAAGGCGGCAGGCGTATCGATTCTTGGCACACAGCCGGAAAGCATCGAGACGGCGGAAGATCGACGCTTATTCGCGGATATGCTCGACAAACTTGGTCTTCGCCAAACTCCGAACGGTTCGGCGACGAACACGGAAGAGGCCGTCGCGATCGCCAGGAAAATCGGCTATCCGGTGCTCGTTAGGCCGAGCTTCGTCCTTGGCGGCCGCGCCATGGAACTTGTCTACAATGAGGGAGACCTACGGCGATACATGGCAAGCGCAATTGAAGTGACGCCTGATCGCCCCGTGCTGATCGATCGTTTTCTGGAAGATGCGATTGAAGTCGATGTCGATTGCATCTCGGACGGCGAAACGACTGTGATCGGCGCAATCATGGAACACATCGAGGAAGCAGGCATTCACAGCGGAGATAGCGCCTGCGTCATTCCGACATTCTCCTTGTCTCAAAAAGTCGTGGACGAAATTTCGGCGGCAACAAAGGCGATGGCGCGCGAGTTGCACGTCCGAGGTCTAATGAATGTGCAATTCGCCGTGAAAGGCGACGACGTTTACGTGCTGGAAGTGAATCCGCGGGCATCGCGCACGGTTCCATTCGTCAGCAAGGCGATTGGTGTCCCGCTTGCAAAGCTCGCTGCCAAGGTGATGACCGGAAAATCGCTGCGCCAGCTCGGCTTCACAAAGGCAATCGTACCGAAACATTTTTCCGTAAAGGAAGCGGTGTTCCCGTTTCTGCGCTACGAAGGCCTGGATATCTCGCTTGGTCCGGAGATGAAATCCACCGGCGAAGTAATGGGAATGGATGTCGATCTGGGACTCGCCTATGCAAAATCCCAGATGGCTGCACCGCCGCCGCTGCCGAAAAAAGGGAAAGTTTTCATCAGCGTCAAGGACGCTGATAAGGAGGCGGTGGTCCCGGTCGCGCGGGAGTTTGTGAAGCTCGGCTTTGAAATCATTTCCACAAGCGGAACGGCGGCAGCGCTGACAAAAGCGAAAATCAAAGTGACCAAGGTTTTCAAAATCCACGAAGGACGACCGAACGTGCTCGACCGCATCAAGAATGGCGACATCAATTTCATCATCAACACGCCGAGCGGGAAAATTCCGCGCGAGCACGAAGTGGTCATTCGCAATGCGGCGCTGGCGGCAAAAATTCCAATCATGACAACGGTGCGCGCCGCGCTGGCCAGCGCGAACGGGATCCGGTCACTGCAAAAACGGAAAGTTCAGGTGCGCAGTTTGCAGGAATACCATCAGAGCTTTCTGGACGGAGCCGAGAAAGCAGTGAAATGACGAAACCCGAATGACGAATGACGAGACAAATCCAAAACTCGGTGCAGTGTATTGCACCGCAAGAATTCGTCATTCATGCTTCGTCATTCATTCGTCTTCAGTGTTCGCCATTTTAATGATCTGGCGTGACAGCGCGCGGCGTTTGTGTCACTTGTCAGCATGAAATTCTCGATCGCCCTTGCTCTGGCACTACTGAGCCAAGCGGTTTTTGCCGCTGAAGAAAAGAAAGAGGAGAAGAGGCCTATGAACGCATCAAACGAAGTCGCTGTTATCAAAACGAATGAAGGTGAAATGGTGGTAGAGTTTTGGACTGACGCCGCACCGAATACGATCGAGAATTTTAAGAAGCTGGCACGTCAAGGCTTTTACGACGGCACCATCTTCCACCGAATCGTCAAAGGATTCATGATTCAGGGTGGCGACCCGAATTCAAAAGATCCGGCAAAAGAGACCTCTTACGGACAAGGCGGTCCTGGATATGAAATTAAGGCCGAATTTAACAATCATTCCCACGATAAGGGTGTTATCTCGATGGCGCGCGGGCCTGATCCGAATTCGGCTGGATCGCAATTCTTCATTTGCCTCGAGCCCGTTCGGCGCCTCGATGGGCAATACACCACGTTCGGCAAATTGATCAAAGGCGTTGATGTTCTGGAGAAAATCGGCGACACGCCGGTCACAAACAACGGCATGGGCGAAGTGAGCAAGCCGACAAAACGCATCGTGATTGAAAGCGTGAAAATCGTGCCCGCGGAATCGGTGAAATAAGCAATCTTGTAGTCGCTTCGCTCTGCGAAGCGCGGCGCTGATTCACGAAGCAGGCGCGCCCCGCGCCGCTCAGAAGTCGGCGGCTACAACACCAGGAATCCAATTTTTCAGCAATGCCGGACGCTGCGAAAACAAAGATCGCGCTCATCCAGATGCGCTGCGGCCCTGAGCCGGAGAAGAATTTTTCGCGTGCGATCGAATTCATTCGCAACGCGGCGGCACAGGGCGCGCAGATCGTTTGTTTGCCGGAGCTCTTTCGGGCACAATATTTTTGTCAGACAGAAGATCACAAGAATTTTGATCTGGCCGAGGAAATTCCCGGCAAATCGACATCGGCATTGGCAGACGTAGCGCGAGAAACCGGAACCGTGATTATCGCCTCACTTTTCGAGAGACGCAGCGCCGGCGTTTATCACAACACCGCGGCAATCATTGATGCAAATGGAAAATTGCTCGGCAAATATCGCAAGATGCATATCCCGGACGACCCGCTGTATCACGAGAAATTTTATTTCACGCCCGGCGATCTCGGATTTCGAGCGTGGCCAACAGCACAAGGCAAAATCGGCGTTTGTGTCTGCTGGGACCAATGGTATCCGGAAGCGGCGCGCCTGACCGCGTTGCATGGCGCGGAGATTATTTTTTATCCGACAGCAATCGGCTGGCATCCTTCGGAAAAGAAAGAGTTCGGCGCGGCGCAACATTCCGCCTGGGAAACGATCCAGCGCAGTCACGCAATCGCCAACGGCTGCTATGTCGCCGTCCCAAACCGCGTGGGCCATGAAGCGCCTGCTGGCGGGGATGGCATTGAATTCTGGGGACAAAGCTTTGTTTGCGGGCCGGACGGCGAAATCATTGCAAAAGGTTGCGTCGACAAAGAAGAAATTGTGATCGCCGATGTGGATTGGAGCCGCGTAAACGAGCAGCGCACGCATTGGCCATTCTTGCGGGATCGCCGGGTCGATGCTTACGGCGAGCTTGACCAGCGAATGATAGATTGATTTCGAGCGCCTGCGGCGCGTCATCGCAGGTCCAAAACCTGAAACGCCTACCTCGGATTCGAGCGTTGTGTTAATACAATGGCGATGACCGCGAGAGGTTCTCGGAGCGTACGCCGGCCATGGTATCGGCCGTCTTTGACGATGCAGATCATGATCGGGTTGGTTGCCGGCGGGATAATTGGCTGGCTGCGGCCCGATTGGGGGAACGCGGTTTATTTCTTGCGGGACATCTTCATTAACCTGATCAAATCCATCATCGCGCCCCTGGTATTCTCGACCATCGTGGTTGGAATCGCGGGGGCTGGTGCGTTGCGAAAAGTAGGACGCATGGGCGTGAAAGCGCTGGTCTATTTCGAGATCGTCACTACGGCAGCGTTGTTCATTGGCCTGGCTGTAGTCAATTTCACGAAGCCCGGCATCGGTGTAACTCTTGACGCCACCAACACCGACATAATTAAGACAATCGGGCAAAGTCATCCAAAAACTTTTGTTGAAACGATCGTCCATGCATTCCCCTCGAGCGTGATCGACGCGATGGTGCGCGGAGACGTTTTGCAAATCGTCGTGTTTAGCGTGCTGTTTGCGCTCGCTGTGTCAGCGATTGGCGAAAAAGGGAAACCAATCATCCGGGCGATGGAGAGCCTGGCCCAGATCATGTTCAAGTTTACAAATTACGTGATGCTAGTTGCGCCAATCGGAGTAGGCGCAGCGATGGCCCACACCATTGGCACACAGGGTCCCGGCGTCCTGGTGAATCTCGGCAAATTGATTGGCTCACTTTACGTCGCACTCGTGATTTTCATCCTGTTGATCTTTGGATTGGTAATTTGGATTGCGCGGATTCCGTTGCAGCAATTCGTCAGGGCCGTGCGAGAGCCCGCAGCACTGGCATTCGCGACCACCAGCAGCGAATCGGCGTTGCCGAAAGCGATGGAATCGATGGAGCGTTTTGGCGTGCCGCCGCACATCGTTGGGTTCGTAATGCCAACCGGCTACTCGTTTAACCTTACAGGATCGACATTATACCTGGCGATGGCCTCGGTATTTGTGGCGCAAGCAGCCGAGACGACAATGGGATGGCATATGTCGTTAGGCCACCAAATTACGATGATGCTGACGTTAATGCTGACTTCCAAAGGTGTGGCCGGCGTGCCGCGGGCATCACTTGTTATTTTGCTGGCGGCATTGAATTCGTTTGTGCCGTCAGGACTCGGACCCATTGGGGTGGCGATTATTTTTGGCGTGGATGAATTGATGGACATGGGGCGCACCTGCGTGAATGTGATCGGCAACTGTCTGGCAACAGTGGTCGTCGCACGCTGGGAAAAAGAATTCGATGAAAGCCGCGCCCGTGTTTTTGGAACAGCCGCGGAAGCGCAGCTGGATTTGAAATCTGGCGACGTCGCCTTCGCCGACGCAGTCGCCCAAGGTGACTAGGGCAGCATCCAGTCGCAGGAGGGAGCGATCCGGTCAGATATCGCGATAATTACTCCGCGTTGGGCACTGCCAATGACAGACCGTTTTTACGCGAAAAGTGTTGACACGTAGGACGTCGTGGCCCAAGCTCGTGATTCTTTCACCCATCAAAAACCCATGAAAAAAATCCTCGCAGTATTCCTGGTATTGTCTTCCGTTGGCTTAAGCGTCATAGCATTTGGCGTCGGCGGCTCGGCGACAACCCGACCCAACGCCAATGCCGACGCCTTCAACCAGGGCCCGGACGTGGACAGATCGAGCGCGATTGTCCAACTCAAGGGCGATCCTATAAGCGTTCACTCGGCTACCAAACCCGTTGCGGGTAGGAAGATCGATTTCAGTAGTAACACGGTCAGATCGGTACGCGCCCAGCTCGCCGCCGGACGCAACGAATTCAGACGATGGCTGCGAGCCAATGCGCCCAGGGCAAAGGTTACGAGTGAATACGACGTCTCACTTAACGCAGTGGCGGTACAACTTAACGGAACACCCTTAGCGACAATCGCCGCCGCACCGATGGTCCAGAGCGCCGAGTACAATGCTCTTTATCATCCGAACCTGAGCCAGAGCCATTTCATCGTGAATGCCGACCCGGCGTGGGCCGCTGCTGGTGGAAGAGCCGCTGCCGGAGCCGGCATCAAGATCGGCGACATTGATACTGGTATCGACAACACGCATCCGTTCTTCGATCCGACTGGTTTCAGCTATCCTCCCGGCTTTCCGAAGTGCGATGCGGCAGACAGCAATTCGCATCATCCGGACCAAGACTGCAATTACGTCTCCCCGAAAGTTATTGTCGCCAAGGTTTTCTACAATAAGAACAACCAGACGAACTTCGATGCGCAGGCCATTCAGGACCACGGAACGCATACTGCCGGGATCGCAGCCGGAATTTTTAATCCCTCTCTGAACGCAGTGGTAAACGGTGTTTTGATCAATAGTATGTCCGGCATGGCGCCGGGGGCATTCCTGGGCAATTACAACGTTTTCCCCGGCAACGTAACCAACGCTCGCAGCGAGGACATTCTAAACGCGGTCGACGCGGCAGTCGAAGACGGAATGGATGTTCTCAATCTATCACTCGGCGGCAGTTACCATGGTAACAACGACCTGCTGGCTATCGGACTCGACAACGCCGTCGATGCAGGTCTGTCCGTAGCTGTGGCTGCTGGCAACAGCGGTCCCGGACCGAATACGGTTGAGTCGCCCGGACGCGCACGCAAAGTCATTACCGTCGCCGCGAGTACAAACCAGCATTTCGTGGGCGAGCCGTTTACTTATCCGTCAGGCGGTGGCACAACAGTCGGCGCAGCAGTAGGCGACTTTGCGCCGTTGGCTGCGGGGTCTTTTAATCTCTTTGACACGCATGCCAACGGTTGCGCCAGCGTCGATCCGGGTGCCTCCGGCAACGTAGCAATCATCGACCGTGGAGTTTGCACGTTCAGCCAGAAGGTCGCTAACGCCAAAACAGCAGGTGCCATCGGCGTTGTCATCATCAACAACGTCGCTGGAGACCCGATTTCAATGGCACGGACGCCTGGTTTCGACGATGACTTGCCAGCCGTGATGATTGGCAAGAACGAAGGGGCAGCGCTGCGGGCTGCAAACCCGCCAGATGCATCAACAACCGCGATCTTCCAGGAGTTCGTCACGCCTAACAAGGACATTCTTGCCGGCTTCAGCAGCCAGGGACCGACAAACGTTGATGTGGCTATCAAACCCGACGTAACCTCTGTTGGCGTTAATGTGCTCAGCTCGATCACCTGCGTCGGCAAGGGACCGGGCTGCCCAGGCGATGGCAGCGGTTGGGCTTTCTTCCAAGGAACGTCCATGTCGACTCCGCACATTGCAGGGTCGGCTGCGGTGCTTAAGGAGCTTCATTCGACCTGGTCTCCGGCGCAGATTAAATCAGCGCTCGTCAACCGCACCGACCTCGTGATTAAGGACGCTGTTACTGGCACACACGATGTGGGACCAACAGCGCAGGGCGCAGGGCGCGAGAACCTTGGCGTTGCCGCAGACGGAACGACGTGGATGGATCCCGTTTCAGCCAGTTTCGGTAGGATTACAGCAGGCCGTCCGGTGTCGCTGAACATTACACTGACCAACCCGACCGCGAGCGATCAGACGTACGCCGTCACGGTGACGAAGTTCACTCCGAGCACATTCGGGGGGACGGTTCCCAGCGTCTTCGATGCTGGAGTGTTAAGCTCGGGTGATACCCGGCTCACTGTGCCAGCCAGCGTGACCGTACCGGCTAACGGTTCGGCAACACTGACCGTCACAGTCAATGCAGGCCTGCCACACGGCACCCTAGTCCAGGGTTGGATTGACCTAAATTCTGGCTCCGACGACTTGCATTTCGGGTACTACGCTCAGGTCGGTCCGTAACTCCATAATAGTCGAATCGCGAAATCGCTTCTACAAAACAGGGACGCGGATAAAATCGCGTCCCTGTTTTTTTCCTGCCGTCCGGACATCGCAGCGCGATGTCGCTACCATGAAGAATCGACAAAGCTGCATCGTTCCAGCTAAGATTCGTGAGCCATGCCATCTTTGCACACACTTCCCGGAGCAATTTATCTGACCCAGATTTTCGGCTCCGCGTTTCTCGGGATTCTTTTTCTTCAATCAGGGATTGATAAAGTCATCGATCACCGCGGTAACCTTGAATGGTTGAATGGACATTTTGTGAAGAGCCCGCTGGCTGGAGTTGTGCCAGTTCTGTTAGCCGCGATCACGATTCTCGAAGTTGCAGCCGGAGCACTGAGCGCGATTGGATGCCTGATGCTAATCGTTTCGCGAGAAACGACCATCGCTTTCTACGGCGCTGTCGTTTCAGCCATCGCCCTCATTGCACTCTTCTTCGGACAACGAATGGCCAAGGATTACGCCGGCGCAGCCGTGCTAGTTCCGTACTTCTTGCTCGCGCTAGTCGCAATTTACCTGCTCGCCCAGTAACAAGCAGCACAGCCATCTTGGCTGTGGGGCTGGCGGGCATCTTGCCTGCGAAGAAAGTGTCAACCAGGCGAGACGCCCGGTTGCCCTCACAGGCAAGATGCCTGTGCTACTATTTCTTGCCGATCTTTGCCGGCAAAAGCCAAAGAAGTTTTCCCTCCTCGGATTCAGGATCCACCTCGACCAGCGCCACGCCAGCCTTGGACAGTTTGAGCGACGCCCCCGTTAATCCTGAAATAACATTGGTGAAGTCCGGTTCGTGACCGACAAGCATCAGAACGTTTGCTCGATGTCGCTTCACCACGGTTCGCAATTTGCTTCTGCCAAATCCTGGTGACAGCGATTCATCCTTGCGCACCTTCGCCTTAAGGTAGTCGGCCGCGATTTCAGCGGTCTGCGCCGCCCGGGGCAACGGGCTGGTCACGATTAAGTCGGGCCGTACCTTCAGGCGGTCTAGAAATTTCGCTACGTCGCGCATTTCTCTTTTTCCGCGCTTGGTCAAGGGACGTTCGTCATCAGGTTTCTTCCAGCCTGGCCAGTCGGCTTCACCGTGTCGTAGAAAATAGAGTTTCATGTTAACGGAGTTGAAGAGGTAAACGTTACAAAGTTAAAAGGAAGAAAGCATTTGAGGGTGTTCTATTTTAACTTTGTAACTCTTTTGACGTTTTTAACTGCTTTAAAGAATCTGCCACTTGGGCCGACGAGTGCGGGAGTCAATTTGCCAGAGTCGAACTCCACCCAAAAAAGCGTTCCGGTTATGTCCGAGTTCAACTCCCTTCGGGATTTCGTTCAACTCCTTGGCATTTCCGCCGCCAAGCACGACATAATCGGCAATGAGCGATTTCTTCAATTGCACAAGGGCGTGCTGAACGTCGCGCTGCCAGGTTTTCCCCCCGAGCCGCGCCTGGCCGGCCTTCCCAAGGTAACTTTCAATGATACTGCCGTTGCGATAGGGCAGGTCGCCTAATTCGAGGGGGAGGACGTAGTTGTTCCAAACCAGAGCCGATCCAAGTCCTGTCCCGAGTCCGAGAAAGAGCATCCGGCGCCCGTGATAGCTGCCGAGCGCCTGCATGGCGGCATCGTTGATGATGCGCACTGGTTTGCCCAGCGCCTTCTCAAACTTGAATCCCACCCACCCCTTCCCGAGATGCTTCGGTTCGCTTGCAATCTTTCCCTTGCGCACGGGGGAAGGAAACCCGAGTGAGATAGCGTCGAATTTCCAATCGGCAACCAGCGCTTCAATTTGATTCACCATCGCGCGCGGCGTCAACTTCCGTCCCGACTTGAACTTTCGCCGCTCCGCGCGCGAAATCATCAGCTTCACATTTGAGCCGCCGACGTCAATGACGAGGATTTTGTTATTCAAGATTGCTTCCGAGTTGTGCCTGGCCTGGGCGAGGTCGGCGTAGTCATCATTGATGGCGCCGGCTTTTGACCGCTGTCAGTTTCTAGATTCGTACCAGGGGGTTCAGTGGCAACGGTGATCGGAATTAATTTGTCTGCGCGCAATTTCTTCTTGGACCCGGTCATTTTCTTTGCGCGCTCGCGAGAGACTTCACGAAAATGCCATTGCGCCTGGGCGCGCGGCTCCGTTCCCTCGGGTTTCAATCGACGATAGGTCCCGTCGGGCTGCAGCTCTCGTGCCTTGACGCGATCGTGCAAAAAGCTCGGAAGCACCTCGTGGATAATCTGATCGCGCAATGCCGGGTTTTCGACGGGGTAGGCCAGCTCGATGCGCCGGAAGAAATTTCGCGGCATCCAATCCGCGCTGGAGAGGAACACTTTGGGCTGACCAGCATTCTCAAAATAAAAAATCCGGCTGTGTTCGAGAAAGCGGCCAACAATGCTGATGACACGGATATTCTCGCTCAAGCCGGGCATTTTTGGCCGCAAACAACAGATGCCGCGGACGACCAAATCGATGGATACATCTGCGCACGAAGCTTCGTACAATTTTTCGATGATCTCCTGATCGACCAGCGCATTCAATTTCCCAACGATACGCGCTGGTCTGCCTGCCCGGGCGTGATCGCGCTCTCGCTCAATCAATTCGATAAGGCGGCTGTGCATATCAAAGGGGGCAACCATTAATTTTTTGAGTCCCGGATAACCTGCCAGGCCAGTGAGGGTGTTGAAGACGATTGCCACTTCCTCCGTCAATTTCGGTTCGCTGGTGAGCAAACTGAAGTCGGTGTAAATGCGGGCAGTGCGGGGGTGATAGTTGCCTGTGCCTAACTGCACGTAGCGGCGGATTTGATCTGCATCGCGGCGAACGATCAGCAGCGCCTTGCAATGTGTCTTTAGGCCGACCACACCATAAATGACGTGCGCCCCGGCCTCCTCCAGACGGCGGGCCCACTGAATATTGCTCGCCTCATCAAATCGCGCGCGTAGCTCAACGATGGCCGTTACCTGTTTTCCAGCGTTTGCCGCGTCGATGAGTGCCTCAACGATCGCCGAATCGCCGCTTGTCCGGTAAAGAGTAATTTTGATCGCCAGCACCTGTGGATCCTGCGCAGCGGTCTCGATCAACTCGACAATTTGATCGAAGCTGTCGTAAGGATGATGCAGCAGCACGTCCTGGCGTCGCAGTACCTCAAAAAAATCGACATGCGGCGGAAGCGCCGGATCGCGCGCCGGCTGAAATGGCCTGTCTTTGAGCTTGGCAAACGCATCGTTTGTCACCAGCGGCATGAGATGTGTCATCGAAAGCGGGCCATCCAGCTTGTAGGCATCGGCGTCCGTCAGGTCGAAGAACCTCAATAGCAATTCCAAAACATCTTTTGGGCAATCCGCTTCCACTTCGAGCCGAACAGCGTTGCCTCGACTTGAGCGCCGCAGCTCCTGCTCGATGGTGCGCAGCAGATTTTCCGCTTCCTCCTCATCGATATAGAGATCGCTGTTGCGCGTGACCCGAAAGGCGTGGACCTCATCCAGAATTAAGCCGGGAAACAATTCACCAATGTGCTGTTTGATAAGCGAAGCGAGATAAATGTATTCCCACAGTTCGTCCGCGCTCTTGCCGCGCGGCAGCGCGATGAGACGCGATACTGCCCTCGGCACCTGCACGATTGCGTGGAGCGGTTCACCCCGTCGCTGCAATTTTGCGCGCACCAGCAGGTTATGGCTTCGGTTCAAAAGGTGCGGAAACGGATGGCTGGCATCCACCGCCAGCGGAGTAAGCATCGGAAGAACTTCCTGCTGAAAATAACGATGCGCCCAGGCCGCGCGTTTTTGCGACAGTTCCGCAATTTCGCGCACGTAAATTCCGTTCTTCGCAAGCTCGGGCAGCAATTCATTTTTCCACAGCGCGTATTGAGTTGCGACCAGCTGGCGTACAGTCTTTTGGATACGGTCGAACGTGTCGGTCGGACTCAGGCCGTCCGGCCCGATATCGCTCGTTTCGCTTTTGATTTGTTGCTTGATCCCAGCCACGCGAATCTCGAAAAACTCATCCAGGTTAGAGCTAAAGATCGTGAGGAACTTCACTCGCTCGATAAGTGGCTGAGTGGGGTCCTGCGCTTCTTCGAGAACACGCCGGTTGAACTCAAGCCAGCTCAGTTCGCGGTTAATAAAATTTTCAGGAGCTAAAAAAAAAGCTTCCTGGCGACCATCCTTCTCGAGCAGCTCGACTTTTGCAGAAAGCTCCTGGGTAACACTCGTCTTGGCGGCCGCTGTAGGCATGTTAGGTCGTCGTTTAACCGGCGGACCAAAAGTAGCGCATACGTCCGACCCGTCGCAGCGGACCAAAGGTCCCACCCCACTCTTGGTTGCCCATATCATTGAAGCAACCATTGCTTGGAAAGTTAGGCAAGACCGGCTGCGTCCGCCAATGGCGCCTCACGTTGCGCTAGCGAGAGACTGATGCCGAATGTCCTCAGCATTCGCCGCGTAAACGGCGTCTTCGGCAATATTGGTGGCGTGATCGCCGACGCGCTCCAGGCAGCGTCCGACAAAAATCAGATTCAAGTAGCCGCGTAATTGGTCCGGGTCGCCCGCCATGCGCTCGACTAGTTTATCGCTCGCCTTACGATTCAGGTCATCGAGCGTTTCATCACGCGCAACGACCGCGCGCCCAAGCTCGACGTCCTCACGGGCGAAGGCGTCCACGCTGTCCTTAAACATCGACATCGCGTGATCGTACATTGGCCGGACCAAGTCCACTTCGGATAGAGGCGGATGCTGATTTAACTTCCGCGCACGCCGCGCGATCGTCGTCGCCTGATCGGCCATTCGCTCCAGATTGGAGGACAGTTTCATTGCGGAGACGACGCGGCGCAGGTCGGACGCGACGGGCTGGAAGCGCAACAAAATATCAACGCCGTCCTTATCGATCTGTTTCTCCAGCTGATCGATCTCTTCGTCATCGGCGATGGCATGTGCGCAAATATTGTCATCGCGATTAACCAAACCCTTCATTGCCCGCTCCAAGCTACGCTCCGTCAGCCCAGCCATCATGAGCACATTGTTGCGCAGCGCCGCCAGCGATTCGTCAAATGTTCCTAGAATATGTCTTGGCGCGATCATCGCTTGGCACTCCCCAATCTTAATCTTAATCGTATCCTTACTTTTGCTTCCATTCGCGGCGCGCCCAGCGGTCGCGCCCTACCCATTATCCAAATCGGCCCGTGATGTAATCCTCCGTCTGTTTTTCGGTCGGATTTGTGAAAATCTTGGTCGTCGGACCAAACTCAATCAGCCGCCCAAGGTAAAAGAAAGCGGTGTAATCCGATATGCGGCCGGCCTGCTGCATGTTGTGTGTCACGGTTACGATTGTGTATTTGGCTTTAAGTTCGTAGATCAATTCCTCGATTTTCGCCGTGGCGATGGGATCCAGCGCCGAACAAGGCTCATCCATCAAAATCACTTCCGGCTCCACTGCCAGCGCGCGCGCGATGCAGAGTCTCTGCTGCTGGCCACCCGAAAGACTGGTGCCCGGCTTATTTAAATCGTCTTTGACCTCGTCCCATAGCGCAGCCATGCGCAGCGATTTTTCGAGACGTTCATTGAGAAATTTCTGATTGCGGACGCCATTCAAGCGCAATCCAATAACGACATTTTCGCCGATTGTCATAGTTGGAAACGGATTCGATTTCTGAAAAATCATTCCGACGCGACGCCGAACAATCGCGGGATCGATCGCACTCGAATAGAGGTCTTCACCGTGCAGCAGGACCGTGCCTTCCATGCGCGTCCTTGGCGTCAGCTCGTGCATGCGGTTGAGAGCACGGAGGAAAGTCGATTTGCCGCAGCCGCTCGGCCCGATAATGGCAGTCACAGCGTTTGAAGCTACATCAAGCGTTACAGTATCGATTGCACGTTTCTCCCCGTACCAAATTGAGAGATTTTTCACTTCAAACGTGCGAGCTGGTGGCATCTCCGCCTCCGGCGGCGGTGCTGATCCTTGTTGGAGACGCTCCATAACGGTCTGTTCGGGTGTTTCCATGACTAAGTCCTCCATGCAAGCCTCCTACACGACGGACGCCCCACGCCCTCGAGTCAAAACTCTAACCAATACATTAACGCAAAAAATTCCGGTGACGAGCACGAGCGCACCCGCCCAGGCCTGACGGTGCCAATCGTCATACGGAGAAATTGCATAGGTAAAAACCTGCAACGGCAGTGCGGCGATGGGCTGATTGAGACTATGGTTCCAAAAACGATTTCCGAAAGCGGTGAAAAGGAGCGGCGCTGTTTCGCCACCCACGCGAGCGAGAGCAAGAAGAATCCCGGTGATGATGCCTTTGGATGCCGTTTTCATCACAATGTGAACAATTGTCTTCCAACGGCCGACGCCAAGCGCGAGTGACGCTTCGCGGTAGCCGTTCGGCACAAGAAGGATAACTTCCTCCGTGGTCCGCACAATCAGCGGAATCATGATAAGACCCAAGGCCAGGCCTCCAGCGTAAGCCGAGAAGCCTTTGAAGCGCAAAACTACCAAGCCATACACCACGACGCCCCAGGTGATCGACGGAACACCGTTGAGCACGTCAGCGAGGAAACGGAGAATGGAATTGATTCGCGCGGACCCGTACTCAGCGAGATAAACTCCACCCAACACGCCGACCGGAATTCCAATTATGCCGGCAATAGCGAGCAATTCGAGCGAACCGACGATTGCATTCGCCATTCCGCCACCAGGGGCTCCCACCGGTGCAGGCAATTTGGTGAAGAAGGCCCAGTTCACCGAACTAGCGCCGTTGACAAGAAGGTAAAAAAACACAAGACCGAGCGGCGTGATCACAAAAGCCGCCGAAATGAAGGCAATTACCGAGGCCAGCGCGCTTTTGAATCTGCGCCACGGATGGTTGTCTGATCGCCTCGTATCCATAATAGTTACTGCACCGCTCGCGTGGCTGACGTGGTGGTGATCGTCCGCAAAAGCAACTGGGCGAGAAGATTTACCAGAATCGTTACTCCAAAAAGGACAAGCCCGATTTCGAATAACGCCTGGAGATAAATGTCGCTCGTCGCTTCGGTGAATTCATTGGCAAGCACGCTTGCCAGGGTGTATCCCGGCTTGAACAGCGATGCGGCGATCTGCGGGGTATTGCCGATCACCATTGTTACAGCCATCGTTTCGCCAAGCGCGCGCCCCAAACCGAGAATCACTGCGCCGAACAACCCTTTCTTCGCATAACTCAGGACCGCGATACGCGTCGCCTCCCAGCGAGTCGCGCCAAGACCGTAAGCGGCCTCCCGTTGCAAATCCGGCACACTACGCAAAATCTCGCGCGACACTGAAGTGATGATGGGCAGGATCATGACTGCAATGATGATCCCTCCGGCGAGCATGCTCGGTCCATAAATCGGTCCGGTGAAAAATGGTGTCCAACCGAACAATCGTTTGAGCCATGGAAAGGGATAATCCCGCAGCCATGGGATCATCACGAAAATGCCCCAGAGCCCGAGGATGACACTCGGAATCGCGGCGAGCATTTCGATTAAAGACGCCAGCGGTTGTCGAATCCACCACGGAGCAAGTTCAGTCAGGTACGCTGCCGTTGCGATACTCAAGGGGACCGCAATCAGCAATGCGATTAGCGAGGAAATCAGCGTTCCGTAAATGAACGGCAGAGCGCCGAACTCCTCTGCGTTCGGGTCCCATGTGGATGTGGTAAGGAAATGGAACCCAAATTTCCTGATGGCAAGCAGCGACCCCTGCCATAGTTGCCAGCCGATCAAAATCACAAGCACAGCCACGGTGAGCGCCATGGCCAATGTGAGCCACTCGAACGCTTTGTCCCCAAAGCGAGACGGCCGCTTCATCGCGGCGGCCGCTGAGAGCGGCTCGCCGCGCATGATTGCTGGAGCTGTAGCAGCCTCCATTCTTTGTTAGATTACATTTTAATCTCGTCGATCCGCTTCAAAACGCGCTGTTGCACGTTCTCTGGAAGTGGGGCGTAATCGAGATCTTTGGCCATTTTTTCGCCGTCGTTGATCGCCCATTTCAGAAATTCCACGACTTTTTTTCCTTTGGCGGCGTCCTTCTGTTGCTCATAGACCAGCAGCCATGTCGCCCCACAGATCGGATAAGCATCCTTTCCCGGTGCATTAGTCATCGAGAATCGGAAATCATCTGGTATGTCTGCTGTTGCGAGCGCGGCGGTGATTGATTCGAGCGTCGGCTTAACGAATTCGCCGGCGGCGTTTTTCACCTCGGCGTACGGCATTTTGTTTTGGATCGCATAGATCAATTCCACATAGCCGAGTGCTCCTGGAGTTTGTTTAATTTGACCCGCTACACCCTCATTGCCCTTGCCGCCGATGCCGGTGGGCCAGTTTACAGAGGTATTTGTGCCGACCTTTGTTTTCCATTCGGGGCTGATTTTGCTCAGGTAATCAGTCCAAATATAAGTGGTCCCGCTGCCATCAGAGCGATGCACCACCACAATCTCCTGATCTGGCAATTTAACTCCGGGGTTCAGCGCCGTGATCTTCGGATCGTTCCACTTCTTGATGTGGCCGAGAAAAATTCCGGCGATCGTATCTGCATCGAATTTCAGCGTTGGATTTCCGGGAAGATTGTAGGCAACCACATCCGCGCCTGCCACGGTCGGAATGTGCAGGAGTTTGCTCGGCGCCTTCGCCAGGTTCTCGTTGCTCATCGGACCATCGGACGCACCGAAATCGACTGTCTGCGCCAGGATTTGTTTCTGGCCTCCGCCCGACCCAATCGATTGATAATTAAACCGGACCGAAGGATCGACTTTTGCGTACTCATCGAACCATTTTGAGTAAATCGGATAGGGGAAAGTCGCGCCTGCACCGTTGATCATCATCTGCGCCGAGGCGGTCGCAGTGACTCCGGCCAACAGCGCCGTCGCTAGAATTTTGCGAGCAAATTTAGAAGATTTCATAGATGCAGCAGCCTGCCGTAGTGCGCGCCGAAGCGTCAAAATTTTTAATGTTACTTTTGTGTGACAGGCGTCGCCGCTTGCAGCGTTAAATAGTTGAAACCGCGAACACTGATCCGGTTCAACGAATTTAACCGCGGGGCGCCTCCGGAAGCACGACGCGAATCGTGGTTCCACTCCCTAGTTCGCTCTCGGCCTCCACCCGGCCGCCATGTAATTGGACAATATGTTTCACAATCGCCAACCCCAGGCCCGTGCCTCCCAGCTCGCGGCTGCGCGCTTTATCAGCGCGATAAAAGCGTTCGAAAATTCGCGGCAAATGGTCCTTGCTGATTCCGATGCCACTATCAGTCACGCTGAGTACCGTGTTGGAGCCGCAACGCGCCGCTCGCAGGCGAATCCGGCCCTTCTCGGGTGAAAATTTCACCGCATTGTCCAGCAGATTGTGGAGCACTTCCTCCAGGCGCGTTCCGTCGGCGCGAAGCGTCAACCCCTCCGAGGGCAAATCGACAATCACTTTCAGGTTCTTGCCGGAGAGTTTTTCTTTCCAGTCACGAATAAGGTTATTAAACAACTCATCAATCCGCACGTCGCTGAGCTCCAGCTTTGCCTGCGGCGACTCCAGTTGTGCGAGGCTTAGCAGATCGCCAACCAGCTGTTGAAGTCGTTTGGAATGCCGTTCCATGATCGAAAGGATGCGTCTTAGTTCCTCCTGCGACGTCTCCGGTTCATCAAACAATACCTCGATGTAGCCACGGAGAATCGACAGAGGCGTTCGCAGTTCGTGGGAAACATTTGCCACAAAGTCGCGCCGGATTTGGTCCAGCCGCTTCAACTCGGTGATATCGTGGAAGAGCGCGACGGCACCGGTTATTTCATCATCACCTTTCTTGATTGGAACGGCGCTGACTTCGATATGCCGCTCGGCGCGGGTTCGCGAATCGGTCAGGCTCAACTGTCTTCGCATGGCTTCGCCAGTAAGCAGCGTCTCCGCGACCAGTTGATCCAATGTTGCGTGTCGGACGGCCTCAACCAAAGGAACTCCCACTGCCGGATCGCGCAGCTCGAATAGTTTTTCGAATGTGGGATTCATGAGTGTGATGCGGTTGCGCGCGTCAACGACCAGCACGCCATCCTCCATCGCGCCGAGAATTGTTTGCGTGTCGGATTCGCGCCCTGCGATCTGGCGCTCGAGTTCCTGCTGGTGGGCAGAAATGTTCTCCAGCGCCAGAGCGACCCGCTGTGGATCTGGTCCACCGTTTATCAGAAACGTGGACGGGCGTTCACCGCGGGCTATTTGTAAAACGAGCTGCTCAATTTGTGCCCAGGGCGCAGCCCATTTTTGCCAGAGTACCAGCCCTGTCACTGCGAATGCGACGCAGAGCACGCCGAGGATTAGCCAACACATCTGGCCTTACTTTTCTCTCATCCGATAGCCGAACCCGCGCACGCTTTCAATCACATCGGCGGCCTTGCCAAGTTTCTTGCGCAGGCGTCGGACGTGCGTGTCCACCGTGCGCGTATCAATGACACTTTCGTAACCCCACACATCGTTAAGCAAGCGGTCACGCGCCTGCACACGGCCGCGTCGCTGGATCAGTGTACGCAGAAGTTTGAATTCAAGACTGGTGAGATTGACTCGTTTGCCGTTAACAGAAACTTCATAACGCGCCGGATCAACGGTGATGGGACCGGCCGTCAAACGTTCATCGTCCTGTTTCGCGTCGCCACGGCGCATGATCGCTCGAATCCGTAGGACCACTTCCCGGGGACTGAAAGGCTTTGTCACGTAATCGTCCGCGCCAAATTCCAAACCGACTATCCGGTCGATTTCCTCGGCTTTCGCCGTGAGCATCATGATCGGGACTCGGCGAGTCCCCGGGTCGCTTTTAAGAATTTTGCAAACTTCCAGCCCGGGCATCTTTGGCAGCATGAGATCAAGAATAATCAAAGCTGGCTTTTCGTTGCGCGCCTTCTCCAGCCCTGCAGCGCCATCGAGCGCCGTGGAGGTCGCGAAACCGGCCTTGCGCAAATTGAGCGCGAGAAGATCGACCACATCGCGTTCATCCTCAATGATAAGGACTGTGTTCTCGGATGCGGGTTCCATGACAGTTCGCTTTTATCGCGCAAAATGCTTTGATCCGCCAGTCTCGACTTTTCAGCGCGGGCTGAAACGCTCTGGTTTGTCCTGGCCCGTTTGATTGGATTTGCCAACACGCGGGAAGTCGAGAAAGTCGTCCTGCGGGACTGGCTGAATACACGGCGCAAATAATCGTTTTCGCGTCGGGCCTGTGATTTGTTAATGATGAGAATGGATAAAACTTCTTGCTCGATACCTGCGACGCACGCCGTGAAGCCGCTCCCGCCTGTCTTGTCGAGTGCTTCGTCGTTCCCTGTCCCGAAATCCATTTACGTCGCAACTGCAGCTGAGGCGGATAAAAACTGGCAACAAAATCGTGCCAGCCGCTGGTATAAAAAGGGGGTAGATCCTAATGATCTCACAGGTGATTACGCTTTTCAGCGGCTACGAAAGACCTGGCTGCCGCGGACCTGGTTTACACCGCACATTGATCCGAAATTCAAACTACGTTCGCAAGACAAGTTTTTTGCAATCGGATCCTGTTTCGCTCGAGCACTTGAACAGGCTCTCGTCGAACGCGGATTGGTTATTGAAAGCGCCGCACCGGAGTTCGTCAGGCTTCAACCGGTCAACGAGGACGTAACAGGACTCGGCTTTACGAACAAGTATAACACGTTCTCAATGCTGAACGAGCTTCGCTGGGCTCTCGACCCAACCGCGACCTTTCCTGTGGAATCGATTGTTCAAATTACCAAGGACATCTGGTTTGACCCGCATATCACGCCTACTCTTGAATCGGTTGGGTTTGAGGAAACTCTGGATCGCCGCGCGCTGATGCAAACAGTTACCAAACGCATAGCCAATTGTCGGGCGGTGATTATTACTCTGGGATTGGCCGAGGTCTGGCGCGATATAAAAGCAAACGTGTACATCAATCGCACTCCGTTGTTCAAGACTCATCCAGATCGGTATGAGTTTCACCTGACTGGTTTTGCTGAGAACTGGACTAATCTGGAAGCGATACACGCATTGCTCTCCCGTTATGGGCATCCTGACCATCGCATTGTGATCACAGTTTCCCCAGTGCCCCTGATGGCGACGTTTTCAACAATGGACGTGGTCGTGGCCAACACTTATGCCAAGTCTCTCCTGAGATCAGTCGCACAGCAATGGGCTGCCGCGCACGGTAATGTGGACTACTTTCCAAGTTATGAGATCGTGGTAAACTCAGACCGGTCGACCGTATGGGAGTCTGATCTGCGACATGTTACATACGGAGCAACCGAGCACATCATGGAGCTGTTCCTTCGATCTTATCTTGCGTAGAGTTGCCCCCATGCGAACCTTCGCGCGTACGCGGGAGGGCGATTCGAGCATGTGTTGTGCAAATTAGGCACCACACTGGGTGAATATCGCTTCTATGAACAGCGCAAACGTCGAACGCGACCCTGATTGCGTTCGACGGACTTATCGGCCGTATGACTGAGGAACGGTCTCACTGTCCTGGAGCTTTGGACAGCTTTGTTCTCCTGGCGCTGGTCATTACCTTTCTGCTCCGTTACAGCTCGTTTTTAACGTCCGGGCTGCTCTTTGGACCGTTTCTGGACAATGTTCACATCTACGGGCCGATATTTTCGGAGGTCTCACGGTTAGCGTTATCTGGGTCGGTTCCATACTATCTGCCAGATATCGGGACAGGGTTTCCAATCTTTGAGAGCCCACATTTTTCCATCCTCTATCCGTTTTATTTCTTCGGGCTGCTCAGCTATGGCGGGCCACTGGCGTCGTTATACACGCTCACGCATCTGACGCTGCTCCACCTCTTCGTTTTTTACGTTAACCTCTATGTCTTGTTGCGGTGTGCTACGGTTCCACCGTGGGCCGCTTATGTTGCCGCATCCGTCGGAATGCTGGCGTGGAACACGCAACTTTACGCCAGCTGGATTACTGTCACAGCCAGCTACGCATGGTTGCCATTAGTGCTCGCTGGCGGGGTCTTGTTATTGCGATTCCCTGGAAAGCCCTCTGGAATACTTGTCTTTTCGGTTGCTGCCGGTCTGCTCGCCCTCGCGAGCCCGTCCCAGGCAGTCATTCACGCTGGTCTGAGTTGTTTGCTGTTATTTGCCACGGGCATTGCCTGGTTGTGTCTCCAGAAACGTTTTGTCGATATCTGGCACCTGGCCTGTTCGCTGTTACTCTGCGGCGGCATTATATTCGGACTAGCCGGCGCTGCACTACTCCCAACCTATATCGCCACTGATGAAATGATTCGGCATGTCGGTGCTGGAGCGACCGTGATTGGGCATGCGCACATTCCATGGAAAAGCTTCAACCTTTATCAACTCAGCTTAAATCAGGCTGCAGGTGTTGTTATTAGACCTGGTTGGATCGCGATCGTAGGCAGTCCCTATGTCGGTCCACTTGGCGTAGTGGGCGTGCTACTAGCTGGAATTTACTTTCGTCAGCTTAATTCCTTTACCCGGATGCTGGTGATGGCTTTTGGCGTTATCGGTCTGTACGGATTGCTTTCCGGATTCGGGACAAACCTGGGCTTGGCTTACATAAACTTTCGCCTTCCTCTTATCGATAAGATTCGCGAAGCTGGGAGACATCTTATTCTTTTTGTGATTGGCGTTTCCTTTCTCAGCGGCTTGGGTTACAGCCTTTTCGAACAAAGCTTTCAGCGGTACAAACAGAGCGATCGGATCCGGCCTCTTATTCTGCCGGCAATATTAGGGGTAATCTTTGCTGGGATAATTCTATGGGAGCTTCTTCCAACCAGCCACGGCGGACTGCCGAGATCGCTTTGGATCATGGCGGTGGCTCCGATTCTGCTTGCCGTTGGTCGTCTCTTTAGATTGTCCCATTATAACAACGTGGTCCCAGCAGCCGCTATTGTTTCGGTGGCTGCAGCGGTAATTCCCATAAGGGGACTCTCTGTTTCACAATCAGATTTCGACAAGCCGATTAACTTGCTAAGTCACAGGGTGCTCAAGCGCATGGCGCCGGAGATCGACGCAGCTAATTACCGAGTAGATTTCCGTGACGAGGCATTTTCGAATCGGTTCTGGGCAATGAACGCAAGTTACTATGGAATCAGAAGCTTCTACAATCAGCTGACTCCGCAGCCTTATGATCAATTTCGGTTCAGCAATTTGACCAACGTTCCGCATCTGCGTGAGATGATGGGTGCGCGTTATGTGTTATGCGGCCCTGCCGACTCGCCTACTGATCCGGGGGCAAAGCAGATACTGGAAACCGAAGGCTACCGGCTGTACGAAAATTCCAGCGCGATGGGGCGACTGACTCTGGTGCATCGCCTTGCCGGCTTCGCAAAAAACGAGAATGAATTTATAAGCATTATCAAAAAGGGATTTGACTACTTCTCGGCGGCCTACGCGACTGCTGCTGAATTTGAGATGGCCCAAGGCTTTTTGAGAAGGCAACCGCGCTCGGAGAATAGGGGAGACCGCATTGTAAAGGTTGTCGATAAACCCAATCGAAGTTATGTGACCGTTATTTCCGCCTCGAGTTCTCTTCTAATTTTGAACGAATGGTTTACGCCTTCCTGGAAGGCCCGAGTGAACGGCAAAAAGAGGCCCGTTTTGCGAGTAAACCAGTGGCAGGCTGGAGTGCTCCTGAATGCTGGCGAAAATCGTGTCGAGTTTGAGTATCGTCCTACACTGTTTTGGGTCTTGATGATCTTAAATCGGATCACACTGGCTTTGCTTCTGGTTTTTACCATTTTTGCTGTGGTAACAAAAGCCGTGCGGCATATCCAATCCCGGCAAGTATAACGCCTTGTTGGTAACTTGCGCGCATTAAGGGACCACGACTCACATATCGGCTGCCTACCATGGGAATGTCACAACAAATTCGATTCTCCTGGGTTTCAATAGGTCTTCGGGTGGTATGTCTCCTGGCAGCCCTCATTTTTGCCGTTTGGATTCTGAGTTACCCCATGCCGGTGGCCTGGCTGTTCCCTTTGTCTAAAGGCACGTTGCCAGTCGTGCTAGTCTGCGCCGCGGCGGCGGCTCTGCCGCTCCTGTTTCGACGTGGCGCGGGAAGTGCTTTCTCTTTATTGGTAATAGCCCTTACCCAGGCGGTCTTTCAGGCTTGGTGTTACAACACCGGCACTCACCCTGCAGTGAGTCCTTTTCAAATCTGGGGTATCTTGCCGGGATCTGATTCAAATTTGTATTATACTGCAGCCAGCGACCTGCTCAACGGACAAAAGATCACCGCCATGGCCGGGGCCAGGCATCCTTTTCCCCTCCTTTTGGCTGTCCTTCTAAAAATCTTAAGACATGACTTCAAGTCGATTACGTTCGTCTTAACGATTGTTATGGCGCTGGCCACGTGGTCAGCTTTCGAAGTGATCCGCGTCCGTCTGGGTGGCCTCGCAGCAACGGTTTATCTAGTATGCATTACTTTTTATATACGGCTTCACTGCACAGGGTTGTTTATGACAGAACAACTGGGTCTCCTTTACTCACTGTGCGGCGTTGGCATACTGGTCGAAAGCCTTGCCCGAGACGGAAAAGTGAGAACCTGGCTCTACTGTGGCGGGCTCTTTTTTATCACGCAGGCTCTCAATGCCAGGCCAGCTGCATACATGACACTGCCATTTCTGGTTTTGGCTGCGTGGGAATTATGCCAGGGTAACTTTAGGGCCAGAGCAAAAATGGTTGGCCTAAGCGCCGCAGCCGTCGCTACATCGCTCTTTTTGCATGAAATGACGTACTACCGGGTCATGGCATGGCCGTGTCCTTCCAACGCATGGTTTTGTGTTTATGGATTGCTAAATGGGGGGACCTGGGCAGACGGCCGAAAACACGCCGAGGAGCTGTTGCAACACAAACTTAGCCAAGCCCCATCTGATCGGAAGCGGATTGTAGAACAGGCTTACCCAGAAGCATTACAATTGCTTAGAGAGGAGTGTTTAGCGGAGATTAGCCACCATCCAGGCAAGCTTTTGGCGGGATGGTGGCGAGCGCTTCGGTTCTTTTGGTCAAAGAACACCCCATTTCGGTCTCTCCGTCCAGAGATGCCTTCCGCCTGGTTTACAGAATCTGCTCATTGGTGCGCGGTCCTCGGGCTTCTGCTCTCGCTGTTCTTCTTAATGAGAGGCCGGCAGCTCGCGTCAAAGCTCAAAACATATCAAACGCTGAGCTGGCTAAATCTGGCTGCGGTGTTGGGAACGATTACCTCACTTCCTGCTGCCCCGCCGTGGGATGGGGAAACGCGTATCTTTGCCGCCACGCTTCCGTTATTCTTCCTTTTGCCTTCTTCAGGAGTCGGTGGGCTTTATCTGTTGATTGCCACCAAATTTTACGAGGTTACGGCTGCGCGCGAAGCAGATTTCCAGCCAAAGATCCCCGTCGGTCTGGCTTTGGCCCTGGGCGGAGCGCTTTCGATAGTAGTCGTTTTGGCCTCGTGGTGTTTGGTTGGCAATGGTTCCTCGGTGAAGAATCGTCGCCACCCGGTAAAGTTAATGGTGGATGAGCTGGTCCTTGGAGATCCTGCCGTGAGTTCTGTCGACCTGCGTTCGCTAAAAGCGGGTTATCACTTACATGTGACCGATAATACCCAGCATACCTGGCTGCCAAACATTTCTCAAAGCGACTTCATTCAAAATATTCCCCGGGGACGGTACTTGCCCTTTTTGAATGGACTCAAACAAGTGCCGCCCGGCACAGAAGTTGTCGCACTACCCTATTGGGTTTTGTTGGTCCTGGATAGGGAAGATGCTCAGGCGCAAAGATTCACGCCGATGCCAGAGCAAACAGGTCATCCCCTCCTCATGCCAGTGTATTTCAGCAAACGGCTGCGATTCCAGGATCATTAATCGAATCGATCAGCGGCCGGTATGTTCCACGCGTGGGGCACTGAGAGATCGAGCGAAGACCCCGAGATCGCCGGCTTGTCGTTATTCTCTACGCTTGCTGACTACGTCATGAATTTCTTCCAGAATCTCCCGCAAACTGTAACGAAATTTCCAGGTGGGATAGTGTTTCTGAAATTTCCTAACATCGCTGATCCACCAGATGTGGTCGCCAATCCGGTTCGTCTCCTCGTAGCTCCAAGTTAATTTGCGTCCACTTATTTCCTCACATAAAGCAATCGCTTCGAGTATCGAACAGTTACTGTGCCGGCTGCCCCCTATGTTATACACTTCTCCGCTGCGCGGCGCGCGAATGAATTCGAGGAATGCTTCGACCAGGTCGAAGCTATGGATGTTGTCACGAACCTGTTTGCCTTTGTACCCTAACACGCGGTAAGGCCTGCCGCTCACTGTGCATATCATCAGGTAAGAAAGGAAACCGTGCAGCTCTGTGCCTGCGTGTGCCGGTCCGGTGAGGCAGCCGCCGCGAAAAGAAACGGTCGGCATCCCAAAATAGCGCCCATATTCCTGCACCAAAATATCGGCTGCGGCTTTGGATGCCCCGAAGAGCGAATGCTTGCTATAGTCAATGCTCATGCTTTCCGAGATCCCCTGCTGATATTCATGTCCTGGCTCGATTTCCCACCGAGTCGGCAATTCCACCAGTGGTAACTGGTTCGGCGTATCGCCGTAAACTTTGTTTGTCGAAGTAAAAACAAACGGCGCTTCGGGACAAAATATTCTTGCTGCTTCGAGCAGGTTCAGAGTGCCATTTGCGTTAACCGTAAAATCAGTTTGAGGATCGCGGGCCGCCCAATCGTGTGATGGTTGCGACGCCGTATGCACAATCGCATCGATCTTTCCGGAATGACTTTTGAACAACCCGGCGACTGCAGAAGCATCCCGGATATCGAGGTCATGATGCTCATAGCCGCGGACGTTCGCGATTAAATTATCACGGGTCTTTTTCGTAGATGCTTCCGCACCAAAAAATCGCGAGCGCATGTCGTTGTCGATCCCCACGACGTGTGCGCCCTCTTCTGCGAATCGCTTTACCGTTTCCGAACCGATCAATCCCGCGGAGCCTGTGACGATGATTGTACGCATTTACTCAGCCGTAATCGTTGACATGATTCGCCTGACAATCCCTGTCACATCACTTTGCGGACTGGGCCACGTGCACACCCTTTGAATGCACATCTCATTCGCGCCTGCGCCTTGCGAAAAGGTTAACGTACCAAAGCGGATCTGTTCGAACATGGCGTGCATCAAACGGAATCAGCCCGCGCGTTCTTACGAGTGCCAACTCCAGATTGAAGCTCTGCAGCATTTGGACAAGTTCTTCCCAGCGAACACCTGCCTGCTCCAAGCCAGAAGGCCAGAATTCCAGAAGAACGTTGATGTCCACATTCTCCTCTATTACGCGCCTGGCGCCACGTAGCGCATGAAGCTCGTATCCTTGAATGTCCATTTTGATCAGGTCAACGCGCTGGCCGGGTTTAAAGTAATCATCGAGCGCTACGATATCGATGGGTACGGCATCGCGCGAATCTCCTTCCGCAATGTAGGTCCGATGATCGACGTTTAGCTCATCCGAAACATAAAGTTTGGATCTGCCACTACGCTCTCCAACTGCAGCTCGGGACAAACGCACATTCGCAAGGTTGCGCGTGGCGAATTGCAATCGCCCAAAATTTTCTGGCGACGGCTCAAATGAATGAACAACGCCAGTCGGACCAACACAGCGGGAGAGAAATTGCGAATAAATACCGATATTTGCGCCCGCGTCCACGACAACAGCTCCCCGAAACAGGATCCTTCTCAGTAGCTGCCGCTCCCCACGGTCAGTGTATGCCTTGAAAGCGCGATAAAACAGGCGGTATGCTGGAAAGGCGCGCAGGTAGGCCTTATTTCCAACGTTGTGAAGGAGTGAAGTTGCCGGCATTTAGCGTCGCGTCAGAATTATTGTAAAAAAAGAGGCGCACATACTTGGGAAATAATGGCTGATTGCGCGGTCTATGCGAAACAAGGCGCGATAAAGAAGACGTGGAATAGGCAACCTGTGGGATATCCCCCCAGTGGCCATGTAGGACAGGCCGGTGTAAGGGCGGACCGAAACAGTCGCCACGTTGAAGTTTTCGTCCAACCGCTGCAGCCAATCGCGGCGCCGGAAAAATATTAGCCACGGCAAAGCGATGTTTGCCGATGCCAGCGGCCCCTGCACTTCGCCTAACTCGGGCTCGGAAATGTCGAAATTTACCGGTTCGTGGTGCAGATATTTGAAGATCGGAGTCGATAACAGAGAAAAAAAAGGCTCGGTCGCAATTACTTTCCCTCCTGATTTTAATTTGCTGGCTGCACGGTTAAGAAATGCGATGGGGCTTTTCAAATGATGCAAAACATTTGTGAGCGTAATAACGTCAACGCTCTTGTCTTTGATTGCATCAAGCTTGTCGATCTCATGGCAGTCAAATACAAGATCGAGATACTCAAGATGTAACACGTCGCTTGTAACGACGTTCGGCAGAAATTGCTTCAGCGGCGACGTGCCGCTGCCTATCTCAAGTATGCAGAGCCCCGCCGGATTGGGAAGGTCCCGAAATTGATCACGATAAAGCTCACGATACCAAAAAAGAAGATTCTTGTTCGCGCCGAGCCGCGCGCGGTTACGCAATGTTGCAACTCGATCGTTCGCCTCCTGGCTTTGCAAAACCGTCGACGCCTCGCTCATTTGATCGCACGGATATAAAGCGAGCCCGCAATTTCCGAAATGACAGGCACGTTCTCGAGAAACCGGCCGAACGCGTTCACTCGGTCGATCAGCGCAACCGGCGTTTTTGGATGCAGAAAATCGAACGGATCGATCCGAACATCACGATACCCTGTTTTTTCCAGCAGCCGCCGGAGTGGCCACCGGAAGAATGCAGTCTCATCCGATGAATCGCCCAGCTTCCGTTTAATCCAGCGAACGTTCTTTTGTAGCGCGATCTGAGGATTGAGCATGTTGGGCTCTGTAAAATAAATTGTACCTCCTGGCTTCAACACGCGGTACACGTCGCGCAGCGCCTCTTCGACTTCGAGGTGATGCAAAACCGAGCTACCCACCACAGAATCAAACGTGGCATCAGGATAGCTCAACGCGTAGGCGTTCTCGGTTTGATATTGAACATTGAGAGCCGAATAATTGGCCCGGGCGATTTCCAGAAGCTCTGGCGAAACGTCAATGGCGATAATGTCCGCTCCGGATTGCGCCAGTTCTCGAGTGAAGGTGCCCGTACCGCATCCCAGTTCCAGCACACTCATCCCTGGTCTTAGATGAGCGCTGAGCATTTTCACCCGGCGGGCCCAGCGCAGTTTTCCAGCTGGACTTTCCCAATTCCAGATCTCCCCTGCCCCATGCTGTGCCAGGAAACGTCCGTGTCGAATTTCGTTAGCGATGCGCTCTTGCACGAGAAAATGTTCGGATGACTGCGATTTCAAGTTGCCGTCCCAAAATGATACTCAGCGGACCCATAGGATTTGAATCCGATACCGGGTTAGTAACCAAGCTTTAGCTTTAGAAATCCGTGCCAGCACATCTTTAGCATGATAAGCCCGTTTCGAAAGACCTTCGTCATCTTCGTTGTACCGTAAATGCGCTCCTGATAGTGAACCGGTAGATCCAGAATCTTGAGCTTCAGCTTCGCAGCGCCAAACAAGAGTTCGTAGTCTCCCCAGCGGTCTTCCGTTCCCCAACTTCCCAGCAGTGGTCTGATTCGCTCCCAGTCGCTTCTCCAAAGGGCTTTCGTGCCACACAAAGTATCCTTTACCCTTTGGCCGAGGAGATACGTAAAAGCGAGACTGAAAAATTTGTTGCCCAGCATGTTTGCTCCGTTCATTGCTCCCTTTGCAACCGGATAGACCAGGCGCGATCCATTGACAAACTCCGCCTGTCCAGAAGCGATAATATCGACGAAGTAAGGCAGTTCTTCAGGAATCGTTGTCAGATCGGCATCCAGGATCATCAACACATCGCCTTTTGCCGCATTGAAACCCGTCCAAACGTTCTGTGATTTACAAACTCCGGGGCCATACTCAAGGCGAATATCCTTCTCCGGATAGCATGACTGCACTCGTCTCACCTCTTCCGCAGTGCCATCGGTCGAATGGTCGTCACAAAAAATTATCTCCGTCCGCCCTGCGAGAGATGGAATCCGGCGGACGGCATCCTCCACATTTCCTTTCTCGTTTTTGCAGGGAACAATCACCGAGACGGATAATTCTTCTTTCGGAACAGCCGGAGGCAGTGCTCTGGCGACGACGACCTGCGTCATGCAGAGTTTTTTCAGGAATGGCAGGCGGGCGCAGAATCGATTTAGGAAAGTCGAAACGAGCGGCACGTACTTGGGAAAGAGCACGATCCAATGCGTCTCCAGAGCTTCGAAGCCGGCGAGCTTCATCACGTTGCGAATGTCCGCGGTGGAGAGCCAATTTTGCTCGGCGCGAGGGACCTTCATCCCCATCCACTCTGCAAAGGTGACCAATGGCTCCCAAAGATGGTTATAAGTCTCAACGAGCAAACGCGTGTGCCGCAGACACAGCGGTCTCAAATTACGCAACGCTTGAAGCACATCCACCGTGTCGCCGATGTCGTTGAACAGGATGTAATCAAATTTTTCGCCCGGCTCGAAAAGCTGGCGGAACTCGTCCTTGTCCGGAAAGGCGACTGCAAATTTGAAGCCTGGATTGCGTTGCTTTGCGATTTCCACGATTTCGGCGCAAATGTCGATGCCTTTGCCCTCGCTGGGCCGAACGGCGTCCAAATCGTTGCCGGTGCTGCAGCGAACTGACAGGACCTTTTTGTGCGGCTCGACTAGAAATCGAAGGAGCCGCCTCAATAGCCCGTAGTAATATCTATTGCGATTAATCCAGCTTTCTCGCCGGGAAGCAATCCCCGCAAGGAGGCTGCGAGTGCGTTCGCGCCTTTCTTCCAAGGCGGCTTGACCCCAGGCCTGGCTGTCCGCCTGACGCTCATTTACTGCAACTTCCATATTGCCACCGTCAAGATCACGTTGCGCGGAAATTCTTTGGATGGTCCACCGCGTACCTTTGCGTCGCAGCTTCCTTCAATTCCGGCGCCGTTCAAGGTTCGCCTCGTCAATTGCCCCGCCCCACCTTTCCGTGTTCGCCTCGACACGGCTCGCTCAGCTGCCATTGTCTACCAGCGACGGCTGAGTGGGAACAGTATCCTTTATTTTTCATCGCGTTGCCGCAATTCTTTGCACCGAACCGGCCGGGGTATTCTCTATCAGACCACTGTTAACATCAAGGCTGCGGCATTTTTGCCGGTCCATTTGGCGATCAGTCATGAGATGTTCACGAAGTGCTGGGTCAGCTAGGTGGAATGTTTCACCATGTAGTGACGTCCGTCTTTCCAGCATTTCCCATTCCGTTCGCTGTGTACTGGTGCATGCGTCGACTGGGATTGGATCACTGGCCGCAGTTTTTCCATTCTGGCATTGTATGAATTCGCCAGTAGCGTTGTCCCATTGCGCAGGATTGCTGCACGTACTTTGTGCTAATTAATTTCGATCCTGTTCTGTCCTGCGTGAATGCAACTGCCTGAAAAACGAACTTTCCACCTACCAGCCACAACCCTGCGTTATGCGTAAGGTTGCATGTGGACACGCTTCATCTGTCTAGTATTCGCCTTTGCATCTTCCAGTTTCGATAGAAAATGGCTAACAGACCCAAGTAAAGCAACAGGCCTGTCAGCGAAACCATGGCACACGCCCGGAGGTAGGGGGTTTTAAACCTCGTGACCAAAGTATATTGGCCTGCAGGCAGTCGCCATGCCCTCAGGCTATTGCCAACGCTTGTGGCCAGGATCTTCTCAGTTGGTTTTGCGTCTCTCTCAAGCTTGCCCTCCCAACCGGGGAACCAGATCTCATTCTCGACTAACACCGCGTCCGTCCTCAAAGTCACGTGGTAAACAATGTCATTTAGCCCGTATTTGACCGGAGTTACTGCGTTCTGTTGTTCGAATACTCCGCTAGCGCCTTGCTCTAATTGTCCGCGAACCATGTCAAGCGACACGTTTTGTACATTTGGGAAGACCAACGGCCTCAGCGGCTCGAGCATGTATCTTCTCAAAGCCTGATCGGTTTCCAGTTTAGCGCTCGCCTCTAGCACTGTATTGCCCCAGTCGGCCATTTGGTACGTCCCGTCCAAGTATCCAGACCACCCGAAATCGGCCCGTTTGCGATCGATACGATTTGATCGGGACGTCACACCGTTAATTTTCTCTGTCACAGGTAAAGGCCACTTCGATGTACGAAAACCAACCTTTCGTTTGTACAAAGCATCTATATCTGTGCCTTGTGCCGTCCACGTCAATGCAGACACAGAGACCACGTGCAACCCACCCACAACAGTCAACAGGCACAACGCTGCGAGCAAATACCACTGCGAATACTTAACATTGGGCAGTTGGATGTATAGGGCAATGACGGTCGCTGCCCAAATGATTAGTAACCAAAAAAACTCCTGGGCGGGCAGAAAGACAACAAAAATGCCAGACATCACGATAACTGGTATTAGGCAAAGGGACTTCAATCTTTGCCTGACCAGTTGCCTCCTGTCGTTTTGCGTGCTTGCCAGGAAAGCACTCAACGATGCCGCGGCGAGAACGATCAACGCTAATCCGATTAGACCCCTGTAGTCAGAGGAGGCCATTCGGGAAAGGCCGAGCACTGGCAGGATTGTCACTGCCATCTGACGCAACATCGATATACTGCCCTGGGCCAGTGCCAGAGCACAAATCAACAGCACCCACCAAACGCCAAACGCTTTCGCAACGGCTTTCGGGATTAGAATGATAAGTACCAGCGCCGGAACGCCGACAAAAGCTGAGATCATTGATACATCAGGGAAGTAGCCACGAATCATGGCCCTGCCACTTGCCCACGGAGCTATCACCGACAGCCAATTATTGATCGGCCACGGACCAGCTGCCACTATCTCATTTCCGCGAGTGAGTTGATTACGCAAAAGGAACGCGGGACCAAGGGCTACGACGGACATAAGAATTCCCACACCAAGCAATCCAACAAGGATGAGCGTGTTTTTGAGGTTCGAATCCGGAGATCGCTGACCGAAGACGATATAGATACCCAGGAAGAAACTGTGTGAGATGAGATTCCCAGGATAACTTGCTGTGGCCACGCAGTAAAAGATACCCGGCAGAAGAAAATTCCTGACTTGAAGGGAACCCCTTACAGTTGCAGCCCAAAATAACCACGGCAACCAAGCATAAGCGCGGACGATGTCCATGTGCTCGGCGTTGCAGTAGAACCCACCGAAAAACTGATAAGCCAACGCTCCAAACAATGCGCTCCGCCAGTCCTCTGTCAGCACCCTAAGCAGAACAAATGCGCCACACGCCCCCCATAACACATGCAGGGACTGCATGGTTACTGCGGCGTGCAATGTATAGTGGATGCCTGGGGCCACAAAAAGCCAAAGCGGCGGATAGAAAAAGCTTGACTGAAGATTGATAAAGAATGGGAATCCCATGCCGGAAAAAGGAACCCATTCTGGAAGCACATGCTGACTCACCGCCGTGGTCCAGAACGGAATAATTGCATAGTAAGTCTTCCAAAAATCCCATGGGAAACAATCCCTGCCGAAGTAGTGGGTTCGAAAAATGATAAGATTCAAGATCCCCAAACCGATGATCGCACCCCATTGAATAAGAGGAGAACCGGCTTGTTTATTTGTCTCTGTCATGAGTTAGGATCAGGAGCGTCGATGGATTGAGATTACGAATCAAGAGAAGCTATCAAGGACCAGGACGGGCAGGAATTGGCGGGTTCAGGCCTGTTTCTCCAAATCAACTGCTTTTTGGCACTGGATAATGATGTGTACATATGGCACCCGATACAAATTGGTTGCGATACTGGTGTGACACACCTCGAAAACGCTGCTTGCGAGCTGCTTCCATTCACTTTCCAACCGTACATTCCTGCCCCGGTCTTTGCTCATAAGCCATTCCGAAAGAAATGCCTGGTGAGCCAGGTGGGTTGGCTCAAAGCAAACCAATCGGCCAGTAACAGTCAGAATTTGCTTTGCCAGTTTAAACACACAGATTACTTCCTCGTCGTCCAAATGATGCAATACTCCATTGCATAGAATTAGATCCGCATCGTTCAATCGAGGATCGGGCCTTTCGAGAAGTTGCCGTGCGGTGCTTACAATGAATGTCGCCCGTTTGTCAAACCTTTGTCGGCCTGCAGCAATGTAGGCTTCACTGCTATCAAACCCGATGTAATTGATCCCTGGAGGGAGGTTATCCAGCGTTGCTCCGGATCCGCAGCCTATATCAACTACCTTCTCGCTGCCATTAAGCTTCCAGTAGTTCTTTGCGAGCCAGTCTCTTGCATATTTTACTCCCACCAGCCTCTGAAACGCTTCGTAAATATAGGAACTCGAGAGAATTCCTTTTAAGCCACTATTATCTTCCATGTTCGTGTCACGCGGGCACTGACTAAACCGCTGTCGCAGTCTCCCTGCCTCCTATCGAACGCTATGTTGATCGCTGTGAGGCGGCCACCAGATCAACCCAGGCATCATAGTCACGGATATAGTCGTTTGCATCGTAAGGGTGAGACGCAAAAACCAGCAATGCAGCATCTCCGGAATATTTGTATTGTGTTCCCCAGATCCGGGGAGGGATATAAAGACCTATCTCCGGCCGATCGAGCACAACCTCTTGTCTGTTCGATCCATCATCAACCAGAACGTGCACGCTGCCTTTGATACATATCAGAAATTGGTGGCACTCCCGATGAGCATGCTCCCCACGGACTTCGCCGCTTGGGACATCATGGACTACGAAAAACCGCGCAGGTACGAATGGAAGCTGCCTGGAGATCTCCATTGCGATCAGATCTCCGCGGATGTCCGTGAACGCCGGGATCTGATGTAGATTTACACCGCGGACTTTCATACTTCGTGCGTCAATCATCTTCGCCGGCCGCGATACGTCGGTTACCCGTGCCGGCTGGATTGGCGACGTATAACTCGCAATTCGTGCAGGATTGCCGTGCACGACAGCATTAGGAGGAACAGACTTCGTGACAACCGCTCCGGCCCCCACCATGGCATTTTGACCGATCGTTATACCTGGTAAAACTGTTGCGTTCGCACCGACCGAACATCCGCGCCGAAGGTATGTGATCTCAAAGCGCTCAGGTCGCTGCTTGCTCCTTGGGAACGGATCATTCGTAAAAGTTGCGTTTGGTCCGATGAACACATCATCCTCGACGCGCAAGCCGTCCCAAAGTTGCACTCCACATTTTACGGTCACCCGGTTTCCGAGGACAACATCGTTCTCGATGAAGACATGATCGCAAATGTTGCAATCCTCACCGATGACCGCTCCGGGAAGAATATGAGCAAAAGCCCAAACCGTGGTCCTTGCACCAACCGTCTTGCTTTCGCAAATGCCTTGTGGATGGACGAGGAAATTCATCTTTGGATAGCGGGCGTGAACGACAACTCCTTCATAACGATGGCCCCTGGACGCTGCTTAGTATTTTCAAACGCTCGCCATACATAGGATCCAAGTATGGCCATGCAAATCAGATTTAGGCTGCCAAAAAAGGTAATCGTCAGGATTACGGGCGAATACCCTGGAACCTGGATGCCTCCGGACAAACGCGCCCACACAACAATCATCGATAGGACTACCGAAGCTATACAGCCGATTAATCCCATCCAAAACAGAGCTTGAATAGGGGTTTGCGAAAAAGAAAAGGCTGAATCGAGCAGGTAGCGAACCCTCTTTGAAATTGTCCAACTACTCCTTCCGTACACTCGCTTCTGTCTTTGATAAGGGACGAGTTTGCGCCTAAACCCCAGCCACAATACGAGTCCCACAAGCGAACTGTGCGATTCATCAAGCTCTAACAGACTCCTGCGAAATAAATCGTTACAGCCGAAGACGTCAATTCCTCCTTTGGGCGTCGCGGATTGAATCAACTTTCGATAAAGGAGCCAAAAAGACTGCGATGCGATGCGGCCCAGAAGAGGGTCCTGTCGCGCAATACGCGTGCCGACTACCACATCAGCTTCATTCTTCGCCAGAGCGTCGAAAAAATCGATCATTAATTCCGGCGGCTCCTGGAGGTCGGCGGCCATTACCGCAAAGTAGCTACCAGTGGCTTTTTGAAGACCGACTCGGATCGCGGCGAATGATCCAAAATTACGGGAGAGTACTATCACCTTCGAGGCAAACGAAACGTTGGGAAGAGCTGCCGTGAGGCGCTGGAACGATTGATCCGGGCTTCCGTCGACAACGAAAACGACCTCCAGCGAGCCGGTCAACTGATTGCTAATGCGCTGGAGCACCTGAAGCAAATCGCAAATCGAATCTTCATTTTTGTAGACTGGAACGACGATTGAGTACATGCACCTTCAGCGGATTTCCCATCGATTGCAGGCATCGATAACTCGCTCAACACCATCATCAGTTAGAAAAGGGTGGATCGGCAATGATACCTCGCGCTCGGCGAAGCGGCGGGCATTTGTCATCGCATTCGGCACCTCAAATTTCGCGCCCTGCAACGCTGGCTGTTCGGGAATAATGAATGGATAATGCACGGCGCTCTCAATGCCATATGATTTTAGGTGCTCCCGAAAACGGTCGCGCTGATTATTTACCAAAACCGGAAACAAATGGTAAACAGAAGCTGAGCCCGCTGGCGCTGGTGGAAGGGCTAACGCGTCGGATATAATGTTCTCTCGATAAAGCTTTGCGATTTCCCGGCGACGTTGAGTAAACGCGGCAAGGCGAGGTAACAAAGCTTCCAACAATATTGCTGCTTGAATTTCATCCAAGCGACTATTCATCCCGAGATACGCATGCACGTATTTGCTGATTTGTCCGTAGTCTCGCAATGCTCTGGCTGCGGCAGCAAGCCCTTGGTCAGCGGTAAAAATTGCTCCTCCATCTCCCAGGCACCCCAAGTTTTTTGTCGGATAAAAGCTTGTCGCTGACATCTCACCGACGGTACCGACCGGAATGCTATCGCTCGTGGCGCCGATCGCCTGTGCACAATCCTCGACTAAGTGGAAACCAAAACGCTTTTTCAAAGCCGACAGCCGTTTCAGTTCTATTGCATGGCCGAATAAGTGAACAGGTAACAGAAAACGGATCGGCTTGCTTTTATCCAGCAGAATTTCCTCCGCCGCTTCCAGATCAAGTAGCCCTGCGTCACCTACATCCACGAACACTGGAATACCCCCAGCGCGCACGATTGCCAGCGTCGTCGCGAAAGCGCTCAACGGAGTCGTGAGCACCCGATCGCCAGCCTTCAAACCAAGCACCCGCAGGCTAGTCTCAATCGCATCCAGTCCACTCGCGCAGCCCACCACATGTTTTACGCCTGTTTGTATCGCTAATGCTTCTTCGAACGCGTTGACTTTTTCACCGAGAATCAAACGCCCGCTTTTTCCGACGGCATCGACGGCGCCTAGCACCGCCGATCTAATACTGCGCCACTGCGCTTGGAAATCGTTTAGATAAACTGTCGAGTCCATTGGGCCGAAGAGGATCAAATGTAATCACGTGGCGAGCTACTCGTCACTGGTTTTCGATTTCGCTGCTCTGAATTCGGCGGCCGGCGGGCGGGCGACACCGACCTGTGAGGAATTGGGTATCGAGCAAAACATCCCTTGTGACGGCGCAGGCAGCCCGGATTTCTAAGTAACAATGATCATAAACAAAGAGGTTTGCTATAATCTCATCACCCCTTCTTTTCGTCGATGCTTCTGCGCCTTAAGAATTGGCGCGCCTATTTCGTTGTCGAGCCCGACGACAAGCGCAACCTCCTGTACGAACTTTTATTGTTTCCGAATCGATCAATCCCGAAGATCAGGTGAACATGACCTGCACGCATTTACCCAACTGTAGCAGCTAAGAGGCGGTGCCAAGAATCGAAATGACGCGGCTATGGCGAAATGGAACCGCACCAATTGCAGATCTATCCAACGCCCAGGGTATTGAGGAAAATTAGCCTTTATCGCACCGCTGGGAACACAATGTTATTGGAAAAATCGAGCTGCTGTGCTTAACTAATAGGTTCGACATTCCTCGTCAGAATGCCTGCGCAAGTTATCAAAATTAGCGGTGCCCGCCAGCACAATCTCAAGAACCTTCACGTTGGAATTCCACGGGAAAAGCTGGTTGTGATCACCGGTTTGAGTGGTTCGGGAAAATCCTCTCTGGCCTTCGACACGCTTTATGCCGAAGGCCAACGCCGCTACGTTGAAAGTCTCTCGGCTTATGCGCGGCAATTTCTCGATCGAATGGAAAAGCCAAACGTGGATTTCATCCAGGGCCTTTCGCCCGCCATTGCCATTGAGCAGCGCAGCGCCGGCGCAAATCCCCGGTCCACGATCGCGACCACGACCGAGATTTATGATTACTTACGGGTCCTCTTTTCGGCTATAGGGCAGCCCCACGATCCGTTGACAGGCGAGTCGTTGACTCGGCAAACGCCCCAGCAAATTGTCGATCAGATCCTTGGTTACGAGCCGGAGTCGAAAATCATTTTGCTGGCGCCGTTAATCGAGAATCAGCCGGGAGAGTTCCGGGACATAATCGAAAAGATCAAGCGCGAAGGATTCGTGCGCGCGCGCATTGATGGTGAGATAATGGAGTTGGATCGCTCCGAACGGATCCGGCTCAACAAGAACGAACATCACACCATTGAAGCGGTGGTAGATCGGTTGGTCATCCGCGATGGCATTCGCATCCGCCTTACTGATTCAATTGAGACTGCGCTCAAATGGGGCGGAAACCGCGTCGTTGTGCTGCGCGAAATTTCAAAAACGCCCAACGCCCAACGCTCAACGCCCAACGCCCAATCAGAGGAGACTTGGGAGGAACTGCGTTACTCGACTGATTACGGAAACGCAACGACTGGGTTCAGAATCGGCGAACTAACTCCGAGACATTTTTCCTTTAACAGCCATCTTGGAGCATGCCCGGCTTGTCATGGACTTGGCACCCAGTTGGTTTGCGATGCCGAGCTGATGATTTCCGACCCTGGCAAAACGCTGGCTGAAGGCGCGATTATGCCGTGGCGTCGCGGGACGAAGCGAATGCAGGCATACTACCGCCATTTGCAAAAGGCGCTGGTGAAGCACTTTCACATCGATGAAGACGCGCCTTTCCGCGAATTGCCCGATCAGTTCAAGCAGGCGCTTTACTTCGGCACAAATGGGACGCCGATCGAAATGGATTTCAGCGACAATGGTGAAGCGAAGGTTACAAAACCATTCGAGGGACTCGTGCCGCAGATGCAGCGGTTATACGAGGAGACTCAAAGCGAATTCACTCGCAATCGCATTCGATCGTTCATGGCGTACGAGCCATGCAAAGTATGCAAAGGTGCAAGACTCAAACCAGAAATCCTGGCAGTCACCATAAAGGATCGGCACGCGCGTGAGGTGAACATTCATCAGTTAAGTGAGCTGACGACTCAAGCGGCTGCGCACTTTATTGCGACACTCGAGCTGACTGCCCAGCAGCGGACTATCGTACGCGATGTTGTGCGCGAGATTCAATCCCGCCTGCAATTTCTAGTCGAGGTCGGCCTCGGTTATCTCACACTCAATCGCCAGAGCGGGACGCTTTCCGGCGGCGAAGCGCAGCGAATTCGATTGGCGACGCAGATCGGCTCCGGACTCGCGGGAGTCCTTTACATTCTGGATGAACCAAGCATTGGACTGCACCAGCGCGACAATGCGCGGCTGCTGGGGACGCTCCGCCGCCTTCGTGATCTCGGCAATTCCGTCATTGTCGTCGAGCACGACGAAGAAACGATACGGGCCGCAGATCACATTATTGATCTTGGTCCCGGTGCGGGTCCGCGTGGTGGCGAAATTGTTGCAGAAGGCAAGCTCGAAGACGTCCTGCGCTCGAAGAATTCCTTGACCGCCGATTACCTTTCCGGCCGCGCGCGAATTTCCATTCCCAAACAGCGCGCTAAACCACGGTCGACCGACAAATCCGAAGGCTGGCTAACGTTGGTCGGCGCGACGGAAAACAATTTGAAAAACATTACCGTTTCTTTTCCGCTCGGTTGTTTTACTTGCGTGACCGGCGTTTCCGGCAGCGGCAAGTCCACTTTGGTAGACGACATTCTGCGGCGTGCGCTGTTTCGGCGTTTTCATAACGCGAAAGAAAAACCGGGCGCCCATCGGGCGATTCGCGGAGTGGAACAAATCGACAAAGCAATTGTGATCGATCAAAGCCCAATTGGCCGAACGCCACGGTCAAATCCGGTGACCTACACGGGAGCGTTCACTCCGATTCGCGAATTATTCAGTCAATTGCCCGCGGCGCGGGTGCGTGGTTATGACGCGGGGCGTTTCAGCTTCAATGTCAAGGGCGGCCGTTGTGAAAATTGCGAAGGCGATGGGCTAATCAAGATCGAGATGCATTTTTTACCCGACGTTTATGTCGAATGCGAGGTTTGCCGCGGCAAACGCTATAACCGTGAAACCCTCGAGATCACATACAAAGGCAAGCACATTGCCGATGTCCTTGATCTGACCGTGGACGAAGCAGCCCGTTTCTTCCGAAATGTGCCAAGCGTTTCAGAAAAACTAGATTCATTACTGGATGTGGGCCTGGGTTATCTGCGACTCGGTCAGGCTGGAACCACGCTTTCCGGCGGAGAAGCCCAACGCGTAAAACTGGCAACGGAGCTTGCGAAAAAGGCGACTGGCCGCACGCTTTACATCCTCGATGAACCAACGACCGGATTGCATTTCGCCGATATCGAAAAGCTGCTGCAAGTTTTGATGAAACTGCGCAACGCTGGTAACACGGTGATTGTAATTGAACATAATTTGGAGATGATCAAGTGCGCGGACTGGATCATTGATTTGGGGCCCGAAGGCGGAGAGGCTGGCGGCGAAATCGTGGGAGCGGGACCGCCGGAGAAGATTGGCGAGCTGCCAGGCAGCCACACGGGACAATTTCTGCGGTCATCATTGAAAAGCATATGAGCCAGATAAGACGCACAGGATTGGTGTGTCTGTTGAGCCTGCTCGCGCAATTCGCCGATGCCGATATTTCGCACGAAATGGCCGAAGCTAGCGCGCCAATCGCAGAAGGGGTACCGGAAGTCGCGCTCGTGCGGCTGCAAGCGTTGTTGAATAATAATCTTCCCGAAGTTGACCGGCGCGCGGTCGTGGAGAGGCTAGCCGAAGCGCAGTTAGCTGCAAAGCAGCCGGAGAGCACTCTGATCTTGTTGGAGGACGCCCGAGTGCGCGAACTGCCCTGGGCAAAATTTTGGCGCGCCCAGGCGTTTGCCAGCCTGCATCGCTGGGCTGAGGCCCTGCCACTGTATGAGCAAGTGGCTAGCGATGAGCGGTCGCCATTTCGCAGCGCGGCAACGTTTGGAGCGGCGGAAATGCTGCGCGCATTGGGAAGACGCGATGAAGCCCTTAAAACGTTTACGCGTCTTATTCACGACAACGAATGGGCAACGCGGGCCCAATTACGAGCAGCCGAACTGTATATTGAAACAGGTGATACTGCCGGCGCGCGGCGTCTTCTTGAAGAGACACAACCCACGTCGGTCGCGGAACGAAAAGAGCGCCGGGTGCTGCGGGGAAGCCTGGAACTAATTCAGCGGCGACCTGAAAGAGCCATCGGCATTTTTCAGGGTCTTTTGAAAAGACCGGAAGGAGCGGCGCACTCCACACTAATTGCGGCCGTGTTCGGTATCGCGGAAGCGCAAGAGCAACTCAAAACGCCGGAAATCGCAGACGATGTAATCGAGCAGTTTATTGACCGTCATCCAACGGACCCGGATCTTCCTGTCCTCTTTACAAGACTGGATGAGTTGTATCGAGCGGAACATAAACCATCGCGTACCGAGTTGGAGAGATGGGTGCGCAGTCCCGAACAACCACGACGAACGTTTGCGCGATGGTATCTTGCGCGGTTTGAAATTCGTGCAGGGCGCAGGGAGCGAGCTCGACAATTGTTCACAGATCTTCGCCACTTCGGCATAAAGTCTCAAGCCATTGCGCCGGCTTTGCTCGAGTTTGCACAATTCGAAGTCGAGGATAAGCACTTCGATGAGGCAATTGCGATTTTAAACGACGCGCGCTCGTTCCATCCCACCCCGTCTTTGCTGACCCAAATCGATTTTTTATCCGCCCAGGCGCAATACCTCGCGAGGCGATTTGCCAGAGCTTCTGCCGATTTTGAACAAATAGCGCGTTCTCATTCGCCGTGGACGAAGGTTGCGCTCTTCAACGCGTCCACCGGCTGGCTCCAACTCGGTGACCATACACGCTTTCTAGTTGATTACGACGACCTGGGAAAACTGGGTGGCGACGAACAGGCGCGCGCCGATTTGCGATTGGAGGAAGGGTTGTTGCAGGCAGCAAAAGGTGACGAAAAAGCGGCAAAATCATTGCAGCAATTCATTCATGATTTTCCCAAAAATCCTCGCGTATCGGAAGCCTTCGTTAGCCTGGCGGAACTGGCCTTTCATGCCTCACCCCCGCGCCTTGACGAGGCGCGCAAATATTTGACTCTCGCAGCAGAATCCCCAACACCGGTCGCCGCGGAACGCGGCGACTATCTCAGAATCTGGATCGAGGAATCCGCCGCCGGCAATGAAGCGAATGTAATCGAGCTCGCCAAGCGCTTCCTCGGACAACATGGAAACTCGCCATTCGCTCCGGAGGTGAGAATGAAGTTGGCCGAGCTTTATTACCGACGCCAGGATTTTGCGAATGCACAGACGCAGTTTGAACTTATTGCGCAACAGACTCCCGATAGTGCGCTAAGTGAAAAAGCCCTGTTTTTCGCGGCAGAGTCGGCGATGTCCAGCATGGGTGAACATTCGCTGGACCGGGCGATTGTTCTATTTGACCAAGTCGTGCGGCAAAACGGTGCGCTGCGATGGGCAGCACGCAACGAGCAGGCTGTGATCGAACGCAAGCTTGGCAAACCCAAGGACGCTGTCGCCCTATACGATGAGGTATTGAAGAGTGATGCGGGTCCCGCTGAAAAACGCGAGGCGCTGTGCGGAAAGGGCGACATTTTCTTCGAGATGGGCACAGCCGATTCGAACAATTACCAGCGCGCGATCGAAATCTATGATCAACTCGCCTCCGATAAGGACGAGCCGATTCACTGGCGGAACCAGGCTCTGTTTAAGAAGGGACTATGTCTGGAGAAGAAAAGCGACCGCACCAGTGCGCTTGCTACGTTTTACAAGATATTAGAGGAAGATGCGCGCCCCGATCGGCAGCGCGAACTCTTCTGGTATTACAAGGCCGGGTTTAACGCTGCGCGCTTGTTGGAGGAAGATTCGAAGTGGGAATCTGCTGCCGCTATCTATGAGAAACTCGCTGCAGCGGGAGGCGGTCGGAGCGAAGAAGCAAAAGCGCGTCTTACCAATCTTCGCCTCGAGCATTTCCTCTGGACGGATTAAATCGCAAGGAGTCTTGTGGCCGAAAATGTCGGCTTTTTGTCTCAAAGCGACGGCGAATAGGCTTGCGCAATATTGGAAACCGCGTCACAATTGGGGCGTGAAAACAGTAGGCAGACCAAGTCGCCTGGGCGGCTGGTCGGTCCGATGCGCAAGCGTCGTGCTTGTGCTCGCGTTTTGCGCATCGGCATTTGCTGATCCGAGCAAGAACGTCGTGCTTCGGCCACAAACACAGCGGGTCGTCAAGACCACAAAAAAAATGTGTTACACTGTGACTGGAGGCTCCCGCATTCCGCAACCTTGCGACCGGCTCGCCGCAATTCCGACCACTAATGGCGCGTTGGATATTTTAGGCCACCGCAACGGGCAATAATTTAAAACTCCGACGATTTCGCCGGTAATGGCGCGCTGTCGGCGCGGCAGCGCGAACGTAGATTTACATTTTTGCGCGCCAAGCCATCATTCTCCGAAGTCGTGTGCCCACTTTTTCGATCGGATGCTTTTCGGCTTCCCGCACCAATTGCACATAGCGCGTGCGGGGAGTCTTCATTTCTCTAATAAATTCGTGCGCAAACTGGCCAGAGCGGATTTTTCGCAGGACCGATCTCATCCGTTTTTGGACAGTTTGATCAATGATTTTCGGTCCGACCGTCAGCTTCCCCTGGGCAGGTTCTTCCCGTCAGCCAGCGGAGATCTGCGTCTTTCTCAGTGTAAATGCGCGCGGCCAAACTTTACTCGCGAATACGTTCGGCGTTAGCTGCCTGGTTGACTCAAAATGGAATTTGCTGTCCCAAGCACCGATTTGTCGTCGTTATCCGTCAATCCGGAAAGGAAATGGCGAATCCGGCGAAACGACTGACGCAAAAACAATTTGGCAGCCAACTGATCCGGGATCGGCGAAGTTCCATTTCGTTGCGCAAACTGAAGCTCGGCATCCTGGCGGCTGAGTACGCAGGTTGCAGCAAAAAGGTCCATCACCGCGTTCGCGATCCGCTCCTGGACAAGCTGCATATCCAGAATCGGCTCGCGGTAAGTAATCAATGCGCGATTTACGGCCACATTGAAACGCCAGATAAGCCGGCCAAGCTGATTGGCGAACCACCGCAGCTCGGCGCTGCGGACTGCGACCTCCGGAACCCGCACGGTCGCACCGAGCCGATTCTTGCCGGCTGTCCACGCTTTTGCGAAGCCCCCTTCCCGTGTCGGTTTCATCATGGTGTCGTAAATTTCCTTAAATTCCATGCCCGGCCCGCGCATCCCCACTAACGCAACAAATGAAGTGAGCACTTCGTTCGCGCCTTCGCCGATCTGGTTAATGCGCGCGTCGCGCATCATTCGCTCCAGCGGAAGATCGACAAAGTATGCCGAGCCGCCATAAATCTGAAAGACATCGTTGATGCACTCCCAGAGGCGCTCGGTCGTAAACACTTTTAGCATCGCCGTCTCGAGCATGTAATCCTCGAGGCCGCGATCGATCAGCGACGCCGTGATCGTCGTCATCGCTTCCATCGCGTATGCGTCCGCAGCGATGCGCGCGATTTTCTTTTGGACCAGATGAAAATTACCAAGTGTTTTGCTGAATTGTTTGCGGGTGTTTGCGTGTTCGATCGCCAGACGCAAACAAGTCTTGGCCGCGCCGGTGCAACACGCTCCGAACGTTGTGCGCCCGAAATCGAGAACCGTCAGCGCCACTTTCAAACCTTTGCCAAGCGGGCCGAGAATATTCTCCTTCGGAACTTTGACGTCGCGCAGCGCGAACCGGGCAGTTGCCGTGCCCCGGATTCCCATTTTCGGCATGCGCGCTTCGATCATTTCGAATCCAGGCATGTCGGGTGTAACCAGAAACGCTGTGATCGCAGTCTTTCCGTCTTTGCCAGGCACCGGTGTGCGCGCCATCACGGTCAGCACATCGGCTATTGCCGCGTTGGTGATGTAGCGCTTTTCACCATTCAGGATGAAATGCGAGCCATCTTCGCTGGGCCGAGCCTGCATTTGCACGTTCGCCGCGTCCGATCCCGCCTCTTTTTCCGTCAGCGCAAACGCGCCGAGTTGTTCGCCGGTTGACAATTTTGGAAGCCATCGCTGTTTTTGCTCGTGGGTTCCAAAGAGTAACAACGCGCGAATTCCAATCGAGTGGTGCGCATTCACAAAAACCGATGTTGATGCGCAGCGGCGGCCAATCTCTTCCAGAATTTTGCAGTTCGCCATTTGCGAGAATCCACGCCCGCCATATTCCGTCGGCGCAGTCATGCCAAGCACGCCAACTCGGCCGAGGCCGTCAATCACGCTGCGCGGTATATCCTCTTTTCGATCAATTTCTGCAGGATCGAGATGCTCGTCCAGAAATTGGCGAAGCTCAGTGAGAGTTCCGTCCAATTCCACTTGTTGCGCGGAAGGGATGCGCGGATAAGGCATAACCCAATCAGCAACGAAATGTCCCTGGAAAAGGCCTTTGGCAAAACCGAGTGCCTGCGGCCCTGCAAAAAGCAGTTCCTCTGCTTGCTGGATTTCTTTCTGTCGCTGCGCGTCGAGCTTATTCATTCAGGTTGTTTTTAGAAAAAATGGGCCACGCATTGTAGCCATGCGCGCGCCTGTGTCCAATCACGGGCGGCGTGCTGCACATCGTCTTCAGGATTCGCAACATCCCAAGGGGCCAAACCCTTCCCGGGGCCGCAGCCCTGGGGACAGCGCAACCTGAAAATCTGGATCTTGTAGACGCTTAGGGATTGACGCTTCGTCCTCAACTGCAGCCCTGACTGGTGCCGCAGTCGGTACAAACGCCGCAGGCGCCGGCACGAATCACCTTGTCGCTGCCACACACGGAACAGGTGATTCCCATGTAGATACTGCCAAGCGCGACCGTTACCCGGTCGGCGTGACCGTTGCCGTTTCCGTTCTGTCGACCAGATTCCGAATCGCCGGGCGGGTGATTAGTAATCACGTCGATCACTTCTTTTTCAGCGGTGCGCGCCAAATCGGTCACGGGCCGGTTCATGGCCTTCTTTTCAATCTCGGCAATTTCCTTCAGCGGCAGATCCGGCTGGCCTCGGTTGGGCGAAGTCGCTTCCTTATAACCTTTGATGAACTGGCAGCCCAGCCAGCGAAACACGTAATCAGCGATGCTGGTGGCATGCCGGATATCGGGGTTCTTTGTGAAACCGCTCGGCTCAAATCGCTGGTAGGCAAACTTCTTCACCAGGCTTTCGAGCGGTACGCCGTACTGGAGAGCGATGGAAGTGAGCGTGCCAACTGTGTCCATCAATCCACCGATGGTGCTGCCTTCTTTGGACATGGTGATGAAAAGCTCGCCCGGCTGACCGTCTGCGTACAGCCCGACGGTGATGTAGCCTTCATGACCGGCAATCTCGAACTTGTGGGTGAGCGACATCCGTGTGTCGGTCATGCGGTGGCGCACTGGTTGATCCACCAGGCCGCGTAACGACGCCACTTCCTGTTCCAGTTCGAGAATGCGTTTTTGAAGCGCGTCTGTCCCAGTCGCATCAGAGGAGACGCCGTCAGTGCCGGCGGCCACAGTACCCATGTCTTTGGTCTTTCGCGTGTTCAGCGGTGCAGACCGTTTCGAGCCTTCGCGATAAATCGCCACCGATTTCAGGCCAAGACGCCAACCTTCAATGTAGCTGTTCATGATATCGTCCACGGTCGCCGATTCCGGCATATTCACCGTTTTCGAAATCGCGCCACTCAGGAACGGCTGCGCTGCGGCCATCATCCACAGGTGCGCCATATAATGGAGTGAGCGCTCGCCTTTGAACGGCTTGAAGGCGCAATCGAAGATCGGCAAGTGCTCCGGCTTTAATCCCGATGAAATCGTCGATCCATCGGTATCAGTGACATCCTCGATGGTGTCGAATGCGTCGATGTGCGCAATGATCCGGTCGACCTCCTCAACATTGTAGCCCAGTTTCTCCAGCGCAGGCTTAACGGTTTGGTTCACAATTTTGAGCATGCCGCCGCCCGCCAGGAGCTTGTATTTTACGAGCGCAATATCCGGTTCGATTCCCGTCGTGTCACAATCCATCAGGAAACTAATCGTGCCAGTCGGCGCGAGCACAGTGACCTGGGCGTTGCGATAACCGTAGCGCTTTCCAAGTTCCGTTGCGCTGTCCCAAACTTTTGCAGCTTCCTCCTTCAAATGTGCGAACTCTTTCGCATCCGAGATTTCGCGAACTGCGCAGCGATGCAACTCGATCACTTCCTGCATCGACGCGACGTTGTCCCTGGCGACGGGTTTCGGCACACCGCTGGCGCGGGCGTCGTGATAACCCGGAAATGGCGCGATCGCCCGCGCCAATCGCGCGCTTTGTTCGTACGCTTCGCCGGTCATGATTGCGGTGATCGCACCACAGAGCGCCCGGCCTTCCACGCTATCGTAACCGAAACCGTAGCTCATGATAAGCGACCCAAGGTTCGCGTAGCCGAGTCCAAGTGTGCGGAAAATATGCGAGTTCTCCGCGATTTCTTTGATCGGATAGCTTGCGTTATCGACGATGATCTCCTGCGCCGTAATGAAAATCCGGACTGCCGCTTTGAAGCGCTCGATATCAAAATCGCCGTCCGCCGTCTTAAACTTCATCAAATTCAGCGAAGCCAGATTGCATGCGGTGTTGTCGAGGAACAGATATTCGGAGCACGGGTTCGTTGAATTTTGGCGGCCCGTGCCTTTGCAGGTGTGCCACTTGTGGATCGTGGAATCGAATTGCATGCCGGGATCGCCGCAGATGTATGTTCCCTCGGCGATTTTGCGCAGCAACGCGCGTGCCTCTTTGCGCTCGCACGGTTTGCCGTCCGTTACGCGCCGCGTCCACCACTCGTGCCCTTCCAGCGCGGCTTCCATAAATTCATCACTCACGCGCACGCTCACGTTTTCGTTCTGATACATGACCGAGCCATATGCATCGCCGTTGTAACTGCCGTCGTAGCCCTGCTCGATCAACGCCCACGCCTTCTTCTCTTCCTTCTGTTTGGCGTCGATAAACTCTTCGATATCCGGGTGCCAATCCTTGAGCGTGTTCATTTTCGCAGCGCGCCGCGTTTTGCCGCCGCTCTTCACCACGTTTGCAACTTGATCGTAAACTTTCAGGAAGGAGAGCGGTCCGCTGGGTTTGCCGCCGCCGCTCAATTTTTCTCTCGTTGACCTGAGCGAAGAAAGATCGGTGCCGGTGCCACTGCCATACTTGAAGAGCATCGCTTCACTGGTGGCCAGCCGCATGATGTCTTCCATCGTGTCCTCCACGCTCTGGATGAAACACGCGCTTCCCTGTGGATATTCGTACTGTGAGGCGGCCCGCTCCGCTTCGCCGGTTTCGCGATTGTAGAAATAATTGCCGGCGCCGGCGCCTTTGCCCACGCCATATTGATGATACAAGCCGAGATTGAACCAGACCGGCGAGTTGAACGCGCCGTGCTGGTTCAAGCACAACCAGGTCAGTTCGTCGTAGAAAACCTCAGCAGTTTCTGCGTCCGCGAAGTAGCCGTCCGCCAGCCCCCAGTCGGCGATGGTGCGCGTGACCCGATGGATCAGTTGCCGCACTGAAGTTTCTCGTCCGCCCTTGTATGGATCGGTACCGTTCGCGATATCGCCGTAAAAGTATTTCGAGACGGCTATTTTGGCCGCCAGCGCGCTCCAGCTTTTCGGGACTTCGATGTCCTCCTGTTTGAAGATGACTTTGCCACTATCATCGGTGATTTCCGCGGTGCGCCGTTCCCATTCAACCTGATCAAATGGCGCAACAGCCGCATCGCTGAACACGCGCTCGAAACGCAGGCCGATTTTTTTCTTTTTATTGGCCTTGTTTCTTCGGCGTACAGCCGGTTCAGCTGGTCCTTTAAGTGAGGCAGGCGGAATTCCGGGTTTTAGTTGAATCATGGCGGTAAGGGAGGGTTGAGTTTTCAATAAGGTGCGAACAGTTGTGAACAGCGGCGCAAACAACTTGTGAATCCTGGTGAACAACAAGTAATAGCGTTGGCTGTCCTTGGGACATACAATATGCAGCCCCGGGCCAAGGCATGGCAAGCCTAAAATTGTAACATTTTTGCCTTGCGAACCCTCCGATTAACCTCACCCGGCTGCGGCTCTTGCCAAAGCGTCAATATAACGTTCATCGGTTCCGCAGCAGCCACCCAGAATGGCAAGCTCGAACTCACGAGCGCACGCCATTTCATCACGCGCCCAGATCCGAACGTCGGTCGCCGCCAGATGGTGCAGTTTATTAAGTTCATCTGGAGAAAGCGGGGAGGCGTTGGCCTTTAATCCGCGAACACGCGTAATAAGGTCGGGCCGCGACGCGCGTAATGCGCGCAGCGCTGTTTGGGCGTGCGTAGGATATAGACAGCCGACCATGTAGTGACTTGGAGTCGGCGAAATCTCGGCATCGATTCGGGTGATTGCATCTGCAAGCGGTGTCCCATCGAGCATCGTGCCATTTGGATGTAGCATGGGTGCCAACGCATACGGGCAGCCAGTTTCCGCCATGGCTCGTGCGACACCAATTAGTTCTGAAAATGCTGGAAAGGTTGGCGCGTAGAGAAGGTCGACGTTGAGTCCCGCAAGAACATCAGCCTGGTCGCGATGGTAAGCATAGGCATCCTCCGCGCCGGGTGCTTCGCCAGCCTCATAACCATCCGAAGCAGGCCCGATAACTCCCGCGAGGATCATCCGCACATCGGCGAACTGCTGCATAGCTGAGTGCAGCAATTCCACTGCAGCGGTATTCACGCTCTCGACCTCCCTTGTCCATTTACGGCTGGCTCGCCAGGTTGGCGTCCCAAGCTGAATGAATAAACCAGATCGAACTGCTACCTCAGCGTAGCTCTGGTAGATACGCCGAAGAATATCGCGGCCCGCTTCGTCCCCAAGCAACTTGTAGGCCTCGAAGTGGCCAATCGAGCGTTTGAATTCGTAAATGATCCGCGTCTCGATTCCGCCGTCAGTAAGTGTAATCTCCATCGCGGATCAGAACGCTCGTGTCATGCTCTGGTTTTGCAAATGCGAGGGCTCTGGGAGAATTGCGCATCCTAGAATAAGATCGACAATATCGAGCGATTTGGAAGGGTGGCTGAGTCCGGTTTAAGGCACTCGACTCGAAATCGAGCGTGGGGAAACCCACCGTGGGTTCGAATCCCACCCCTTCCGGTTCCTTCGTAAAATGACGACGACGAGTCATGGAAATCTGCTAAAAACTCGTGCCGACTACGGCGCGAACGCTATCGTTGTTCAGGTATGTGACTGAAAACGACGCCGCAGGTCCATCCTGGCATCACAAAAGCAGAGGCCGTGGCGATGCCCGGCAGGCCGACAGATACAAGCAGATCGAAACACATGAAGTCTATGGTTACTCAAATCGGCTTTCGAGTGGCTGGTCTTGAGATCGTGCCGATTACGACGTCGTGTTCAAGAAACGACCGCGCGTGAAGATCCTTCAAAAAGGCCGCAATTAACTAAAAGCTTCAATTTGCGGTGACTAACCGTCGCTCGGGCCGATATGGAAATACTTCCAAAATCTGGCCCTCTCGAAGCTTGCGTTGCACGCTGCGCCAAAAATCCGGATGAAATAAATCCGCGTGCTGTTCGAGGAGCGCGGCACGCGCCGGTCCGGGCAGGCAGAGAAAATTGAGAAATTCTTCGGGAAACACGTCATTCTCGCGCACGGAGAACCACGGCTCGGCTGCTATTTCTTCCTCGTACGTGCTGGCCTGCGGCAGATCGCGAAAATTGCAATCGGTTAGAAAACAAAGGTCGTCGTAATCGTAGAAAACGATCCGGCCCCGCCGGGTGACGCCGAAGTTTTTGGTCAACAGATCGCCCGGAAAAATGTTCGACACGGCCAGATCCTTGATGGCCTGGCCGTAATCGCGAGCGGCGGCTGCGCTCTGAGTCGCATCGGCTTCGGCAAAGAAAATGTTAAGCGGACGAATGCGGCGTTCGACGTAAGCATAAGCGATAACGACATCGTCTCCTTCCAGTCGCACCCTCTTACTTGCCGCGCGGAGCAAATCTTCCAGGAGGGCCGGCTCGAATCGGTTCCGTCGCATGCGAAGGTGCTCGAAGTCGTGCGCTTCCACTAAACGTCCGGCGCGATCGTGCTCGAAGACCAGCTTGTAACGGCGCATCACTTCGTTTGGAGTGGTATCCTTGGGAAAATCGAATCGATCCTTGATCACCTTAAAAACGACATCGTAGCTGGGCAAAGTGAAGACGAGCATGACCATTCCGGGCGTGCCTTCAGCCGGTTTGAAACGGTCGACCGAGGCGTTCAAGTGCGCGATAAAATCGCGATAAAACTCCGTTTTGGCATGTCGGTTAAAACCGATTTCGTTATAGAGGTCGGCTATGCGTTTGCGCGGCATCAGCTGCCGCAAGGAATGCACCAGGGCGTGCGGACAATCGGCGTTTACTCGGAAATACGCACGCGTGTATGAGAAAAGAATCGACAAATCCGCTTCGCCGAGGAGCACGGCGTCGAGCGTGATGCCGCGTTCACCTTCATAGCGCAGACAAAAGGCCAGCGGCAACCCGACGCCATCGGCACCATCGGGAATCGCGCGACCGACAATGTAGGCGCCCGGGCCCCGATAAAAAGCGCGGTTAATCATTTCGAGGCGCACCTTGGAATCTCTCTGGCCTGCACCGGGAAATTCCGCCTCGACTCGCTCCGCCGCCAGCCGCACCGAGACATCAAGCTCGTTCCAGCATTCGGCTGCGAATCCGCCCGCTTCAGGGTCGGTTAGCGCCGCCGAGATCAATTCCAGAAGGGGTGCTCCAGAATAAATTCGACGAACGTCGAGACGAGAACTCGTGGGAGGCGCATCGAAATCGGAATCGACAAATTCGATTGCTTGATCGACACCTTCAGTTGCAAAAACGCGCCGGGTGAGTGAGTTGAAAAAACTTTCACCAATCTCCCAGGCTCGAGATTGCGCGACGAGAGAGGAATAAACGGCTTTGATGGCGGTCCAGATGTTGCGTTCGCGCAAGCGCGGGCCCATCAGATCCGTTATCTGTGTCATCAGGTTCGCCAGCACGTTGCTATAAAGATGAAGCCTCTCGGCCGAATCCGCGTAGCTTCCCTTCAGATCATGAGCCAGAAAACGCTCACGAGCGCGGTGAGTAATTTCATCAAAACGCGCTTGGTAATTGGTGAAGGCCTGCTGTGCGGCCTCTGCGCAGAGCGCGGCCAGGCGGCTGTCAGTTAAAGCCGCGACTGCCGAAGAAGCCGTCTCTGCCTGCTTCAATGAAACTGTTCGTGTTCGGTTGAACCTCGCAACGCCATGCTGGAGGACAGGCCGACGGCGATAACCTGAGCGATGTCGTCGAAGTAGCCCGTGCCCACTTCGCGCTGATGCTTAGTCGTACCGTATCCATACTTTTCGGCCGCGACCTCCGCTTCTTGCAGTTCGGCATACGCCTCCATGCCGTGATCCCGACAGCCTTGCGCGAGTTGAAACATCCTGTAATCGAGCGCGTGGGAACCGGCCAGGGTAACAAATTGGAATTTGTAGCCTATCGCCCCCAGTTCACGTTGAAACTTTGCAATACTTCCGCTATCGAGATGCAAGATTATTACTTCTTGTATTGGAGCAAGAAAGAATCAAGATCTATAACGTGCCCACATTTCCGGAAGAACGTAAATATTGAGGAGGGTCAAGAGCATTCGACGAATGCAGCGGTTTGGTTCAACGGGCGTTTATCTGCAATGCATCCTGATCCCTCGGCAGCATAAGTTTTGGGGTACGAGAGGCAGATGACTCGAAGACTCGATTACCGCGACAGCGTGCTTGAGGTGTACCCTGACGTCTACAGCCCGGCGGCGCTTGAGGCGCTGGAGGTTCTGGCGCCGCTCAACCGTGACCAGCACGAACTGATGGCAAGGCGCATCGCGCGGCGACTGAAGCGGGAGCGCGGCCGGCAGCGCATTGCCTTCCTCGATCCCCAGGCGTTGATTCCACGGACGGGCATTCGCGTTCAGGACGCCCGCGACGGAAACTTCGATGGGGGCGAGATCCCGGCCGATCTGATGCGCCAGTGGATCCAAGGCACCGGGCCGGCTACTCGGCCACGGGCGAGCACCGAGAGCGGCTTGCGCAACATCGCTTACGCTCTGCTCTCCGGCGCAGACGGCTGGATGTTCGATGGCGAGGACGCCCTGGGGCAGGTCGATACCATGTCGCTCGACAACCAGCGCAACCTCCAGCTCGCGATCGCCAAAGACCCACGCTTCCTGCGCGTCGCCGAAGAAGTCAGCGCCGAGATGAACCAATGGGCGCAAGGCTTTTTCGGGCGACCCATCGTCGCCGACTGGCGCCAACAGCTCGACTTCACCACCAAGATTTTCCGCGCGCGCGGTCTGCACCTCGACGACCGCCACGTACGCGAGAAAGACGGCACCGGCTTCTCTGCTTCGATCGTCGATGTCGCGCTCTACGTGGTCAACAACCACCAGCGCCTGCGCGGCTCGGGGGCATCGATCTTCCTCTACCTGCCGAAGATCCAGACCGCCGAAGAGGCAGCGCTGTGGAACGAGCTGCTCGCTGCGCTCGAGCAGCACCTCGGGCTACCGATAGGCACGATCAAGGCCTACGTCCTCGTCGAGCAGATCGAGGCGTCCTTCCAGTTGATGGAGATCCGCGCCGTTCTCGGCCGCCACTTCGTCGGATTCAACACTGGGCGGTGGGACTACATCAACAGCGTCGCCGACGCGATGGTGGGGGACCCCACATTCGTCAACCCCAATATCGACGCCATCGGCATGACGTACGGCTACATGCGCAATTACGAGGACCGCGTGCGCCGGGCCGTGAACACCCCCGATCGGAACGGCCGCCGGGCTCTGTGGCAGGGCGGTATGGAGCCCAACATCCCGGTCGGCTCCGCGGCGGGCGTCGCAGCAGGCATGCGCCGGGCCAAGGCAGGCGGCGAACGCGAGCAACTTGCGGGAGCGAGTGGCAAGTGGGTGGCGCACTGGAAGATGGTGCACATCGTACGGCCGGTATGGGAAGAGGTCGGCGCTGACAACCAGCTCGAACGCAAGTTCCCGCCGCTCACCTACACGCAGGAGGATGCCGACGGGTTGGTGCTGCTCGAGCCGGCGCCGCGCACCGTCCGGGGCGCCCGCGACTTGCTAAGCGTAGCCCTGCAGTACGGCAATGCCTTCGAACAGGGTTTCCAAGCCGCGGCGCTCAAGCCGGCGGACTTTTTTGGCAACGACGACGTGCTCTATCTAATGGAGGACATGGCGACCGGCGAGATCCGGGTCAGCATCCTCTGGGAATGGCTGCACAAGGGTGCGCAACTCTCCGAGGACGACCCAGAGACGGGCGCCAGGGCCGGCGATACGTTCGATTTGGCGCTTTTTGCCCGCCTGCTCGACGAAGAATACGAGAAGCTGCTCGCCGCCCGCGACCGCGACGTCCACGACGATTCGAAGACGACCACGCTGCCCATTGCACGCGAGATCGTCGCCACCTACGTGACCAATCGCACCAAGCTGCCCTGGTACATCGATCTCCTGAATCTGAACCTGACCAATCACGATCTCGCCAATGCCAGATCCCGCATCCGGTCCTACATCGAGGCCTTCGAGCGAGACGGAACGCGGATCACCGAGAATCTTGATTTTGTTGTCTAAACCAAGGAGTGCCCTTACGAGATCGTTCGAACAGGAAATCAACGAGACCCAGGAATGGTTCGACAGCCCCCGATTCGCTGGGATCGTTCGCCTTTATACCGCGCGTCAGGTGGTCGAACAGCGCGGCACCATCCGTCACGACTATACGATCGCGCGTGAGGCAGCTGAAGCGTTTTATGATCGCTTGCGCGAACTTTTCGCGGAGCGCAAGAGCATCACCACGTTTGGCCCGTACTCGCCGGGGCAGGCGGTGGCGATGAAGCGGATGGGGATCGAGGCGATCTACCTCGGCGGCTGGGCGACCTCCGCCAAGGGCGGAACAAGCGAGGACCAGGGACCCGATCTCGCCAGCTATCCGCTCAGCCAGGTGCCCGACGAAGCAGCGACGCTCGTACGCGCCCTGCTCTCGGCGGATCGCAACCAGCAGTATCTGCGTTCGCGGATGACTGAGGCGCAGCGCGCCGCGACGAAGGCTCGGGATTTTCGGCCATTCATCATCGCCGACGCCGACACCGGCCACGGCGGCGATCCACACGTGCGCAACCTGATCCGCCGCTTCGTGGAAGCCGGCGTTCCAGGCTACCACATCGAGGACCAGCGTCCGGGCACCAAGAAGTGCGGCCATCAGGGCGGCAAAGTGCTTGTGGCGCAGGACGAGCAGAACAAGCGGTTGAACGCGGCCCGCTTCCAGCTCGACGTCATGGGCGTTCCCGGCCTGATCGTCGCACGCACCGACGCCGAAGCCGCCAACCTGATAGAAGGTCGCGGCGACGAACGCGATCAACCCTTCCTGATTGGGGCGACGAACCCCAACGTGCCAGCCTACAAGCCGTGTTTCCTGGCGTTGATCCAGCATTTACACGAGCTGGGAGTCGCGGAATTCACGGGCCATCTTCTGTACGCCATACCGGCCGGAGAGCACGCCGTGGCCCGGGAATGGCTGGAGCGCCGGGGCATTCTGGCGCAAGCTGCCGAAGCCGTGGCCTCGTTGCGGGAGGGGAAAGAGACCTCGATCGACGCGATGTTCGACCGGATCACCGCGCGCTTCCTCGATGCCTGGCAGGACGACGCCGAACTGAACACCTTCGGGGAGGCGGTTGCCGAAGTGATCGAATTCCGGTCGAGCGAAGGTGAACCGGTCGAGATAAGCGTCGATGACTGGCGGCGCTTCGCGGCGCGCGCCTCGCTCTACGCCGCCCGCGAGAAGGCGCATGAACTGGGAGTCGACGTGAACTGGGACTGCGAGGCGGCCAGGACGCCCGAAGGGTACTACCAGGTGCGCGGCGGTATTCCGTACGCCATCGCCAAGTCGCTTGCAGCAGCGCCTTTCGCCGACCTGCTCTGGATGGAGACCAAGACCGCCAACCTCGATGACGCGCGCGAGTTCGCCGAGGCGATTCACTCGGAGTTTCCAGACAAGATGCTCGCTTACAACCTCTCGCCGTCGTTCAATTGGGACACCACCGGCATGAGCGACAAGGAAATGCAAAGTTTTTCCGAGGAACTCGGCAAGCTGGGCTTCGTCTTCAACTTCATCACCTACGGCGGTCACCAGATCGACGGCCTCGCCGCCGAGGAGTTCACCATGGCCCTCAAGCAGGACGGCATGCTCGCCCTCGCCCGCCTGCAACGAAAACTCCGCATGGTCGATTCTCCCTACGGCACGCCCCAGACGCTGGTCGGCGGACCGCGCGCGGACGCCGCATTGGCCGCTACGTCTGGGCGCACGGCGAGGACCATGGCAATGGGCAAGGGCTCGACCCAACATCAGCACTTGATACAGACCGAGGTCCCCAAGAAGCTCCTTGAAGAGTGGCTGGCGATATGGACGCGGCACTATAAGCTCCCCGGCAGGCTTCGCGTCCAGATGCGGCCCCACCGCGCCGGCTCCGAGTTACTCGAACTCGGAGTCTACGACGAGAAGGAAGAGAAGCTCGCCAACGTCATCTTTGCCCCCATCCACGACCGGCGTGGCCGCAGCATCCTCTCGGTGCGTGACCAGAACACCTTTGCGGACTCATTGCGCAAAAAGCGCCTAATGACCCTCGTCCACCTCTTCCTGGTGCACCGCTTCAAGGCCGCCTCGGTGCACTACGTCACCCCCACCGAGGATAACCAGTACCAGGTCGCAAAGATGAGGTCTCACGGCATCTTCAGCGAGGTCAACACCGAGGTCGGCCAAATCATCGTCGCCGACGTCAACCAACGGCGGATCTCCGAGTTCTTGGCGCCGGATCAGGAGGCGTTGCGGAGGCTGATCCGCAAGGAGAGATAATAGTTTCGGCGCTCGGCGATCAATCGATATCGCCGGAACCGACGGAGACGGCGATTGGACGCGGGTTTTCTCAGACGCCGTGGAGAAACTTGTCCGTCGTTGCCTGTGACTTTCCGACGGGGCCGCCGGAAGGTTAGCGACCCCCCTCGAACTCGAAACCTTTGACCAGGAATTTTAGAGCCCGCTGATATAACACGATGCAAGAATTTTCCTTCCGCACGCAAATAGAGTTACCTCGAAAGCGCGACGAAATATTTCTGTTTTTTGCCGACGCGAGAAATTTGGAGGTGCTTACTCCACCCTGGCTAAGATTTTGCGTTCTCACGCCACCACCAATAAAGATGCATCCTGGGACACTCATCGATTACAAATTGTTCGTGCATGGCATTCCCTTGAAATGGCGCTCGGAAATCACAGCCTGGGAACCTCCAACGCGTTTCGTTGACGAGCAGCGTCGCGGACCTTATCGCACATGGATTCACGAACATCGCTTCGAAGAGAGCGGCAAGGGCACACTCTGCACGGATTTCGTGCGCTACTCCGTGATCGGTGGCGCGGTGATCAACCGGCTTTTTGTACGCCGCGATGTTGAGAAAATCTTTGCGTTTCGAACCGGACAATTGCGGAAACTCTTTCGTGCTCCGGCGGAGTGAAACGACGATGGACGTCGTACGAGTAAGTCGATGCCCTGATGCAGCAGAGTTACGTGTGCCTACTGGCACACTTTTACGGTAATCCTGTAACACATAGCGGCGAAAGCGCCGGTTGATTTTCAACGCCACCCCTTGCGCCATCCTGCTTCGCGCTCGCGACTCGCAGGATCGGCGAGCTCCGCGCCAAACAGGATTACTAATTGCCCGAGCAAGTTTAGACAAAATCGCGGGTCTGCGGCGTCTTATGAAGAAATCGCGGTTGCATCTGGTCCGTTCAACGGCAGTTTGCTCACTTCTTTTCTATGAAGCTTTCGATTGAATCCACAAAGCCTCTCCGGGCATCTAATCCTTACCTTTTCATCTCTTTCATATGAACGCTCTGTTTCGACTTTCTGGCCTTCTGTGTTTGATCGCGTCCGTCTGGACTTCTGTCACGGCCGTCTCCGCGCAAAAATTGCCCGACACGACGCGCCTGCTGCGTTTCCCAACGACGAATGGAACGCAAATCGTCTTCTGTTATGCCGGTGAGATCTATACAGTCGGCAAAGACGGCGGTATTGCGCGACGTCTGACCAGCGGCCCTGGCTACAGCTCGTTCCCGCGTTTCTCACCAGATGGGAAGCAGATCGCGTTCACTTCGCATTATGACGGGAACACAGAGGTTTATGTGATGCCAGCCGATGGCGGCGTGCCGAAACGGTTGACAACTTCGGCCACCGTGGGCCGGGACGACATCTCCGACCGCATGGGGCCTAACAACCTGGTGATGGCATGGGAAAACACAAAGCCGCTAGTCGTTTTCCGTTCGCGCATGAAATCGTTCAACGATTTCATCGGGGCACTATTTACTGTCGGGCTGGATGCGGAATTGCCGCAGCAGTTGCCGGTGCCACGGGGCGGTTTTGTTTCGTTTTCGCCGGATGATTCGAAGATGGCTTATAACCGGGTGTTCCGCGAGTTCCGAACCTGGAAACATTATCGCGGCGGCATGGCGGATGACATTTGGATTTACGATTTCAAAACCGGCGCCGCTGAAAATCTGACGGACAATCCCGCGCAGGACATCTGCCCGATGTGGGGATTGGACAACAAAATCTATTTCATCTCAGATCGCGACAACCGGATGAATTTGTTCGTGATCGATCTTGCGACCAAGGAAACCAAGCAGCTCACCCACTTCACCGACTACGACATCAAGTATCCGTCGATCGGCAAAGATTCGATCGTGTTCGAGCAAGCGGGATTCATCTGGCGCTACGATCTCGCGAGCGGTCAGACAACGCCGGTGCCGATCGAGATCAAAGAAGATTTCGACAGTGGCCGTGGCGGGCTGGTGGATGCTTCCAAGCACATCGAATCGGTAAACCTCGCGCCGGATGGTGAACGAACGATCGTCGTCGCGCGTGGCGACCTTTTTTCGGTGCCGGCAAAAAACGGGACGCCGCGTGATTTGAGTAAAACTTCGGGTGCTCATGAACGCGATGCAGTTTGGTCGCCGGACGGAAAATGGATCGCCTACAACTCGGACGTGACCGGGGAAAATGAATTGTATGTCCGCTCGCAGGATGGCAAAGGCGAGCCACAACAGATCACAAACGGCGCCGACACCTATTACTACGCGCCGAAATGGTCGCCCGACAGCAAGAAGCTGCTGTGGAGCGATCGGTTGCAGCGATTGCGCTATGTCGATGTGACAACCAAGGGAGTGACGTTGGTCGATCAGGATAAATACGGCGAGATCGAAGGTTACAACTGGTCGCCAGATAGTCAGTGGATCACCTGGGCGCGCCCGGAAGAGAATGAAATGTCGCGCATCTATCTCTACTCGCTCGCGAACAAACAGCAAACCGCTGTCACTGATAGCTGGTACGGCTCTGGCGAAGCGGTTTTCAGCGATGACGGAAAATATCTGCTGCTCAGCTCCGCGCGCGATTTCAAGCCGACCTTTGGCGCAGAAGAATTTGCAAACGTGTATCGCGACATGCAGCGCGTTTATCTCGTCACGCTGGCAAAAGAAACGGCAAACCCCCTCGCGCCGAAAAGCGATGAAGTCGGCAAGGCGAAGGAAAAACGGGAAAAAGAAAAAACAAAGGAAGCCGAAGAGAAAAAGGGCGAGAAAGGCGAAAAGAAAGCTGAAGAAAAACCAAAGAAACCGGTTGTTGTGAAAGTGGACACGGACGGAATCCAGAATCGTATCGCCGGCTTGGAGATTACGCCGGGGGATTATCGCGACATCCGGATGCTGGATGACAATCGCATTTTTTACCTGCGCCGCACGGCCGCTGATGAAGTGGGCGAAGAGGAAGAAGAATTATTCTCCGAGAAAGACAAGAAATCTCATCTTTGCGTTTACAACGTGGACGACCGCAAGGAAACCGTGCTGGGCGACGCGAACAATTACCAGATCACGTTCGACGGCAAAAAGATGCTGGTAAAGATCAAAAAGGATTACTTCATCGTCGATGTACCCAAAGACAAGCTGGAGACCAAGGACCACCAGCACAAAATCGCAGGCCTGGACATGCAGTTGGATCGACACGCCGAATGGAACCAAATCTACTTCGAATGCTGGCGGCAAATGCGCGATTTCTTCTTTTCGCCCACGATGAACGGCATCGATTGGAAAGCGATGCGCGACAAATATGCCGCGTTGCTACCGTTCGTGAACCACCGCAACGATCTTACCTACTTGTTAGGCGAGCTCGTCGGCGAATTAAACAATGGCCACACTTACGTCGCCGGCGGCGAGCGCCCCGACACTCCGCGTATCAAGCTTGGTTTGCTCGGGGCGGAATTTTCGCGCGACCCGGCGACCCGGGCCTATCGGATCGAACGCATTTTGCCGGGCGAAAATTGGGACAAGAAAACCCGCTCGCCACTGACAGACATCGGCGTGAATGTGAAACCGGGCGATTACATTCTGGCGATCAACAACACCCCGGTCTCCACGTTACCGAATCTTTACGACGCGCTCATCGGCACCGCCGACAAACAGGTGATCCTGCGCGTAAATTCCAAGCCGACTGATGCCGGCGCGCGCGATGTGACCGTTGTGCCCACTGATAACGAAGCGCCGCTTTACTATCTGGATTGGGTGCAAAAGAACATCGATTATGTAAACAAGAAAACCGGAGGCGAAGTCGGTTACCTGCACATTCCGGACATGGGCCAGCCGGGGTTAAACGAGTTCACGAAGCTTTACTTTCCTCAAATTCGCAAACACGCGCTCATTGTTGATGTTCGCGGCAACGGCGGAGGATTTGTCTCGCCGTTGGTGATCGAGCGATTACGGCGCGCGCTGGTGATGATCGAAATCGCGCGCAACGGCATGCCGCAAACGAACCCGCCGCAAACGTTCACCGGTCCAATGGTCACTTTGATAGACGAATTCTCCGCCTCCGACGGCGACATTTTTCCATATCGCTTTAAAACACTCGGGCTCGGTAAGCTGATCGGCAAACGCACCTGGGGTGGCGTCATCGGCATCCGTGAATCGCTTCCTCTGGTCGATGGCGGACAGTTTTTCAAACCAGAATTCGCGCCCTATTCAAGAGATGGCAAACGATGGATCATCGAGAGCCATGGAGTCGATCCCGACATCGTCGTCGATAACGATCCCGGGAAAGAATTCAAAGGCGAGGATCAGCAGCTCGACCGTGGGATCCAGGAGATGCAGGAAGAATTAAAGACCAAACGCTATCAGCTTCCGTCGCCTCCACCTTGGCCGAATCGGAATCCTGCCAGCTGAACCTGGAGCGGTTTGAATGGAACTGTAGCCGTTGTAGCCACGGCCTTGTGGGCCGTCTCTTTTGCGATGAAGAGCTAAGTCAATCTGGCAAATTTGTTGAAACGCTCCAGAGTTTTAACAAGTGATTCTACTCAGGTTCGTCGAGCGGCACACGCTGCTGCGCGCAGGAGCGAAATCCTGAGAGGAAGGCGCTCGCCTCGGCAGCCTAAAGCGGCGAGATTAGCCGCATGGATCGAGCTTTTCCAAACCGAATCGAAGCCGGACGGCTGCTCGCGGAGAAGCTCGGGAAGTACGCAGATCGCGACGACGTGATTGTGCTCGGCTTGCCACGCGGCGGCGTTCCTGTTGCCAACGAAGTTGCAAAGCGCCTTCATGCGCCACTCGACGTTTTTATCGTGCGGAAGCTTGGTGTCCCCGGTTTCGAGGAACTCGCTGCTGGTGCCATCGCTTCGGGTGGCGTGCGTGTTTTGAATGAAGATGTCATGCGCGCGATCCCACATGCCGACCAGGCAATCGAGGTCGTTACTGCCCGGGAAACAACAGAACTGCAGCGGCGCGAACAAATCTATCGCGAGGGACGCCCGGCACCGGAGTTGCGGGACCGGATTGTCATTTTGGTGGATGACGGGTTGGCCACGGGGGCAACGATGCGCGCTGCAGTAAAGGCACTGCGACAGTGCGGCGCCGCGAAGATTGTCGTAGCAGTGCCGGTCGGTCCGCCGGATACCTGCCACGAGATCGAAGAACAAGCTGACGAAACGATCTGCCTGAGCATGCCCGAATTTTTTCAAGCTGTCGGCCAGTATTACGAGGATTTCTCCCAGACAACGGATGAGGACGTGCGCGAGTTGCTTGGCCGCGCCGCGGAGGAACAGAAATGACGGACGCGGAATTTGTTCGTGAAATCGCTCTCCCGCTTTCTGGCGGCGGGGATGACTACGACGGACTGCTCGAACTGGTCGGCGATGCTCGATTTGTCCTGCTGGGCGAAGCGACACACGGCACACGCGAGTTTTATTCCGAGCGCGTCGCGATTACAAAAAGGCTTATCGTCGAGAAAGGTTTCTCTGTCCTGGCGATTGAAGCGGACTGGCCCGATTCCTCCCGGGTGCACCGCTACGTGCGTGGTGGCGCGGCGGATGCCAATGCCAATGAAGCACTCTCGGGGTTTCGCAGATTCCCAACCTGGATGTGGCGGAACACAGTCCTCGTGGAGTTCGTGAACTGGCTGCGTGGCTTTAACAGCAGCCTTGATGTGAAGCAAGCGCCCGCGGGATTTTACGGAATGGATCTCTACAGCCTGCATGCGTCAATTGAGGCAGTGCTCAAGTATCTGGAGAAAGTCGATCCCGATTCGGCGATGCGCGCGCGGCAGCGATACGGCTGCTTCGATCATTTCAGCCGCGAGCCCCAGGAATATGCTTATGCTACAACTGTCGGCGCAGCCGAGCCATGCGAAGAAGTCGTCGTGGAACAACTCCTCGAACTGCAAAGCAAAGCGGCGGAATTTCTGAGTCGCGATGGCCAGGTTGCCGCGGAAGAACTTTTCTTCGCAGAACAAAATGCGCGGTTGGTGAAAAATGCAGAGCAATATTACCGCTCCATGTTTCGCGGACGCGCGTCATCGTGGAATTTGCGCGACCGGCACATGGTCGAGACGATCGAAAATCTCGTTACCCATCTCGATGGAAGTCACCACCCGAAAGCGGTGCTCTGGGCGCATAATTCGCACCTCGGCGATGCGCGCGCGACCGAGATGAGTCATTATGGCGAAGTGAATGTTGGCCAGCTGATGCGAGAGCGTTTTGGCAACGAGGCTGTGCTGATTGGTTTCAGCACGCATCACGGCACCGTGACAGCGGCTTCGGATTGGGGCGCGCCTACGAAGCGTAAAAATGTCCGTCCCGCGTTGCGAGGTAGTTACGAGGAGTTGTTTCATGAGACTGGCCTGCCTCGGTTTTGGATCAACTTGCGAGGATCCGGACAGATCGGCCTCCTGCAACAAAGACGGATCGAGCGCGCCATCGGCGTCATTTACCGCCCCGAGTCAGAACGCTTAAGTCATTACTTCCATGCCGGCCTTCCGGAACAGTTCGATGCGATCATTCACATCGATGAAACGCGCGCGGTCGAGCCGTTGGAACAAACCAATTTTTGGGACGCCGGCGAACTGCCAGAAACTTATCCATTTAAAGTTTGAAGACGATTCTTCGCACCAAATTTGGTAGTGGCGCGCCCCATCGAACGGCTCCATGTCATAATCCCCGTTGACTCATGAGCGAAGTGCAAATCCAAGCCGGGCGCGCCGTCCTATCTGGAAATTTAAATATTCCTAAACACGCGAGCGCGCTCGTGTTTTTCGCTCACGGTAGCGGTAGCAGCCGCCACAGCCCGCGAAATCAATTTGTGGCGCGCACCCTGAACGAAGCCGGCCTGGCGACGTTGCTTTTTGATCTGCTCACGCACGAGGAGGAAGCAATCGACACGCGAACTCGCGAGCTTCGGTTCGATATCCACTTGCTGGCGAGACGCCTGGTGCAGGCGACAAAATGGGCAAAGCAGCAAGAGCAAACAAGCGGTTTGCGGATTGGCTACTTCGGATCGAGCACAGGCGGCGCTGCGGCACTCGTGGCGGCGGTCGACGTCCCACAGGATGTAGGCGCAGTCGTTTCGCGCGGCGGGCGTCCGGATTTGGCGGGTGAGGCTTTGCCAAAGGTGCAGGCACCGACCCTGCTCATTGTCGGGGGCAATGATGACATCGTCATCGAATTAAACGAGCAGGCACGCGATAGGATGCGCTGCGAAGTGAAGCTGGAGATTATTCCAGGCGCGACGCATCTCTTTGAAGAGCCCGGTGCGCTCGAGAAAGTAGCGCGACTGGCAAGTGATTGGTTTGTTAATCACATCGCGAGCTCACATTAATCGGTCATTCCGAGCGGAGCGAGGAACTTCGCAATCGAAGCACTTGTCACACTGAGTAGGTTAAGTGATGCGGCATCCAGCAGGAGGTCCTTCGCTTCGCTCAGGACATCCATTTTTATCGGCGCGTGTCCCTATAGGTCACAACTCGCCCCCACAGACTCTTTGTTCCCCAGATCCCAGCGCGCAGGCACTGCAATTGCACGATCTGGCTATGATCGACAAACAGATTCACATCGGCCCCGTAATTTTTGATGTACCATTCGAACACTTCGGGATCAGCGGCTTCAAACATGAGTTTCTCCATGCCGATTTCATCGATGAATTGTGCAGGGACATCTGTGCGCCATGGATCGACATTTTCGGTAATGCCCTCACTTTCGATCATGATGATGTCGGCGCCGGCGTCGAAAAATCGCCTCGCCTGTGCGATGGCCCAGCTTGGATCACGCGTGCCTTCGGCCTTCAGTTCTGCAGGGGTAGTCGCGCCACCAGCGCCAAATTGAATCCCAACCTCCGGTTTCGCCTTCAAGCCCGATTTGCGCACCAATTCAATGAGCCGCAGCCAATCATCTGTCGGGATCGAGACAAACCCGGCTGAGATCTCGATGATATCAAATCCGAGCTTCTTGCATTCGGCGACATACTGCCGCACAGCGTCGCCGCCTTGCACCAGAACGCGCTCAATGAAACCTCCGGTGGAAACGAGGACATCATGTTTATGGCAAAGGTCGATGATGTCTCGCACCGCGCGCTCTGGCATGAGCGTGAATGAACCGGCGGCGAACTTCAGGGAATCGACATACGCGCCCATTGTTTCGAATAGGTCTTCCAAGTGTCGCCGTCCATAGGCCGAGTAATACGGTCCCCGGATTTCGGTTAACCCGCGTTTCCGTGGTTTGCCTTCCTGTTCATTGACTTGCAGGAACGGAAAGCTGCGCACAGGCCTTTTCTGCTTCATTCGCTCTGTAATAAGGAACGGAATGCAATGAACGAGTGGCCGCATCGGTAGCCGAACTCCCGGCGAGGACTTACATTATAGATCGGATGGTGAATGCTTCATACCGCAATTTCTCTGCCCTAACGACCGACCTTTATGAGGTCACCATGGCGTGCGGGTATTGGAATGCCGGGGTGAGTGATTACGAGGCCGCATTCCACGTCACTTTTCGGGAAAACCCCTTCGACGGTGAATTCACCGTCGCATGTGGGCTCGCAACAGCGATTGATTTCCTGAGCACGTTCCATTTTACCGAAACGGAAATTGATTATCTCGCGGCCCAGCGGGGGAACGACGGCAAACCATTATTTGGCGCCGGGTTCCTCGATCATCTGCGCAGCATGCGACTGATTTGTGAGATCGATGCAATTCCCGAGGGAACATTGGTTTTCCCGAATGAACCGCTGATTCGGGTGCGTGGTCCGATTATCCAATGTCAGCTCCTGGAAACGGCGCTGCTTAACATTCTGAATTTCGAAAGTCTCATCGCCACGAAAGCGGCACGCGTATGTGTGGCCGCCGAAAAGGACCCTGTCATTGAATTTGGTTTACGCCGGGCACAGGGGGTTGACGGCGGTTTGAGCGCGGCGCGGGCGGCATGCGTCGGCGGTTGCGCGGGCACGTCAAATTTGCAGGCTGGTCAGCGCTTCGGAATACCGGTGAGCGGAACGCAGGCGCATAGTTGGATCATGTTTTTCGAGAGCGAGACCGAAGCGTTTGAGGCATACGCCAGAGCAATGCCGAACAACTGCGTTTTCCTGGTGGACACCTACAACTCACTCGAAGGCGTGCGCCATGCGATCGATGCAGCCAGACAGCTCCGCAAGAATGGACACGAAATGATTGGAGTGCGGCTGGATTCGGGGGACCGCGTCGCGTTGAGCATCAAGGCGCGCCGGATGCTGGATGAGGCCGGATTCACAAACGCGAAGATCGTCTGCTCGGGTGATCTGGATGAATACGCGATAGCGGAGATGAAGAAGCGCGGGGCGAAGATCGATATCTGGGGCGTGGGAACGAAGCTCACCACCGGCCAACCCGACGCAGCGTTGGGCGGCATTTATAAACTTGGTGCAATACGACGCCCCGGCGGCGAATGGCAATACCGCATCAAACTTTCCGATGAGAGCGCAAAGACCTCGGTTCCAGGTTTATTGCAGGTCCGCCGGTTTTGTCAGCCGAATGGCACATTCGTCGGAGATGCGATTTACGAAATCAATCATCCAGTGAACGAACCCTGTATGATCGTAGATCTTCAAACCGGGCGAGAGACGGAAATTCCTGGTAACGTCGAATACACGGACTTGCTCGTTCCCATCTTCCGCAAAGGCGAACTTGTTTATCAATCGCCGGAACTTGAAGTGTCGCGTCAGCATACGCGCACACAGCTTGGCTGTGCGCCTCGCGAGATTTTGCAGGTAGTAGATCCCACGCTCTACAAAGTCGGCCTTGAGCGATCATTGCACGAGTTGCGATCGACATTGATCGCACGCGCAGAGCAATTGTAGGGCGTTTGACTCGCTCGCTCCCTCTCTCTCGCTCTGCCGAGCTGCCGTCCATGTCGCTCACGTCCCCCGCGGCTCCATTCTGTAAAACGCCAATTGCTCGAATCGGTGTCTGACACAGACGCCCTACAATCGCCTTGATTTTCGAGGTAACTTCCAGACATGACGGCGTTAATCATTGTCGATCTGCAGAATGATTTTTTGCCCGGTGGCGCGCTGGCGGTGCCGCATGGTGATGAAGTCATTCCAGTTGCTAATGAATTGCAGCAAAAATTCGAGCTGGTTCTCGCCACGAAAGATTGGCATCCGCGGGAGCACGGCAGTTTCGCAGCAAATCATCCCGGCAAAAAACCCGGCGATCGCATCATCCTCGACGGCATCGAACAAATCCTGTGGCCGGTGCATTGCGTCCAAGACACCTCCGGCGCCGAGTTTGCTGCAGCGTTCGACACAAGCCGAATCGCTCATGTTTTTCACAAAGGGATTGAGCGAAATATTGATAGCTACAGCACTTTCTTCGATAACGCCCATCGCCGCCATACCGGTCTTGCTCATTATTTGCAGAAGCGAGCGATCAAGGACATCTACCTGATGGGTCTTGCGCTGGACTACTGCGTCAAATACAGCGCGCTGGACGCGCGCCAACTTGGATTGAATACGCACGTCATTCTGGATGGCTGTCGCGGAATTGAGCTTGAGCCCGGTAACATCGACCGCGCGCTTGATGAAATGAAACGGGCTGGGGCGGTTCTTCTAAAAAGCAGCCAACTGTAGCCGGAGGCGCCGACCGCCGGCCGCGGTCGGCGACCGCGGCTACAGCTATGTCGGTAAAACCATCGAGAGCGTCACTTCGCTATCGATTGTTTGCTGAAGAACATTTTCGACTGTGGCGCCGACTTTCGATCCGTCGTGTTCAACTATCCAGACCTGCTGGCCTTGTTCGAACGGCCCCCGCGCCATGAGTTTGAGTAAAACACCCTCCTCGGTAGCCGGGTTTTTCATTACCTCGACGCAGATCGCGTCGGTTTCACCGAAGTCCGCCTGCAGCCGCAGTTTATCGTCTATTTTCGGCGTCTTCATTGACAACAAGCTCTACTGTAACGCAAAACTAAATCGCTGCTCGCGTTTCCTGCGAGCGTGTCCACGCCCAGTGACGAATCATTCACAAATGGCCCACTACCGCATTACTCAGATCGAAGATTATGAGCCGTTTGTTGGAACAGACGCAGTCCAACGAATTCGTGACAAGGCCTCCGATAAGCAACTGCGCAACGAAATAGGTCGCAAGGCGCGGGAGATCGTTCGAGAAAATTTCCTCCTCGCGTTATCTCGAACAACACCTCGACCTCTTCGGTGAGCTTTAAACCCGGCTGTCTCAATGAGAGTTTTGGCAACCTGCGCAAGTCTTTTGCTGGCGGAGATATAAGTCCACTAATTTGCTCGTCCTCGTCCTCCTGCTGGTCCTCGGTTTGGAGTCTTTTGAATTACGAGGACCGGGGACGAAGTGAAAGTGCTCTGTGCAAAATCGATTTTAGAAATCGCCGTGACGTGTCTGCACTAGTTCGCCGGGCTGCACGGCGTGCGTTTTAGGCTTGTCGCGCTTAAGCACGCGATACAGAAACCAAACGATGAAACAGTTCACTAGCAAAATGAGCGCGCCTACCACTCCTGGATGATGCCAAATGTGACGCACCTCGAGGGGAATCAAGGCCGCTGTCGCAAATGTCATGAGCAGTTCCGCCCACCGTTGCTCCATGTAAACGCCAATTCCTTCGGTAAAAAGTACTGCCGTGTAAAAGAGCGCCAGAAAACCCGTGGCACGCAACGTACCGCCGGCGAGCACGGCTTGCAGCCTATTCAGCAGATAATCCACTGTCTTGCTGTGTTCCATCAAGATTTCGTCAGCGGTCCAGTTAGACAGGGCATCCATCCAGCGGGTCCGCGCGTTGAGGAAAAGCAGTGAAACGCCAACCAGAAGCAGCAGGACGCCTTTGCCGATTTTGAAGAGCGCGATCAGCCTGAGATAGCGATGCCGCCGCGGCTCCTGCAGAATCGCAGGCTCGTGCGCCGGATTACTCATTCTTCAACTCTTCGTCGAAACTTCGTCATTTCGCAAAGATCGGACGTTCGCGGCAGCAAATTTCCAGCTTGTTACCCTCTGGATCCTCAAAGAAAAATGCCTAGTACCCGGCGCTGTAGCTCCTGCAGATTTCCGGACCCTCGAGCGCTTTGCCGCCCGCCTTGCGGATCAACTTTGCCAGCCGATCCACTTCTTTCCGAGTGTCGGCCCAGAATGCGATGCGCGTGCCATTTGGCTTATGATTTTTGTTCTGCGTGAAACCAAAAAATTCTGACGGTCTGTCGCCGCCGGCGGAATAAAAGGTATGATATTTTTTGCCCGGCCTTTCCTCAACGAATCCAAGGTGCGGCAGAAATTTCACGTAAAACTTTCTTGCCACGGCCATGTCTTTCACTCGTAAATCGATATGATTAAAGCAGCGCGTTTTCATTTTGTGATTCTCAATGGGTTGGCCGCGCAATTCAATCGTCTGTGATGCGGGACCTGTTTGCAGAAGAGTTAAAGGCGCTGCGTGAGCGCGCGCTGGATCGGCATCTTCGCGAAATCAGCAGCGAACAGGGACCCGAAGTTGAAATTGCCGGCCGCCGTTTCATTAACTTCTCGTCAAACGACTATCTCGGTCTCGCAAACGATCCTCGATTACGGGAGGCAGCAACTTCGGCGATTGGCAAATTCGGCGTCGGCGCCGGGGCATCGCGCCTGATCAGCGGAACGCAATCGCCACATCTGCGTTTGGAACGCGCACTGGCGAAATGGAAAGAGACCGAAGCAGCCCTTTGTTTCGGCAGCGGATATGCCGCGGCGCTCGGAACTATCCCCGCCCTGGTCGCCAAAAATGACGTCGTTCTGCTCGACAAACTCTGTCACGCCTCGCTGATCGACGGCACAAAACTGAGTGGCGCCGTTCTGCGCGTCTTTCCGCACAATCACCTCGCCAAACTGGAGAGTCATCTTGACTGGGCTCGGCGCAAACATCCGGGCAAACGCATTCTCATCATCACGGAGTCTGTCTTTTCAATGGATGGCGATCGCGCGCCGCTGCGTGAGTTGGTTGAGTTGAAAAGACGATTCGGTGCGCTGCTTCTGCTCGACGAAGCGCATGCAATCGGGGTAATTGGCCCAAATGGTCGCGGCCTCGCTGCGGCAGAAAACGTAAGCGAGGAAGTCGATGTTCAGATGGGAACATTAAGCAAGGCGCTCGGCGCGAGCGGCGGATACATCTGCGGCTCACGCACGCTTATCGAATGGCTTATCAACCGCGCCCGTTCATTCATTTATTCCACCGCACCGCCGGCGGCAATGGCGGCAGCTGCCCTTGCTGCAGTTGACCTTCTTTCATCGCCGGAAGGCGAAAAGCGCAGGCTTTTGCTTTCGAAAAAGATCAACCTGATGCGCGAGCTTCTCTCACCTCGTACATCTCACCTCTCACCCCCCGGTGACCCCCCCCATAGCGCGATTTTCCCTTTGATCGTGGGCAACGAACAAGCGGCGCTGGACCTCGCAAACGCCCTGCAACGAGACGGAGTTCTGGTTCCAGCAATCCGCTATCCCACGGTTGCCAAAGGCGCCGCGCGATTGCGCATCACCGTCACCGCAGCGCACGGGGACGATCAAATCCAAGCGTTGTACCAGGCAATCAAGCGACACTCCCTGTAGCCTCCGGCTTGTGGCCGGTCATCGACAGACCGGATATCTGGATTGGACAGCCCGCAGCGTTATGGCTACAGCGGTTGAAGCGAGAGTTAAGCGTCCAGAAATCGCTCCAGGATCGGTTTCAGCTTTTCGATGGTAGCTTCTGGCCAAAGCTTACGGTCGGTGATCAGCGCGGTGTCCAGGGCGAAATGCTCCGCCCAATTCGGCTTTGGCGGGATTTGTGGGATTACGTCCACAATTATTTTCCTCGCCGTTTCCGCATTCGCCATCAAATGGCTGAGAACGATTTCTGCCGAGACCGGTTCTTCTTCAACCTTCCAGCAATCGTAATCGGTGATCATTGCCATCGTGGCGAAGGCGATCTCCGCTTCGCGAGCCAGTTTCGCCTCCGGTAGATTCGTCATCGCGATCACGTCGAAACCGTTGCGATGATTGAATTCCGATTCCGCGCGAGTGGAAAAAGCAGGGCCATCCATGTTCACATAGATGCCGCCGTTATGCACCGTCACGCCGAGCGATCTGGCGGAGTCGGCCAGAAGATTGCGCAGCTTGGCGCTGACGGGCTCCGCGAACGCGATGTGCGCGGCAATGCCTTCTCCAAAGAATGTGTGCGTATCACGCCGGCTGGTGCGGTCATAGAACTGCGAAGGCAAAAGGACATCTCGTGGCGCATATTTTTCCTGCAGGCTACCCACCGCCGCGACCGAGATAATCCAGCGAACGTTCAACGAGCGCAGGGCGTAGATGTTGGCCCGGTGATTGATTTCATGAGGCAGAATCCGATGGCCTCGCCCGTGCCGCGGCAGAAAATAGACCTGCCGTCCGCTAATCTTTCCGCCAACGAGTGTGTCCGACGTCGATCCGAAAGGCGTATCGACATTGTGTTCGCAGGTTTCTCGCAATTCGTCTATTTGATAAAGACCGCTCCCGCCGATGATTCCAATTGCTGGCGGTGCGTTTTTCTTTGCCGACATGCCGGGATTTAATCCGAAAAATCTACATGATGAAAAGCGGATAATCTCTGCGTGGCACACGTGGCCTGGACATGTATTGTTTTTGCCCGTCCATGCCGAAATTTTTTATCAAGACTTATGGCTGCCAGATGAACGAGCGCGACTCGGAGCAGGTCGCGCATTCGCTCATTGCACGAGGTTACGAGCGCGTCGCGCACGAAAGAGAAGCGGATGTCGTGCTGTTGAATACGTGCAGTGTTCGCGACATGGCTGACCAAAAGGCGCTGGGGAAAATGGGGATGCTGGGGCGAATGGCAAAAGAGCGGCCGCATGTGGTGTTCGGGTTCCTCGGATGTATGGCGCAGGCGCGCGGTGAATTGCTGCTCAAGAACTTGCCTCATGTCGATCTGGTCGTCGGAACGCAGAAATTTCACCGGGTGGCTGATTACGTGGAGGAGTTGGTCGCGCGGAAAGGGGCGCGCCCGGCGGTCGCGACCTACCAGGATCGCGCAATGGACGATTTGCGTTTCTCGGTTGTAGATATCGCGGACGAACCCGGCTCGCAATCGACGATTCGCGATCAACAGCTGTCGCCCCGGCAGGCCACGGCGTTCGTGTCCATCATGCAGGGGTGCAACATGCATTGCACCTTTTGTATCGTCCCGCAGACGCGCGGCGAAGAGCGCAGCCGTTCCCTTGACGAAATCGTGAAGGAGGTACGCGAACTGATTGGGCATGGAGTGAAGGAAGTGACGTTGCTTGGGCAAATCGTGAATCTCTATGGCCGCCACGAGTTTCCCAAACGCGATGGCAAAAGTCCCTTTGTGCAGTTGCTGGAAGCAATAAATGAAATTGACGGCTTGGAGCGGCTCCGGTTCACCTCGCCGCACCCCATCGGTTTCCGTGATGACTTGATCGATGCGATTTCGCGTCTGCCGAAACTGGTAGAGCACGTCCATCTGCCATTGCAATCTGGCTCCAACAAAATCCTTAAAGCAATGCACCGAGGTTATACAGCGGAGAAATATCTCGAGCTTGTTCGCCGCATCCGGCACGCACGCAAGGGTATAGCCCTCACCACGGACATCATCGTGGGATTTCCAGGCGAAACGCAGGACGATCATAAGCATACACGCGATTTGGTTGAAGAAATCCAGTTCGATAACGCGTTTGTTTTTCGCTATTCGCCGCGGCGCGAGACGCCTGCCGCGGAAATGCCAGATCAAATCGATGAGCGCATCAGAGAAGAGCGCAATCAGGATTTGCTCCAGGTTGTCAACGAATCAACGCGTCGCTATGGGGAACGTTTGGTAGGCCACACTGTGGAAGTTCTTTGCGAAGGTCCGAGCAAGACGAACGGTAGACGGTTGATGGGCCGAACACGCACGAACAAGATTGTTGTGTTCGAAGGCGACGAAAACCTGATCGGAGAACTTGTTGATGTACAGGTGCAACGCGCCAACGGATTTAGTTTGTACGGGGCGCCGGCCCCGAAAGATCGCAGCACTTTTTGAGTTGCATCCGCCGGACGGCGAGTTGAAAATTCGCCCGCCGTACGGCGGGACGAATCTGGCCGTGGCACACTTTCCGGTGATTTACCATCTCTCTTTACAAGCTGCTGGAATTATTGCAGGTGCATTTCTCGTTTTGATCAGTCTGCCCGGTTTGTTTAAACCTGGCCTAGCCGGCGTTGCACAAAAGTTTCCACGGTCTCACGTGGCGGGGGTATTTTTGCTAACCATTTGTCTTGTCTGGACGTTCTGGCTACTCGCCACGATCCAAATGGGCGAATTCTCCTCATTCCGGCGTCCCCTGCTCATTGCATTGCCGATCGGCTATGGCCTGGTGCTGCGTTTCGTCGGAGAATTCCTTGCGGTGCGAGCTCTTGGAATTCTTTGTTTGCTGGCTGGCGAGCCATTGCTCGATGCGGCCTTTCTACGTTCCGAGAACAGCCGTTTGCTCGTAACGGTACTTGCTTATTTGTTGATAGTGGCCGGGCTGTTCTGGGTGGCCATCCCTTATCTGCTGCGCGATCAAATTAATTGGAGCACACGGAGCGTCTTTCGCTGGCGCTGTCTGCATGTCGTCGCCCTGATTTACGGCTGCGTGATTCTTACATTCGCGCTCATGCGGTATTAAAGGTTTTTTCGTGGCCACCAGCCTGTGGCCGGCCAACACAGGCCCTTTTGATCTAACAATGAAACGGCATTAGGGCCGTTGCTACGGAATTGATATGGACCGGATTCTGGTAATCCGCAGTGGAGCGATCGGAGATTTCATTCTTACTCTGCCAGCGCTCAAAGCGCTCCGTGACGCTTATCCCGATGCGCACATCGAGATTCTTGGTTACAAGCATATCGCAGCGCTCGCGGAAAATCGGTTATACGCGCAGGCAGTTCGATCAATCGAATACGGCCCGCTCTCCAGCTTTTTCGCGAAAAATTCGAAGCTGCCGGCCGAATTGGCAGATTATTTCGCGACTTTCGATTTGATCGTCAGCTATCTGTATGATCCGGATCGAATCTTCGAAAACAACCTTCGCCGGTGTGGCGTTGAAAATCTGCTCTGCGGTCCCGCCAAGATCGTCGAAAAGAGCGGCCATGCCGCGAGGCAGCTGGCACAACCGATCGAACAACTGGGGATTACAGTTGCCGATCTGAACGAAAGGATTTTTCCCTCCACGGACGATCGCCGGTTCGCTCAAGAGTTTCTCCAGCGTTCATCGCAAGCGGTTGTCGCGATTCATCCTGGAAGCGGGAGCAAGGACAAGAACTGGCCCCTGGAAAATTGGATTGAGTTATTCGCAAGCAAAGGTGGTTTATCAAAAGAAGAAGGACCTGGCCGCATGGGAAAGCACACCTTTGTCCTTGTCTCGGGTGAGGCAGACAAAGCGCAGTCTGCGCAATTGGAACATTTGTTAAAGGATCGCGATGTTCGGTTCGCAAAAAATTTACCTCTACCGCATCTGGCCGCTCTCCTCGAAGACACCGTTTTTGTGGGCCACGATAGCGGAATTTCGCACCTTGCCGCTGCCGCAGGGGCAAACTGCATCTTGCTCTTCGGTCCGACCGATCCCGACATTTGGGCCCCACGAAACAAGAATGTGCAAGTCCTTAGAGCAAAAAGCGGGAACGTCAGCGACTTGAAAATCGAATCAGTTGGAGCAGCTGTTGCTGCCGCTCTGTCTCAGCCTGTCAACAAAAACGCTCTACGATCACTTTAGGACAATTCTGAATCACACGTGTGATCCAGAATTGTCCCAGCAGTTCTACGCTACGGGTGCATACTTTAGTCTTCGTAGCCGCGGGGAAACTTCTGGTGCCATTTCCATGCGCTCTCGATGATCGCGTCCAGCGACTGGAACTGCGGCTGCCAACCGAGTTCTTCTTTGATCTTTTCGGAAGACGCGATGAGTCGGGGTGGATCGCCTGGCCGGCGCGGCTTTTCAATCGTAGAAATCTTTCGGCCTGTGATTTTTGCGCAGGCCCCGATGACTTCGCGAACGCTGGAGCCGCCTCCGGTACCGAGGTTGTACAATGCGCTGTTAGATGCACCGAGTGCCAGGATGTGCGCCCGCGCGAGATCTACAATATGGATATAGTCACGAATACATGTTCCATCCGGCGTCTCGTAGTCAGCGCCGTAAATTTCGACATTTGGTTTTTCGCCCAGCGCGACCTTGAGCACGTTGGGAATCAAATGCGTCTCCTGTCGATGATCTTCACCGAAGTTCTTCGTGGCGCCGGCTGCGTTGAAGTAACGCAATGACACAAACTTTAATCCATGGATCCGATCGTACCATTGCAGGATCTTTTCGAAAGCGAGTTTTGATTCGCCGTATGGATTGATGGGACGCGCCGGCGTCGTTTCATCGATTGGTGCCCGCTCAGGCAGTCCAAAAATCGCGCAGGTCGAGGAAAAAACGATTCGCTGAACGGACGTTGCAATCATGGCGTCGAGCAGATTCAAGCCGTTGCAAATGTTGTTGCGAAAATACTTCGACGGATCGCGCATTGACTCCCCAACCAGCGCGTTTGCTGCAAAATGCATTACCGCATCCGGGGAGGCGCTGGATAGCGCAGCCTCGATTCGCGCGCGGTCGGCCAGCTCGCCTTCAAAAAAGTCAGCGCGCGAATCGACCGCGCGCCGATGGCCTTCAGTCAGATTATCGAAGATGACTACTTCATGGCCCTCATCCAACAATAGTTCGGCGCAAACACTTCCGATGTAACCGGCGCCGCCGACAACAAAAATTCTCATGCGCCGGGAAAATGCGGCGCGATTGGCCTTAAATCAAAGCGAACTACGAGCAGGAGAGGTTTGCGCGACGGTCGTCTTCCCCTTTTTCTTCTCAAGAGCCGTGACCATCTGCTGCACTCGACGATGTTTGCAGCGCGGCGCGAGCACTTTCAAACTTTGTTCCTCCGATCCCCATTGCAAGACATCGATGTCCACGCGGCGTACACCCCAACGTTTCATTTCCAGTCGACTCGGCTTATATAAGTCGATGGTATCAGTCCCAACGAGTGCCCACCCATAATCGTCGATGATATATTCCTCATTCGTCGACGGGATGCGAAACCGCGTGCCAAGTGGATAACGCGACCAGTCAGACGCAGCACTCATCACTTTGCCACAGGAAAGCCGAGAGCCGATGGCGTTGTGGCATCCGCTTCCTTCGCTGTGCGTATAGGCAGTCGTCCGTACGTTTGGTATATGACGCGCGCTGCTAAGATTTGAATTCGATTGGGTGGCGCAGCCTACGATTAAACAAGCGCTGGCCGCTGCCACCGTAAGGTTAAGGCACTTCGGCATGGCAATATTGTGTTCTCCCTAGCAGCCTAAGCCGCCTATGGCAAGCAAGAATTTACGAAAATTCCCTAGGGCTGAGGCGAAGACCAATGGGGGACTCTTCGAGAATGGACCAAACGGATCCGTTACCGCATCATTGTGTGGTGGCTTGCGTTAACTGACTCGTGCAATGCGGACAACGGGTCGCCTTGATCGGGATCGTCATCGCGCAGGCAGGGCACTCCTTCGAAACTGGCGCTGCGCCCGATGACGGCCTTTTCAAGTTATTCATCGCTTTGACCACGAGAAAAATACAGAAGGCAACAATGATGAAATTGATTAGAAGAGTGATGAAATTTCCGTAGTTCCAGGTCACCGCACCTGCCTTGGCGGCCTCGGCGGGAGTATTGAAGGAGCCGCCGCCGGGTGCGGCCTTGAGGATAAGGAATTTATTGGAGAAATCGAGGCCGCCGGTAAGTAAACCCACTGGGGGCATGAGAATGTCTTTGACGAGTGAATTAATGATTCCGCCGAAGGCGGCGCCAATAATCACGCCCACGGCGAGATCGACGGCATTCCCTTTAACCGCAAACTCCTTAAATTCCTTCCACATACCTCACATTCAACTAGTCGACGACAATGTTTACAAGCTTTTTCGGGACCACGATCACGTTGCGCACAGTCTTGCCAGCGATGCGGTCTTGAATCTTCGGGTTCGAGAGCGCGGCAGTTTTCATTTGTTCGTTCGTGGCAACGAGCAACATCTTCATTCGATCGCGCACCTTTCCATTGATCTGAAGGACTACTTCCACCTCGTCCTCGACGAGCAGCCGTTCATCATAGGCGGGCCAGGATTGCTCGGTGATGTCGCCACCCGCATCAGTAAACCCCGCGTTCAACTTTTCCCATAACTCGGAGGCGATATGCGGCGCGAACGGACTGAGCAAAACCAAAAAGCCGCGCATCGACGACAACGGAATCGTTTCGGCGCCGGTGAATGCGTTCACGAAAATCATCATCTGTGAAATTGCCGTGTTAAACGAAAAAGACTCGATGTCTCCGGTGACTTTCTTGATGGTCGCGTGGGTCACCTTCTGTTGTGCTTTGTCTGCGTCGATCGCTTTGATTTTCCCAGACAATTCCCAGTCGCCGCTCTGGTTCTCGATCATGAACAAACGCCAGACGCGTGCCAGAAAGCGCGACACTCCTTCCACCCCGCGCATGCTCCAGGGTTTCATTTGCTCCAGGGGTCCCATAAACATCTCGTAGCAACGAAAGGCGTCCGCGCCATATTGGTCGATCACGTCGTCCGGGTTCACGATGTTGCCGCGCGATTTCGACATTTTTTGATTATCCTCACCTAGGATGATTCCTTGATTGACCAGGCGCTGGAACGGTTCCGGCTTTGAGATATAACCGAGGTCGAACAACACCTTTTGCCAGAAGCGAGCATAAAGCAGATGCAGGACCGCGTGCTCCGTGCCGCCAACGTACAAATCGACACCACCCGGCTGCTCGCCGCCCATCCAGTAGCGCTCGGCCTCCTCACCTACGAAACGCTGATCATTGTTTGGATCACAGAATCGCAGGTAGTACCAACACGAGCCGGCCCATTGCGGCATGACATTTGTTTCGCGTGTCGCTTTTTCGGAATAACGAATCCAATCTTTCGCTTTTGACAGCGGCGGCTCGCCCGTCCCGGTAGGCTTGTAATCTTCCAGCGGCGGCGGCACGACCGGGAGCTGAGATTCGTCCACCGCATGATGGCGTCGATGCTGCCCGTTCGGCTCGGACTCCCAGAATATCGGGAACGGTTCACCCCAGTAACGCTGCCGCGAAAAAAGCCAGTCGCGCAATTTGTAGTTGATTGCGCGTTTGCCCTGGCCGCGTTCTTCCAGCCATGCGGTGATTTTTTTCTTTGCCTCTGCGCTCGTTAGGCCGTTGATCACTGGAGAATTAACGGCGACGCCTTCACCAGTGAATCCAAATGCCGGTTCATCCCCCGTTGGCTGGACGACGATCACAATTGGCAGGTCAAATTTTTTGGCGAATTCCAAATCGCGTTCGTCATGCGCAGGCACGCCACCAATGGCACCGGTCCCGTACCCGATCAGCACATAATCAGCGATCCAGATTGGAATCTTTTTATTGGTTGCAGGATTAATCGCGTACGCGCCGGTGAACACTCCGGTCTTGTCTTTCGACAGATCGGCGCGTTCGAGATCGCTTTTGCGCGCCGTCTTTTCTCGATACTCCCGAACTGACGGCCACTGTTCCTCGGTGACAATGAGATCCACAAGCGAATGTTCCGGTGCGAGCACCAGGAACGTCCCGCCGTAAAGGGTGTCGGGGCGCGTCGTAAAAACGCGAACCTTTTGGTCGCTCTTGTCGATCTTGAAATCGATTTCCGCGCCCACGCTGCGACCAATCCAATTGCGCTGCAGCGTTTTGATTCCTTCGGGCCAGTCGAGTTTGTCGAGTTCATTCAGCAATCGCTCCGCGTACGCGGTGATTCGCAACATCCATTGGCGCATTGGCCGACGGACGACCGGGAATCCGCCAATCTCGCTTTTTCCATCGACTACTTCCTCATTAGCCAAAACAGTGCCCAGCTCCGGGCACCAGTTGACGGGCACGTCAGCAACGTACGCGAGACGAACTTCATCGGGATTCTTGCCCCGATAAGTTGAAATCGGCTCGGCTTTATTCGTGGCCGGATTGAACCAGGAATTGTAAATCTGGAGAAAAATCCACTGGGTCCATTTGTAATAACGTGGATCGGTTGTGTTGATCTCTCGTTGCCAGTCGTAGGAAAAGCCAATTCGCTTGAGCTGGGTCTTGAATCTCACAACGTTTTCGCGCGTCGTGACAGCGGGATGCTGACCGCTTCTGATCGCGTATTGCTCCGCGGGGAGACCGAACGCGTCCCAACCCATCGGATGCAAGACGTTGAATCCGCGCATGCGCTTGTAACGCGCGATGATATCCGTGGCCGTATAACCTTCGGGGTGGCCGACGTGCAGGCCTGCGCCGCTCGGGTAAGGAAACATGTCGAGCACGTAAAATTTGGACTTCGAGGGATGGAAACCTTTCTCACCAGGATTAGGCGCGTGAAACAGTTGTCGCTCTTCCCAAATGGCCTGCCATTTTGGTTCGAACTGGTCGAATGGATACGGGTTGCGGCGCTCGCTGCTCATGCTTTCGCGACGTTGAATCGTTGACGTGTTAAATCGTTGAATCGCAAATCTGATGCAACGGTGTAACGATTTAACGAATCACGCCAGTCCTATGAATCCTGTCAAACGCTCATGCAACTGATTGTGGCAACACGCAACGCGCATAAAACGCGGGAGATTGAGCAAATTCTCGGACCAGGTTGGGCGGTGCAGGACCTCGCCGCTCATCCCGAGATTTCTGGAATAATGGAGAGTGGGACGTCTTTCGAAGAAAATGCGAAGCTCAAAGCGATCGCGGTCTCAAAAGAATTGCAAGGCCTGGTAATCGCGGACGATTCGGGACTGGAAGTCGACGCTTTGGGCGGCGCCCCGGGAATTCATTCGGCACGCTACGCTGGCGTGCATACGGCCGACAAAGAAAAAATTACCAAGTTACTGAGACAACTTGCGAAAATTGATGCTAAAGGCGATCAACGCCGCGCGAGATTTTGTTGCGTCCTGGCGGTTGCGCGCGAAGGGCAGGTCCTCGCGACATTTGAAGGAATCGTAGAAGGAAAAATCGCCGAACAATCGCGCGGCTCACACGGGTTCGGCTACGATCCGGTGTTTATTCCAAATGGATTCGAAGAAACCTTTGCCGAACTACCTGAAGAACTGAAAAACAGAATCAGTCACCGGGCAAAAGCGATTCACAAATTGCAAGCCAAAGTGGCGACGTTCTTTACGGAAGTCTAAGGCTTCGGGGCTGGCGGAGGCGGAGGTGGTGGAGCTCCAGGCTGCGCGCCGGGTGCGCCGGGTGCGCCTGCGGCCCTGATTTGATACCCGACTTTCGTGATTCCAGCCGACCGAACTTTGTCGAGCACAGCGATCACGTCTCCGTGCATCGCCATCAAGCTCGCGCTGATAGAGACTTTTATCTCTGGATTGGCACGATGGAGCTCAAAAAGTCGCGGCAGTACTTGATCATCCGATACGTATTGGTTGTCGAAGTAAACCGCGTTCCCCTCCTGCACCTTGATCGAGACATAATCCTTTACTGTGCTTGGGGGAGGAGCCACTGCAGCCGGCAGATTGACCCGAATCCCTTTCATGTGGGTCTGGCTCAGACTCACCATCATGAAGCTGGCGAGTAGAAAAAACATGATGTCGATCAAAGGGATGATCTCAATGCGCGCCCTTTTCTTGGGAACCGGTGAACTAAGTCTCATATGCTAAACTCCAAGGGATTTCAGTACTGGGCGCCCGTCATCGTGAACGTGATGGGAATTTTGACCTTCGAAACCGAACCCGGCTTAAAACGCCACTGCCGGAAGGCACTAAGTGCTGCGTTATCCAATATTGGGTTTCCGATACTCGATGCCATCGAAGCGCTTGTTACGCTGCCGCTCGGACTGACTTCGACAACACACACTCCGCTGCCCGTAATGTGTCGTGAACGCGCTTCATACGGGTACTGAGGACGCGGCGCATATGTGGCCAGAGCTTTCGCTGTGGAGATCGACATCGTACCGGGGCGACCGGCAGCTTGCGGCGCTTTAATCGGCGTGAATTTTTGGTTGGTGGTTCGCTTTGGCGGAGGGGTTGTCTCTTCCACGTACTCCGGTTTAATTTCCGGCGGAGGTGGAGGCTCCGGCAAAGGGATGTCTTCCGGTGGCGGCGTGGGTTCTTCAGTCGCCTGTAGTGTTGCTTCCACGACGGCCGTGGGTACGTCAGGAGGAACCTCAACCGGAACCTCGCGCTTTTGAGCAAGCGCAACCGCGGTAAGGTGAATCGCTAGTGCGGCACCCAAAGCGCTCCAGAAATACCATGGCGGCGGTGGGCGATAAAGCAGCGGTTTTGGTACTTCTTCTGCCATAACCAGATCACTCCCCGGGTCCCGGCACCCCTTTTAGCGCTTCGCTCTTAATTTCAAATGAGATCTTGTAGAATCCCGCCGAGCGAAGCATATCGAGCAAATGAACAACGTTTCCATGGACCGTGTCGCGATCGCCGCGCACGAACACTTTCGCATCTGGATCTGATTGGTGGACCTGATTGAGTCGTGCCTGCAGATCGGCATCGGTCATTTCATTTTTGTCAAAGAAATAATGGCCATCCTTATCGACCGAGACACTGATGTAATCTCGTTTTGATTGCGTCTCACCCGAGCTGCCCGTCGGCAGGTTCACCTTAATACCTTTCATGTGCACCTGGCTCAGGCTTACCATCATGAAACTGGCAAGCAGAAAGAACATAATGTCGATCAACGGAATGATCTCGATCCGCGCTTTCTTGTGAGGAACCGGTGAGCTGACGCGCATGGAGAATTCCTAGATTGAGGAACGCGTCGCCGAGGAAGGCGTGCCCCTCTCGATTGTCACTCCTTCGTGTTCCTTATGTTGGGCTTCCAGCATCACTTCCAGGTTCGTGGCTGCAGTTTGCAGTTCGAACTCTAAGTTCGACACACGCGAAGTGAAAAAGTTAAATGGAATCAACGAAAAGATCGCAATGCCGAGACCGCATGCCGTGGCGATCAGCGCTTCGGCGATACCACCGGTTACGGCTTGCACAGCAAGTTCCTCGTTGCCGAGGAAGCTGAATGATCGAATCAGACCGGTGATCGTGCCCAACAGACCCAGCAACGGCGCCAAAGTTACGAGCGTGTCCATGACCACAAGGAATCGACCGGCCCGCTTGATCTCGATGCCAGCGGCGACCTGCAACGCGCCCTGCAATGAAGCGTGTTGGTGATTCAAGCCGTTCCACATCATCCTGAGGACCGGGTCGCGCGACCCACGAGAAAGCCTGGAAGCCTCCGCGGTGTCTCCATGCTCGATTGCAGTAAACACTTTCTCGATGCGTTTCGGGTCGCGTCGGAACCAGCGGCCGCCCCACCAAAAACATCGTTCGATCACCACCGTCAGCGCAATGATCGACACGATCAGAATCGGCCACATCACCGGGCCGCCTTTGTGGAACTTGTCGATCAACCAGTTGCCCGCCAGAAAACCTGTTGGCTCTGCTTCCGCGGCCGGCGAGCCAGCTGGGGAAGGGCTTGTCGCGGTGGCTGCAGCCGGGCTAGTCGCGGCTCCTGGTGCCGGGCTTAGCGTAACGGGAACGGACGCTCCCGGCGCCGCAGGCTGCTGGCCTGGCACTGCGGGTTGCTGGCCTTGCGGTAAGTTCGTCGCCGGCGATTGCATGGGCGCAGCAGGATTTACCGCCGCTGGATTTGTCGGCGCTTGCGCTCCAGGGCTCATGCCGGGAGCCGCGGGTCGATTTTGCGCAGGCGGGGGAGACTGGGCCGCAGACGTTAGTACGAGCGCTATTAAGCAGGCAGAGACGATGAATGGTGTTTTCATAGTTTTGTTAGATCAGGAATTGATGGAATGATCGCGGTACAGGAGTGCCTTTATCGCAAAATCACGATTGGCGAGTCCAGCAAAACTTTTCACTTTTTTGCTCCCCGAGATGTACCCTTTACTTCGTAATATCGCTACGGGCAGGACGTAAGGCAACCCGTGGAATTGTCGTCGCCAAAATTCCGTCATTTCTCTCGCGCGGAGCATAGGGGTGGAGCGATCGTAACTCTGTTTCGCAAACGCGGCCAATTATCGATTGCTGCTTCCAATTGGTCTCCGGCACGGATCGGGCCAACTCCCGCGGGCGTTCCGGTCAAGATGACATCTCCCGGCAAGAGCGTGAGCGATTGACTGGCGAAGGAAACAATTTGCGCAACCGGATAAATCATTCGGCTGGTGCGGGTGCTCTGGCGCACCTTGCCATTCTGCCGCAACTCAAGGGAAACATCACTCACATCAACATCGGCATAAACAAACGGCCCAATCGGTGTGTAAGTATCAAAAGATTTGCAACGGCCAAATTGCTTCTCGATCTTTTGTAAGTCCCGATCGCTGATATCGAGACCAATGGTGTAACCGAACACAAAGTCGAGCGCCTGCTCTGCGAGAATATTTTTTGCGGGCTTGCCAATCACGACAGCCAGCTCCACTTCGAAGTCAGTTTGATGTTCGGGGAATGCAATTTCGATTGTGCCATCATCTGGCAACAATGAGCCCGGTGATTTGAACCAGATCAAGGGCATACCCAAAGTGGCCCGGTTCATTTCCGCAATGTGGTCTGCGTAATTGAGACCCACTGCGATCAACTTCGACGGCGCAACCGGAAGATCGACGACGACATTCGTTAGGCGGGCAATCTCGCCTGTGGGTTCGATGGCAAGCCAATATGGATTTTTTAGCACGTGAACTTCGTCGCCACGAATTTCGCCGTAAAAAAATCTCTCGTCAGATTTAAAGCCGCCGAACGTTCGCATGTGAAATCGGGAGATTACACAGATTTTCGGAGATTCTAGGGCGTTTCTGTGAACCCCGAAAGCATTCGGGCTAACACAGAAACGGCCTACAATTCATTTTGGAACAATCCCTACAAAATCGCGCACCGGCTTCTGTTCCGGAATTGAAAACGCGTTGCCGCTTTCCCGAGCGAACCAAAAACCGGTCGACGATCCGCCATCGAGATTCAGGGCGCGTTCAATTCTCAAATCCTCAGCGAACGACGTTGTCGCGAGGAGCCTCGATAATTCTGCGAGCGAAATGTCCGAGCAAACGCCCACCAACGCGCGACTGGCGTTCACCGTCGCGGCAAAAGTCCGTCGCGCCGGACGCGAATTGTTCAAACCATCGATGGGCTGGCTCCGATCAACAAGGAAAGGCCCGCATTGGATTGCTGCAGTTGTCCCCGCGCGCCGGGAAAATTCACGAGAGCGCACGATTTGCACTCCGCGCGGTGACGCGAAAAGCACGCCCGTAATTAGTCGCGCGCGCTGCAGCGGAGCGATCATTTGCCCGTTCGCCATTCGCAAACCGATTGGAGCAAACTTTTCATCGAAATAGCCGCCGTTCACTCCAGCCAGGCAATTTTCATTTTTCATCACTTCCGCGAGGCTGTTTCTGCCGCCCTCATTTTGAAGAACGCGCAACGTGCAGGACCTGGCAGAAAATAGTGCGAGATCCATGATGGCGCGTTCGTCGCGAGCAGTGTTTTCCAAAACGACATGTCTATGCACGATCCCGGCCCGCCCCGGCTCGGACGTACTCGAGGCAATTGTCCAGTCAGCGTGTGCCCTTGCCGCAACGACGAGAAAGAAAAAGGCAAATCTAAAAAGCATGAGTCGTATGGGAACGTGCCAAATGCTCTTCGCAGAATTGCGATTCCTGTCCGGAGCTAGGCCTTACCGCCGTAATTCTGCATCATGGCCTGAAAGCGAGGATCGCTGCGCAACGGATCCCAAATCGGATTTACCTTCAGACTTCCCACCGTTACGGCACTGGGCCGGCTTAGCAATCCTTCCAGGATTTCGATGGCACGATCATTCTCGCCAAGAATAGCTTGGACTTGGGCAACCCCTTCCGTGATTTCCGGCCCGTCAAAGGCATCCTTGCTTTCGGGCTGCAATTCGCTCGCCCGTTGGGCTTCCGCTAGAGCCGCACTCTTTTCGCCGAGGAAGGCGAGGGTTTTTGCTAACTGGATGTGTAGCTTCGCCGCCTCAGGACTTCGTCTCAGTTCCTCCTCGGCGGCAGTTTTCGCGCGAAGAAAAGCCATGCGAGCTCCCGGCTCATCTCGCAGTGCCTTACGCGCAAAACCCATATAATAATACTTGCCCCACAGTCCCCCCGGGAAATTTCCAAGCTGACCGTCCGGGATGCTTTCGGCCTGCTGCAATCCTTCGCTGTACTTGCGTTCCAGCAGAAAGACGTTCGCTCGCTCGGTTGCCGTCTCCAATTTTTGTGTCTCGGTCAGAGGAATCGATTTCACAGCCTCAAATGCCTTTTCTGCGACGCTGAAGTCGCCTTTCTCAAGAATCGCCAGCTTTGATTTGACTCCCAAAAGTTCTACAGACGCTGGATTCAATGCGAGCGCGCGATCGATGGCCTGGTTTGCCTTCTCGTAATTTCGCAGCATCTGATAATTGAACGCGAGATTTTGCAGCTGCCAGACGTCTTTCGGATTCAAACTGACTGCCTTTTCCAGATTTGCAGTCGACTCGGCCCATTTCCCCTGCCGGCGCTGGATTGCGCCAAGGTATAGATACATTTCCGATTCGTTTGGTAATCCACGCTGGGCGATCTCGAATTCGGTCAGCGCTGCATCGTAATCGTTGTCGCCGTAATAGTACGAACACCCGCGGGCAAGATGCGCTTCCGGCAAATCCGGCTGCAGTTCTAGAGCGCGTTCCGCCAGAGTGCGCGCTTTTTCGCGCCGCGCCTGCGCAGGGTCGAAAGTGTGGTAGATCCAGCTTTCCAATTGCGAATAGCGCGCAATGGCGAGAGTGAAACCGGGGTCAAGCCCGATGGCGCGCTCGTATAACTGTTCGCTCTGTTTCAGTTTGTCAAAGTCCTCAAACGCGCATGAAAGATCGTGGGCCTGGACAAAAGCCAGGTAGGCCTCGCCGTTCTCAGTGGGTTTGAGCCCCATCCTTGATTTTTCCCCAGGTGACAGCTTGGCCTGGAGCGCTTCGGCGATTTTCCGGGCGAGATCCGTTTGAATCGCAAAGACATCGGTTAGTTCACGATCATAATCTTCCGCCCAGATGTGCTCGTCGTTCTCGGCGTCGATCAACTGCACATTTACGCGCACCCGATTGCCTTCGCGCCGAACGCTGCCTTCCAAGATCGCACCAACTCCCAGCGCCTTTCCGATTTCACGCACATTAGATGCTTTGCCCCGATATGGCATCACCGACGTGCGTGAAATCACTTTCAACTCGCCGATCTTGGACAAATTAGTCAGCACGTCGTCCTGAATACCGTCCGCAAAATAAGCGTTCTCCTTGTCGTCGCTCAAATTTTCGAACGGGAGCACCGCTATAGACTTGTCGATCTTGTGCGCTGAGACGCGCGGCAGGAGAAAAAAACCGGCGGCCGCTGAAACAATTACGCCGGTCGCTACGAGCATGATTACGTTGCGACGGCGATGCTTTCCGGGTGCCGCGGTTGCGGGAGTTGGTCGCACACCCTGCGGAGTGATGTCGTATGCCCAGGCAAGCATGAGCGCAATTGGAAAGCCCAGGAGCAACAGCGCGATCACCAGGCGCAGCGCCCAGTTTGGCAACTCCCACGCAGGAAACGCAGCGGACGCCAGCTGTATCACTCCTCCCGCCGCAATGATGTAGGCCGCCGCTACGCGGTACACCTTGCGTCGTTTTACTTCCTCGAAGAAGCCGCTGCTCATAACAGGAGACCTGGATTGGGCGACATTATATTCAATGGCGACGAAATAGACACGAAAATGAGCGGCGCCGTGCCCTTCCAGGAGATGAGGGTTGCAGACAACGAAGAGAAAACCGCGCTAAACTTTCGCTTCGTGCCCGTCGATCAAAGCCTGAAAACGGGGGTCGTTTCGCAAGGGTTCCCAAATCGGATCAAGTTTTAGAAAGGAAACTGTGATTCCATTTGGCGTACTTAACGAGCGGCCAAGAAGCTGAAGTGCCTGGTCGCTTTCGCCTGTCCAGGCGTAGATTTGAGCGAGCGCGACGGTTATCTTTGGCCCGTCGAAGGCATCTTGAGATTCGGGCAGCAGTTCGACGGCGCGTCTGCCTTCGGCAATGGCCAACTCCTTCTCACCAAGTCCGGCGAGAATCAGGCCAAGAGTTACGTGCCGCGACGCGTCATCCGGGCTCTCGCGTAACGCCCTTTCGGCAATAGGTCGGGCGCGTTCAAAGGCGGAAAGCGCCTTTTCTTTATCGTTCAGAAAGGTGTAAATCGCACCCTCGAAAAGTTCTCTTGGCTTATCAAAATGAGAGGCGTCTTGCGGCGATTGCTGTAGGACCGCGAGAGCATCGGAGAATTTTCGTTGCAACACCAGAAGCTGTACACGCGCGAAGGTGACAAGACCGTCTGGATCTACGCCCGTCGGCACTTGCGTCAACGCATTCTCCATCACGCTGAGATCTCCCTTCCAATCAATCGCCAGCTTCGCTTTCTCCGCGCGCGGACCAAATGAGCTGGGCGCAGCTTCAATGGCGCGGTCGAAAATCTTGTCTGCGGCTTCAAAATTTCTGGTGGCGTAATAATTGTCAGCAAGATTTTGCAGCACCCACGCATCCTTTGGACTGAGGGACGCGGCCTTCTCCAAATTCGCAGTGGACTCCTTCCATTTGCCCTGGCGACGCTGAATGGCGCCAATGGCCATATAAACTTCCGGCGAGTTCGGCAAACTCACCTTCGCCGTGGCGAACTCATCGAGCGCGCCCTGATAGTCGCGCTCGCAATAGTAATAATAAAAACCCATGGCGAGATGGGCCTCAGGCAGATTCGGCTGCAAGCGCAGCGCTTCCAGTGCCGCGGCTTGGGCTTTATCCTTTCGCGCAGGCGTGGGATCGAAGTCGTGGTAGTTCCAGTCGTGGACCCATGCCAATGCTGCAAATGCTCCCGCGAAGTTTGGATCCAGTTTCGTTGCTTTCTCAAATAGCTGCTCAGCTTTTTCTGTATTGCTGCGGAATTTGTCCGCTCGATAAAACATCTCGTGACCCTGCATGAACGCAAGATAGGCTTCGCCGTTTTCGGTAGGTCTGCGCTCGATTTGCGCCTTCTCCATTGGCGACAGTTTGGCCTGCAATTCGCGCACGATTTGTTGGGCCAGGTCCGTTTGAATGGCAAATACATCGGTCAGATCGCGATCGTAATCTTCCGCCCACATGTGCTCGTCAGTATCGGCGTTAATCAACTGCACGTTCACGCGCACTCGATTGCCCATGCGGCGAACGCTGCCTTCCAGAATGGCACCAACTCCAAGGGCCTTCCCGATTTCACGAACGTTGGATGCCTTCCCTCGATACCGCATGACCGAGGTGCGTGAGATCACTTTCAGGTCGCCGACCTTCGACAAATTGGTGAGCACGTCATCCTGGACGCCGTCCGCGAAATAGGCGTTCTCTTTTTCGTCACTCAGATTTTCAAACGGCAACACCGCAATTGACCTGTCGCATTTGTGAGCTGAGACGCGCGGCAGAAGAAAAAACCCTGCGGCCGCGGAAATGATCACGCCGGTCGCTATCAGCATGAAGATATTCCGACGAAGATGCGATCCGGGCACCGGCGGCGCTGGTGTTGCGCGAACGCCCTGCGCGGTGATGTCGTAAGCCCAGGCAAGAATCAGTGCGATTGGAAACCCCATCAACAGCGCTACGATCACCAGACGCAGCGCCCAGTTTGGCAATTCCCATGCCGGAAACGCGGCAGAGGCCAGTTGGATAATTCCACCAGCAGCGATGATGTATGCTGCTGCCACGCGGTACACCTTCCGCCGCCTCACTTCTTCGAAGAAGCCGGTCATGGCTACAACTTTGTCGGTGGAGACCATAAACCAACGGCCACTATATTGACACGCGAAGTGGCCCGGGCGTTCACTTAATGCCGGTTGCCAGGACAGTTTGAAAGTGCGGGCTCTGTTTTTCCCGCGAAACAACGCTCACTTCGATTTGCCGGAAGCCGCTTTTTTCAAGGAATTGATGCAGCTGCACTTCGCTGAACCCTAGCCAATGATCTGCATATAATTCCCGGGCGCGCTCGAATCGATGGCTCAAGAGATCGAGAATCGCCAGCCGACCGCCGCGTTTCAAAATGCGATGAGCCGCAATGACCGCTTGCTGCGGGTGAATGGCGTGATGCAACGCCTGACTCAGAATCGCCAGATCGACGCTGTTTTTGGCGATCGGCGGATCTTCGATGTCGCCAAGCCGGTATTCGAGGTTCTTGATTCCATGTTTCTTTGCCAGCTGGCCGCCGAACTCGACCATCTTCGGTGAATTATCTATGGCGATGACCTTGCGTGCGTTTTTGGCGAGCAATTGTGAAAGCGTCCCCTCACCTGCGCCCAGGTCGGCGACTGTCAGTGGCGGCAGCAAGGTAATAAGTGTATGCGCCAGCGCTTCCCACGAGCGGCCCGGCACATAACTGCGGCCAAACTTGCCCGCCAGCTCGTCGAAGTACTTCCGCGCCTTGTCCTGACGTTTGTGCAGAACAAGCTTCAGACTGGTTCGATCGCGTGATGTTTCCGGCAGTTCCCGGGCCAGCAACCGGGTCATCTCTTCAACGCGCTCACGCTGGGAATTCCGTCCGTGATGGTTCGCGCCGTAGTACACATTTTTCCCCACCCTCCGGTCGGCAACGACACCGGCCCGCTTTAATTGGGCGAGATGACTGGAAATGCGCGATTGGCCCATTCCCAGTATCTGCTGCAACTCGGCCACCGAAAGTTCTTCCTGCTCCAAGAGAAGCAATAGACGGACCCGGGTCGGGTCGGCCAGCAGCCGCAGCAAATTAATGGTTGACGCCATGAGAGTAGCCAACGATATATCGACGCATCATGATTGGTCAATATGTCTGTCGACCTGGTTGCTTCGTTGGAGCGTTAAATCGTTACAATGTTGGCAACGGCTCCGGTGACCGATCGCTTTAACGTTTCAACCCTTCAACGCTTTAACGCTCTTCAACCATGTCCCGCCGTTACATCTTTTCATCCGAATCGGTTGGGGAAGGTCACCCCGACAAAGTTTGCGACACAATCTCCGATGCAGTGCTGGATGCATGTCTGGCGCAAGATCCGCACAGTCGCGTCGCGTGCGAGACCTACGCAAAGAGCAACGTGGTCATCGTCGGCGGCGAAATTACTTCGAAAGCCAAACTGGACTACGTCCAGATCGTTCGCGATACCGTCCGCGAGATCGGCTACGTGAATGAAGATGACGCTTTTCATGCTGACCGGATCTTCGTGAGCAACATCATCACCGGCCAGTCGCCTGATATCGCGCAAGGCGTGGATGCCCGAGCTGCCGAAGGGAAAGATACGGCCGAGCAGGGCGCCGGCGACCAGGGGCTGATGTTCGGCTACGCCTGCGATGAAACTCCCGAGCTCATGCCAGCGCCGATCATGTTTGCTCACCGGCTCGGGCGCGAGCTCACGCGAATTCGAAAGAGCGGCAAAGTCGGCTGGCTCCGCCCCGATGCGAAGTCGCAGGTCTCAGTGATTTACGAAGACGGAAAGCCGATCGGCATTTCCTGCGTCGTCATTTCGACGCAGCACAGCCGCGACGTGAAGCACTCCGAAATCCGCAGCTTCGTAATCGAGGAAGTCATCAAGAAAGTGTTGCCTGCAGAAATGCTCGGTGAAAAAACACAATTTCTGGTCAATCCGACCGGCAATTTTGTCATTGGCGGTCCGCAGGGGGACACCGGCCTGACGGGCCGCAAGATCATTGTTGATTCTTACGGCGGAATGGGCAGACATGGGGGCGGCGCGTTTTCGGGAAAAGATCCGAGCAAAGTCGATCGCAGCGCGGCATACATGGGTCGCTGGGTCGCCAAGAACGTGGTCGCAGCTGGCCTGGCGAAAAAATGCGAGGTGCAATTCGCGTACGCCATCGGTCATCCTAAACCGCTCAGCGTGCACATTGACACCTTCGGCACGCACGCGGTCGAGGAAGAGTCAATCGAACGCGCCGTGCTGGCGACATTCAGTTTCAAGCCGGCAGACATTATTCGGCAGCTTGATTTGCTGCGCCCGATTTACTCAAAAACGACGAACTATGGCCACTTCGGGAAAATAGACGATCCCGACATTACCTGGGAGAAAACAGATAAAGCTGCCGACCTCAAAAAGGCGGCGAAGTAATTTATGGAAACACCTACACTCGAACGCGCAAAACAGGATTACAAAGTTAAAGACATCAGCCTTGCGGATTTTGGAAGGAAAGAAATTTCCATCGCAGAGAAGGAAATGCCGGGCCTGATGGCGATCCGCGAAAAGTACGCGCCGCAGAAGCCGCTCGCCGGCGTGCGCATCACGGGCTCGCTGCACATGACAATCCAAACCGCAGTATTGATTGAAACACTGACCGATCTTGGTGCCAGCGTGCGCTGGGCCAGTTGCAATATTTTTTCAACGCAAGACCATGCTGCGGCAGCGATCGCCAAACGCGGCATCGCAGTGTTCGCATGGAAAGGCGAATCGCTGGAAGATTACTGGCGCTGCACCTATCGGGCGATTTCACATCCAGAAGGCAAAGGACCACAACTGATCGTCGATGACGGAGGGGACGGCACCTTGCTCATTCACAAGGGTTACGAGCTGGAAGAAGGCGGCGACTGGGCAAAGACCAAATCGGAAAACAGGGAAGAACAGGTCATTAAGGATCTACTGCTCGAGATTCATCGTGAGAACCCCTATCGCTGGCACGAGATCGTAAAGGATTGGCGAGGCGTTTCAGAAGAGACCACAACCGGCGTGCACCGGCTCTACAAGATGCATCAGGAAAATCGGCTCCTGGTTCCTGCGATCAACGTGAACGATTCGGTCACCAAATCGAAGTTCGATAATCTCTACGGTTGCCGGCACTCGCTGGTCGATGGATTGAATCGCGCGCTGGATGTGATGCTGGCGGGCAAGGTCGCTGTGGTTTGCGGTTATGGCGACGTCGGCAAAGGTTGCGCGCAATCGTTACGCGGTCAGGGCGCGCGTGTCGTGATCGCCGAGATTGATCCTATCAACGCGCTTCAGGCAGCGATGGAAGGTTATGAAATCACGACTGTCGAAGACACGCTCGGTCGCGGCAATATTTATATTACCGCCAGCGGCAACGTCGATGTAATCACGCTCGATCATATGCAGCGGATGAAAGATCAGACGATCGTCGCCAACATCGGCCACTTCGACAATGAGATTCAGGTCGATGCGCTGAACGCCGCGAAGGGCGTAAAGAGAACCAACATCAAGCCCCAGGTAGATAAGTACACATTTCCAGACGGTCACGAGATTTTCCTTCTCGCCGAAGGTCGATTGGTAAACCTGGGGTGTGCGACCGGTCATCCCAGCTTCGTCATGTCGAATTCATTTTCCAACCAGGTTCTGGCCCAGCTGGACCTCTGGAAAAATCGCGACACTTACAAACTTGGCGTTTACGTTCTGCCGAAGAAACTCGACGAAGAAGTCGCACGTCTGCACCTTGAAAAAATCGGCGTGAAGCTGACCAAGCTTACCGAAAAACAAGCTGCTTATCTTGGCGTGCCGATCGACGGCCCGTATAAATCAGATTACTATCGGTACTGATTCGGCATTTCGAGCAATTGGGGTCTGCATGCGAGTGCGCGAATTGCGCAGGCTTTCCGAACCCGGTCGGAATTCATCGGGTTAATTCCGCGCCCGCAACTTCAACGTAGCTGCACGGTGATTGCGCGCCATGTCGCCATCTGCCGCGAATGTGGACGCGCTGATTTTTGTTTGCTGCGTCGGTCAGGAGTTCGGTTTCACGTCTCGGAGCTGCCAGCGGGACCGTTGATTGGGTGCCGTAGAAATTGAACATGATTTGGGATGTGCACGGTTCGCCGGCATACAGCGAGACCCGCCCGATCTGATCGAAGCGCGAACCGACCGCAGCCGCTTTGGCTTGCGCTGCCGGCTTCTTTATCTGGGCGCAACTCGCCATTCCCGTCAGAAGGGCTGCTGCAACGACCACGTTCAATAGAAACTTTTTCATCCCAACCGCTTGGTATCGAGCGCCGCGATTTTTCTAGCCACAGACGCTGAGAAATATCGCGGATAATGCCTCTGCAATTCCGGACGCTGCCAGTTTTTGCCAGTTCCAATTTTGCGGCAATTCGGCGCACCGTATTTGCATGCAACCGAGTAATCGTCGTCGTCTGTCATCGCTCAGTCGTGCGTGAATTCTTCACTGGAGCGGATGTCACGCATCGCTACGAACGTGATCTCACCACGCATTCCAAGATTCGCATTGCATGAGTGATTCAAATACAACATGGACAGCTCGCGTTCTTCATCGGTTACCGGAGCGATAAACAAATCATGGCCGATCTGAATTTCCACCAGTCCGAGGCGTGGCGTGATTTTTTCGCGCAAAGCTTTTCGATCAACAAAAGTGCCCGCCTTTCACCGCCACGATCTCGTCTTTGGCAATCTCTGCAATCGCAAACAAACCGCGTCCGTGAATTTTACTCTCGCGGGTTTCGGTTTTCGAAGAGAGATAAGAGACATGAAGCATCTTGCCACACGCTAACACAGAATTACCTTCGTGATCCGCAATCCTTCGATCGTGCTCGAGATTCGTAACTCACTCCCGAATTACATTGTAACGATTTAACGCATTACGGAGATCTCATGAAAGCACGTCCAGCCGCCATCGCATTCATCTTCATCACGGTCATGCTCGACATGCTGGCGCTCGGCCTGGTCGCGCCGGTGCTGCCGAGACTGATTCTCGACTTCCTGGGCGGCGATATGAATTCGGCCGCAAATTGGAACGGCGTTTTCGGCACTGTCTTCGCGCTCATGCAATTTTTCTTTTCGCCGGTCCTCGGTGTTTTGTCGGACCGTTACGGGCGACGACCGGTGATCCTGCTGTCAAATCTTGGTCTCGGCCTTGATTACGTCGTCATGGCGCTTTCGCCTACCATCGGCTGGCTCTTTCTGGGCCGCCTCATTTCTGGAATTACCGCTTCAAGCGTCCCAACAGCGATGGCCTACATCGCGGACGTCGTTCCGAAGGAGAAACGCGCCGGCGCGTTTGGTATGATCGGCGTGGCGTTCGGTCTCGGTTTTATTCTTGGTCCGGGGATTGGCGGCCCGTTGGGCGACATCAATGTTCGGCTTCCATTCTGGGTCGCCGCCGGATTTAGTCTGGCGAACTGGCTTTACGGTTACTTGTTTGTGCCGGAATCATTGCGCGACGAACATCGAAAACAATTCACCTTGCGGCGGGCAAACCCCATAGGTGCGCTCGCCATGCTGCGTTCGCACCCGGAACTGTCCAAACTGGCGACGCTCCAGTTTCTTGCCTACGTCTCGCACGAAGTCTTCGTCATCTGGGCCCTTTACGCGATTTATCGCTATACCTGGAGTCAAACCACGATCGGTGTTTCGCTTGCAATCGTGGGAATTTTCACAGCGGCCATCTCCGGCGGGCTGACCGGGCGCATCGTGGCGTGGCTTGGTGAGCGACGCACACTTTACATCGGCCAATTTTTTGGCGCTGTGGGCATGGTCATTGCCGGTCTGGCGAGAACCGGAATCGTTTACATGGTCTCGATTCCGGTGATCTCATTATGGAATATTTCATTCCCCGCCGCGCAGGGCATCATGACTCATCGCGTCAGTGAACGTGAACAGGGCGAGCTGCAGGGAGCAATCCAAAGCTTGCGCTCAATCGCGTTTGTCATTGGACCATTCCTGTTCTCGGGAATATTTGGCTGGTTTATTAATCCGAAGCATTCGTTACATATTCCCGGCGCACCGTACTATCTGGCAGCGGCATTGTTGTTCACGGCGATGTTACTTGCGACTCGCGTGGAGCAGCCGCAATTCCAAGAGCCAAGCGAGAAACCAATCGAGCCAGTGGAGACTATTCCGGCGGATGAAATTGGTTCGGCCTCCGTCGCGCCAATTGTCGACCCGCCGGAAGAAAATTCTTGAGCAGTCGCATTGCGTGCGCGATTGAGGCAAATATGAAGTCCGCCGCGCGTGGCGCAATCGTCGTGGTTGCCATCTGTTCATGGTTTGGGATTTCAAATCACTGCGCGTTCGCAGCGCTGGCGACCCATAGCTCGGGCTGCCAGCCGGGATCCCATCATCGGCAAGGTGCCGATGCCACCGGATGCCCGTTTCATTCGAAACCCGCGAATCAAAAAAAGCGCTCTCCTGTAGCGCCCTGCTGCAAAGTTTTGCGCGCAATTTCTTCGGTTCCAACGAAGAGCTGGGCTCGCGACGACGCGAAATCATTCCATGCTGACCGTCCCCGTGGTGAGCGCGCACTAACCTTTGCCTATTGCCAAGCCATACTGGTGCCGCTGTCCTTCGACACAGGGCCGCCAGGCTTGCGCTCGTTCGCTGAGTTAATCCTGCAGCGGAGCCTTCTGGCTCATGCTCCGCCAATTGCTGCCTAACCTGCAAGCTTTCGGGTCTCGAACCTTCCGCTGTAGCGGCAAGCGTGCCGCGTGCATTTGCCGAGACGTCGCAGCCGACACGCCTGCCACTACAGAAGATATGTCACCCAAAATGCAGAAACGGATTTCTATTCTTATCGGTGCGATGATCCTCGCGATCAGCGCGACTGCACAGGCAGGGGCGATTGACCTCAATCGCCCCACCGGCAGGCAGGATTATAACGACGAGCATCAGAAGAAACAGCAATACACCTGTCCCATGCACCCGGAGGTTGCAGCAAGTCATCCTGGCACCTGTCCGAAATGCGGGATGAACCTGGTGGCGAAAGAACAGAAACAACCCTCAACGCCCAACGCGCAACATCCAACGTCCAAAGCGACGCATATGGCTCATTCGTCGCATCAGTCCCATGAAATGCATCAGCATCCGTCTTCGGTCGCCGCGGGGACCTCAGACGCAGCAAGCGACCACGTGATGGCCTCAATGCAGATGGCCATGCATTCTTCCATCGACCTGGCCGATCCCATGAGCCGCCAGGGTTCCGGCACCAGTTGGTTGCCAGATTCATCTCCGATGTACGGCAAGATGTTCATGTTCGGTGAAGACATGCTGATGTTACATGGCGCGATTTTTCCGCGTTACACCAACGTGAGCACAAGACGCGGCGATGACAGAATCGATGCGCCTAACTGGCTTATGGGCATGTATTCGCATCCGCTCGGCGACAGCACCCAAATCGGCGGCCGCCTCATGATGAGCCTCGATCCCCTGACCGAAGGTGGACGCGGTTATCCGCTCCTGTTTCAAACCGGCGAATCCTGGCACGACCAGCCGCTGCACGATCGTCAGCATCCGCACGATCTCTTCGACGAACTCTCGCTGAGCTTGTCGCAAAAGTTCGATCACGACTTTAGTGCGTATCTTTACTTCGGTTACCCTGGCGAGCCAGCCTTGGGCCCACCGACGTTCATGCATCGCCCATCGGCGATGGATGATCCCGACGCGCCAATCGGACATCACTGGCAGGATTCAACGCACATCACGTTCGGCGTCGCCACGGCTGGTCTCGTTTGGCGAAATATCAAAGTGGAAGGAAGCATTTTCACTGGGCGCGAACCGGACGAAAATCGCTATGACTTCGATCGGCCGCGTTTTGATTCTTACAGCGGTCGCGTTTCCTGGAACCCTACTCAAAATCTGGCGCTGCAAGGTTCGTTCGGGTATATCAAAAGCCCGGAAGCGCTCGATCCCAGGACCAACATCCATCGCGCCACCGCATCGGCCATTTACAATCTGCCGCTGGGTGACGATATAAATTGGTCAAACACGTTTGTCTGGGGTCAGAACAACGCCACAGGCGAAGGCAAAACACAATCCTTTCTCGTCGAATCAAACTATCAGCGCGGGCGCGACACGGTTTATTTGCGCTGGGAGCGGGTTGAAAAATCCGGTCATGAGCTGGTTCTCGGTCCGCCGGACGAATCGCGCGTTTTTCCCATTGGTGGATACACGATCGGTTATGTGCGCGATTTATCGCACCGAAACGGCGTGGACATCGGGCTTGGCACGCAGTTTACATTCAACGATCGACCTGATCGCCTCGATCACTCCTATGGCGATGCGCTGGCCTACGCCTTTCAATTTTTTCTACGGATCCGGCCGTCATTGCATAGGCACGGCGAACACCAACACGTCGAGCATGTTGCCGGAATGGAAAAATAAGGGCAAGAATCACAAGTCAGTTATCACGACGCTCTTGGCCTTGTCATCAAGCGCGACCTGCGTGAAAATTAACGCCCCGTGGCTCTGCGACTGCCCAAACGAGATTACCAGGACATCGAGCGAATCATCGAGTTGGACTTCGTTCGCGCGACGGAAGCCGCTGCGCTGAATTCATTGCGCTGGCTGGGGCGCGGCGACAAGGAAGCAGCCGATGCGGCGGCCTGCGATGCAATGCGCGGCATGTTCGATCTCATGAATATCTGCGGCGAAGTCGTCATCGGCGAAGGCATCAAGGACGAGGCGCCAGGAATTTTTAAAGGAGAACAGCTCGGCACGTGGGTCCCCGGTTCGCCGGAGTTTCACATCGCCATCGATCCAATCGATGGCACGACCAATATTTCCAAAGGCGCGCCGAACTCGATCAGTTGCATCGCTGCGGCGAGTCCGGAGGAGGGAGTAAAGGTCGCGCTGCGGGATGTGCCGTCGTTTTACATGTCGAAGCTGGCTTACGGTCCACGCGTCATCGATTACATGAAAAAGCGCGGCGACTCACTTGACATCGAGATGCCAATTCCGGAGATGCTGGCAATCGTTGCGCGCGCCGTCGACAAACGCGTACAGGACGTGGCGGTCATGATGCTCGATCGACCGCGGCACAAGGAAATCGTCGAACAAATTCGTGCGGCAGGAGCGTCGCTGCGCATGATCGGCGATGGCGACATCGCCGCCGCGATCGCTCCGTCATTGCCCGAATCCGATGTCGATCTTTACATGGGCATCGGCGGTTCGCCCGAAGCGGTGCTCGCCGCGGCGGGAATCAAATGTCTAGGCGGCGATATGCAATGCAAGATGTGGCCGCGCGATGAAAAGGAACGAAAGAGCCTGATTGACGCCGGTTACAAGAAAGATCTCGATCGCGTTTTTTCAGCCGATGATCTCGCAAACGGGCAGAACATCCTTTTCTGCGCAACGGGGATAAGTGATAGCGCGTTACTCCGCGGTGTGCGGGCCCATGGCGGCGTCACGGCTGTTACGCACTCGATCCTCATGCGCGCCAAAAGCAAGACCGTCCGGTTCGTTCGGGCGCGGCACAATTTGCAGACCAAAACGATCCGGCTCCGATCAGATAACCGCGAACACCTGATTTAAGGCATTGCAGGTTAGCTCAATTCGTTAGGCCGCTTTGGGACGAATGTTGAATTTCGCCAGTTCGGCGACGGTTTTTTCCATCGGCAGACCAACGACGTTTGTGAACGAGCCTTGAATTTTCGCGATGATTTCGGCGCCAGTTCCCTGCGCGGCATAAGCACCGGCCTTGTCCAGCGGACCCACTTTCGCGAGATAATTCTCGATGGTTGCGTTGCTCAGGCGGTGAAAACGGACCCGCGAGGTTTCATGAAAAACCGCCGATCTGCCAGCTGCCTGCTGATAAATTGCAACCGCAGAACAAACCTCGTGAGTTCGCCCGCTCAGGCGCTCCAGCATCCGGGCGGCCTCACCTAAGTCTGCCGGTTTACCGATGATTTGGTGTTCCAGCGCAACCAGCGTGTCCGCCCCGACCACGACTGCGTCGGGACGCGTTTGCGCGATGGACATTGCTTTTCGAATGGCGTTCCACAGCGTGAGCTCGCGCAATGTGAGTGTTGCACTGAACTTTTCTGCCACGCGCGGCGATGCGGTTTCAAATTCGAATCCACCTTCGGACAGCAACGCAGCGCGCCTCGGAGAACTGGATGCCAGCACGAGTAAAGGCACGACACTCTAAGTGTAGAGGCAGCCGTCTCTGCTGCAACCAACCGCGTTATCGATGTTAACGTATGTCGCCTGGCAGTCGCGGAGACGCCAGCAACTGCTCGAACTCGTCCCAGCGTTTCTCTGGCTGCTCCACCGTGCCGCCGCGTTTCTCAATGTAGGTGCGCACCATGTCTTCCCCGAGATTGTAGTTAATGACGTAGCTGCGGTATTTCTCGATGAACCTTGTAAATTGCTTCGCCCTCTTCTCATCCATGAGCGCGTATTTTTGCAACCAAGCCGCAGCCGCGTTCGCATCGATCCCGCCATTTAAATAACGGCGGGCCGCCTCGTTCGTGGCGTAGTTCAGCTGCTTTACCAAATCCTGCACCGCGTAAAATTCTTCCACGCGTGACGGATCGATCCCCGCCGCCGGCCAGAGCACTTTTTTTTCGAACTCTAACCGCTCGGGCTTTGTAAATACCACTTCCCTGCCAAAATTCGCGGTGCCTTCAGCAATGAGTGATTGAGGCGAGAAGAGCGGATAGACTGAAAATTCAACCCAGCCGCGGTCGCGGACCAGATTCTTCTCAAGCAGTGTGTTGTAGACGTGATGGCCCGGGTAGCCCTCGTGCGCAGCCAGGTCAATCGCGCGATCGATGTAGATCGGCAGATCGGTATTGACTTGGATGACACTGCGATAGTTTCCCTTGTACCAGTTGTAGGCGCCCCACGGTTTATTCGTGACATATTCGACGCTGAAATTTTCGCCCGGCGGCAGTTTGATGTGCGCGAGCGTGCGTTCGCGACACGCCTTGATGGCGAGCTGAAACACCGTGTCCAGCTTGTCTTTGGGAATCACGAACGTCTGCCTCCAACTCTCGTAACGCTGCAAAAGCGATCCATCCCCCGGAAGCTTCGGCTCAAGCTTGGCCAGGATCTCCTGAAAGTGAGCTTCCGGAAAACTGGGTGCAACGGCGTCATAAAGAATCTGTGATTCTTCATCGAACTTGAAGCGCACGCCTTCCAACATACGCGTTCGCGCCTCGAGCGCGGAAAGTTGCTTCGTTAAGTATCCGCGGCGCAACTGCTCCATTTCGTCCCTCGAGTTGGAAATCTTCGCCAACTGGTCGCGTAACCGGGTGGCCTCTAATGCGATCGCATCGAGCGTCTTCCCTTCCTGTTTCTTCCACGCTGGCGGGCCGTAATAAGCGTCAACATAATCGGGATCATGTTGGCCCATCGCGAGCACCAGTTTCACATAAGCTTCGGCAATCTCGTTGACGTTCGTCACCATCGCTGGTGATGACGAGGGAGCAGTGGCGCCGCCGCTCCAGGTGGCGAGCAATGACAAAAGGGCGACAAGCGATGCGCACTTCATAAATCGTCGCGATCAGTCCAAAATGGAATTAGCCGGATAGACGATTCCGTTTTTAATAACCGTGTCGATGTCGGAGGCGTGGGCGATATCGTCGGCGGGATTCGAATTGAGAATCACGAGATCGGCGAAATAACCAGGCGCGACCTGGCCAAGATGCGCGCCGGTCTGGCCACCGAAGAGTTTTGCTGCGTTCGCTGTAGTGCATTGAAGAATTTCCATCGGCGTGAGTCCGGCTTCTTTCATTAACTGAAATTCCCGGAAGAGCGCCGGACCATGAATTGTGCCGATGTTTCCCGCGTCGGTGCCGGCAGCGATAGTAACTCCGGCTTCTTCCAGCTTTTTCAAATTCGGCAGCGCAACGTCATAAGTTTTCTTGATTTGATCCAGTACCTCGTCCGGTTTAGCAAGCGCGTCCTTGATCCTTTGCGGTAATTTGTCGTGAGGAATTTTGGTCACATCGAGCGACGCAATCACTTCCGGGTTACCCCACGCTTTTTCTTCGGGTGTCAGATTCAACTGGTGCGAGAACGTTCTGCCGTAACGTTCAAAGACAACCAGGGTCGGACAAAGAATGGTGTGTCGATCTTTGAGAAGCTTTACGAAGGCCTCATCCACTGGCTTGTCGGTCACGCTGTGGACGAGAATGTCAGCGCCTTCTTCGACCGCCGCGCGGGCGGTTTCCAATTCGGTCGCGTGAACCGCCACCCGGATCTTGCGTGCGTGACTTTCTTCAATCGTCGCGCGCACGATCGGCCGGAAGCTGTCGACCGGATGATCCTTGTCGACGATGTACCAAATCTTCACCAGATCCGGGTTTTGTTCGGCCAGTTTGCGGACAAATTCCCGGGCTTGATCCGGCGTATCGATCTTCACAATCGGTGGATCGCCAAGATCGAGTTTTTCGCGCGAGACGCTGGAGATCAATGGGCCGGCCACGGCCACGCGTGGCGCTTTCTGCGTCTGGTTCGCGGTCTTGCGGACCTCGAAATTCCAAAATGGCCCGCCAACATCAACAACGCTGGTGATGCCGCTGCGCAGATAACGGTCGAACACATCGTCGAGATGACTCTTCACCCACGCGACTTCGTCTTTGTATGGGCGCACACTGTTAAAATCGGCGCCGTCAGGTCGCGTGAACAGATCGCCGGATTGAAAGAAGTGCACGTGCGTGTCGATGTAACCCGGCAAAATGAATTTGCCGGCGCAATCGATCTGCTTGCCTAGCGACGCTGCATCCTGCTTGCCTATCGTGACGCGTTCGATCGTGGCGCCGTCGATCACCACCGTCGCATTCGGCAGGACCTTGCCGTCAGCGGGGTTAATTACCGTGCCGCCAACGAGCGAAATTTTTTCCGCGTTCGCGCACAATGCGAAAAGCAAAGCGAAAGCGCAAGTAAGAATCCGCAGGCTCATTCTTTCGATTCCGGCACAGCTTTCTCGGCGGCCTGAAAGCCAATTTTCGAATGGGTGCCGTCACAAAACGGTTTTTCCGTCGATGCACCGCAGCGACAAAGCGCCATCCGTTTTTCGACAGGATATTTGTTTCCGTGGGCGTCGATTAACTCGACTTCCCCCGCCACGATGTAGGGGCCGTTCTTGATTGTTTCGATTGTTACCATAATTCGCCTAACCTAACGCTGTCCGCTCGCGCGGCTAGTCGCTTCCCAGCGAAACGATGCCGACACCGCGCAATCCTGGGGAAGCGCACGCTTCCAGCGTACAGGTTGCCGCATTTTGCCGGAACAAACTTTGTTTCCCTTGAAGCTCAACGCGAGTTGCGGCATGGCTGCAAAGTTCGCGACTCGCGAAAGCATTCGGAGTCGCCAACACGCCAGAGGCGTGCGCTCCCGGAACGGCTGTTGCACATCACGAGCTTCCGTCAGAGTTTTGCGGCTCATGAGAATATTTCTCGCAATCATCCTTTCGTTTGCGAGCTCTCTGCTCGCACAAACGCCATCGCAAAAGCACCCTTTCACGTTCGAAGACATGATGAAACTAAAGCGCGTTGGCGCACCGGTACCGTCGCCGAATGGCAAATGGGTCGTGTTCGACTGTGAAGATGTCGATCTGGCAGCAAACTCGAAGGTTTCGCATTTGTGGATCGTGCCGGCGAGCGGCGGCGAATCGCGGCGCATGAATCCAACGCCGAATCACGAGGAGCGACCACGGTTTTCGCCTGACGGCAAACGCTTGATCTGGACATCAAAGGCGACCGAGCCAACGCAAATCTGGATGTGTGACTTTGACCCCGACGCGGGGCAACTGGTCGGCAAACCACATCAAGTCACGTCGATTTCAACGGGCGCCGACGGTGCGATTTGGTCGCCCGCTGGAAAGAACATCGTGTTCCTGTCGGCAGTATATCCGGATTGCAAGGACGACGCGTGTAACAAGCAACGCGACGAAGAGCTTAAGAAGAGCAAAGTAAAAGCGAAGATCTTTTCCCGCCTGTTCTACCGACATTGGAACGCGTTCACAGAGTTCAAACGCAGCCATTTGTTCGTGCAGAGTGTAGAGGCGGGTGTCTCACCCGCAGCGGCTGGGACAGCCGCCACTACACCGCGCGATCTCACCCCAGGCGATCACGACGTGCCGCCATTCTCGTTAGGCGGCCAGGATATGTATACGATTTCGCCGGACGGCCAGGAAGTCGCATACACCAGCAATGTCGACGAGGTGGAAGCCACCAGCACGAACAACGAGATTTTTGTCGTGCCGATGAATGTAGGGCATGCCTCTGGCTTGTCAGGTGAAGAGACGCAAGCCGGAGGCTCGCGCTACCCTAAGAAAATTTCCACCAGTCCCGGCGCCGACACCACGCCGCTCTATTCGCCGGACGGAAAATATCTCGCCTGGCGATCGCAAGCGCGCGCCGGCTTTGAAGCCGATAAATGGCGGCTCCTCGTGCAAGATCGACAAACTGGGAACACGCGCGAAGTCGCGCAAAGCTTTGAGTATTCGATCGGAAGCTTCAGCTGGGCGTCACATGCAGGTGAAATCGTCTTCACGGCAGAGCGACGTGGCATCTCTCCGCTCTTTTCGACTTCAGTCGGCGCGAATTGGACAACAATTGCAGAGAACGACGGCCTGCATGCCGATGATCTAACGGTTAGCAACGGCATTCTATACTTCACGCGTATGTCAATTCAGGCACCAAATGAGATTTGGCGACTCGATCTTTCAAGGGGACACGATGCCAATCCGACTGCTGTCACCCACATGAACGACGCGCTACTATCGCAAATCGACATGCAGCCGCTGGAGTCGTTCACGTTCAAAGGCGCGAACAACGACGACGTGCAGGGTTTCTTGGTCAAGCCGCCGGGGTTCGATCCGAACAAGAAGTATCCGTTGAAATTCTTGCTCCACGGCGGACCGCAAGGGGCATGGGGGAACGATTGGACCTATCGCTGGAACGCGGAGTTGTTCGCCTCGACTGGAAACTATATGGTGGTGATGATCAATTTCCACGGCTCCACCGGTTACGGGCAGAAGTTTACCGATTCGATCAGCGGCGATTGGGGCGGCAAACCGTATGTCGATTTGATGAAGGGGCTCGATTACGTGGAGAAGACGTATCCGTTTATCGACAAAAACCGCGAGGCGGCTCTCGGCGCAAGCTACGGCGGGTACATGGCGAACTGGTTGTTAGGCCATACCAACAGATTCAAATGCATTGTGTCGCACGACGGCATGTTTAACGCCGAGTCGGCGTACGGGACGACCGAAGAGCTGTGGTTTCCGAACTGGGAATTCGGCGGTCCACCGTGGAAAAAACGGGAGGTTTACCGAAAATGGTCACCGCACCAGTACGCGCAGAATTTCAAAACGCCGACACTGGTCGTGCACGGCCAGAACGATTATCGGCTCGATGTTTCGCAAGGCTTCGATCTCTTCACCACACTGCAAATACTGAAGGTGCCGTCCAAGATGTTGTATTTCCCAGACGAAGGCCATTTCGTTCTGAAACCACAGAACTCACAGCTCTGGTACAAGACGGTGAACGATTGGGTGGATCAATGGTGCAAGTGACGCGGCGGCGGGCATCTGCCAAACTGTAGAGGCATTCGTGTCGCCTGCGTTCCCCCCAGATCTGCAGCCGACACGGCTGCCAGCACGATTTGGCAAGACGGACGCCACCAGCGCTGCTCGCGCTTGACTTTTTGCGCAGCTTGCGCATTAAGAACGCCGTCGAAAATTTATGGATCGTTCCCTTTTTTCTATGTTACCTAAAGCTCTCGTTCTTGGTCTGGTCCTGCTAGTGGCAGGATGCGCCGAAGACCGTTATTCCGCTAACACTCCATATTTGGGTGGTGTTTACGGCGGCGAACAGGCGGGTCCGCCACACGACACTGTCTCTTACTGGGACGGAGACAGCGTTAACGGAAGCCCTTCTGTAAAGATCAGTCTCGGCGAGCAGCGCGCCTATTTTTACAAAGGCGGGGTGCTCGTCGGTGTGTCACAGCTTTCCACCGGGCGCGAAGGCCGAAACACGCCGTACGGTCACTTCTCCATTATGCAGAAAGATAGAAATCACGCCTCTAATTTGTATGGCGACTATGTCGATTCGGCGGGCAATGTCGTCGTTCCAAATGTCGATGTTAAGAAGGATCCGAAACCGCCAGGCACGCATTTCCAGGGAGCGTCAATGCCGTACTATATGCAAATCGCTCCCGGATTCGGTTTGCACGCCGGTTATTTGCCTGGCTACCCCGCGTCGCACGGATGTATCCGTATGCCCGAATTCATGGCCGAGGATTTCTTTAGATCGGTCTCGGTTGGAACGCCGGTCACGATCACGAATTAGGCCTTCGGAACGCGGTGGTATCTAGGCTTGCAGAAAATTCCCGGTAACGGCATTCTGATAATTCCGCTGCCAGGAATATGATTGTCATCACGCAACCAAACGCTACCGAAGAGCAGATCCAACGGATCGTCACGCGCGTACGGGAGTTCGGTCTCGAGGCACAAATCAGCCGCGGCGCATCGCGTGTGATCATTGGCGTGATCGGGCCCGAGGCCCTCCTGCGCGAAAAGCCGATCGCGGCGATGGCGGGCGTAGAAGCCATCATCCCGGTGTTGAAGCCTTACAAACTTGCCGCGCGCGATTCTCGCGGCGCCTCCTCGGTCGTGGTGGGCGATGTGCGCCTGGGTGACCACGAGGACGTTGTTCTAATCTGCGGCCCGTGTTCGGTCGAAAGCCAGGAGCAGATTGAGTCGATCGCGACGATCGTCAAAGAATCCGGTGCAAGAATTTTGCGCGGCGGCGCGTTTAAGCCGCGCACTTCACCGTACAGTTTTCAGGGGTTGCGCGAAGAGGGACTTCGTTTCCTCGCAGAAGCGCGCGCGAAAACCGGTTTACCGGTGGTCACTGAAGTCATGGACCCGCGCGATCTCTCGATGATTGAGAAATACGCGGACTGCCTTCAGGTGGGCACCCGCAACATGCACAACTTTTCGCTTCTGAAAGAAGTGGGCCGCAGCAGGCTTCCCGTGCTCCTAAAGCGCGGATTCAGCGCCACAATTTACGATTTGATGCTGAGCGCCGAATACATCCTCAACGAGGGCAACCCCAACGTAATTCTGTGCGAGCGCGGAATTCGCACGTTCGAGACCGCCGCCCGGTACACCCTCGATCTCAGCGCTGTTCCAATCTTGAAGTCTAAAACGCATCTCCCGGTCATTGTCGATCCAACGCACGCTCTCGGTCTGCGTGAGTTTGTTCCTCAGATGTGTCTCGCCGCCGTGGCGGCCGGCGCGGACGCGCTCATGATCGAAGTGCACAATTCTCCGGAGTTGGCCAAGAGCGACGGAAACCAGGCGCTCACGCCGGAAATTTTCGCCGAGCTGGTTCCGCGTCTCCGCGGCGTCGCGGCAGCGATCGGCCGCGCGTTGTAGAAATTCGATCCCGAAGCCTTCCGACCCCTCACTCAACGCGTTGAGGATAACGCGTTCCACCTTGGGTGGGATCGGCTTCTCCTGAAAACGATGGGAGAATAATCGCCGAAGGTGCTGGAACTCGGACCGAGCTACAACTCTCGCGGAATCTGGCGTAAACTTTGCGGTGCAGAAACCGGTGGGCATAGAGCTTCTGGAACGTGTCGCGGCGAGCGAACCAATCGCGCGCAAACTTCATGCGATACAGGATGCTCAGTGGCCGGTGCAGTTCTCGCACGTCATCCAGCCGGCCCAGCCATTTCTGGCCGCCATGATCGCGCATGCCTGTCGTCGGCCATCGCCCAATGATCGGCAGGCTGCTGATTCCACGATTTGGATCCTTTGTCCCAGCGTTCATTCGCAAGAGTTATTCTACGAAAGCCTCCTCAACTGGTTACCGGATGCGCTGTTCCTACCGGAAGCAGAGTTTGCAGCGGCCGAAAATGTTCTGCCAGACCCGGAAATTGCAGCTGAACGACTGGCAGTCCTCTTACAAATCGGTCGCGGAACAGATTCGCACGTCATTATCGCAACGCGGGCAAGTCTTGATCAAGCTGCGCCGAAGCACGGCGCCCTGGAATCTGTCATCACCCAACTTCAGCGCGGGGCGACTTTGAAGATGGAAAGGCTGCTGGAGCGGCTTGCAGGCAGTAGTTATGAGCGTGTTGCCCAGGTCACTACTCGGGGGCAATTCGCCGTCCGCGGCGGCATTGTCGATCTTTATTCGTGGCAGTCCCCAATGCCTTTCCGGGTGGAATTTTTCGGCGATCAGATCGAGTCCCTTCGCGAGTTCGACATCGATACTCAAACTTCAGTGCGCGATCTGAAGTCGGTCGATATTTTGCTCGACCAGGGAGCGCTGGACCAGCGCGGTCACGTTCGCGAATACGTTGGTCCCAACGATCTCAAGATCGATATCGAACCGGAAGAAATTTCGAGGGCGCAAATCCAAATCAGCGAGGGCTGGATTGAGACTGGTCCGGAAGATTTCAGCGGCGCGTTCCAGGATTGCGAGATCGGCGAGTTTGGAGTTGGCGATCTGGTGCTTGCCGAGGCGAAACGGGCGCAGTTCGTCGAACGCTTACGAGAATGGCACGGCAACAACGCGAAAATCGTCATTTACTTCCAGACCGAAGGCGAGATCGAGCGGTTTCGCGAAATCATGGCCGCCTCGACCCGGCCACTTAAGCCAGGTAGCTCCCCTCCGGGCCTGCAAGGTGTCGATTTTGTCGAAGGAACCCTCGCGCGCGGATTTTGTTTTCCCGCTGCCAATCTCTTCGTCCTGTCCGCCGCGGAATTATTCGGACGATTCGCTGCTCATCCGCGCAGGCGATTGCGTCGAGCAGAACGCCATCGCGCACAGATTGATTTCAGCGAACTGAACGAGGGCGATCTTGTGGTACACCTCGAGCATGGCATCGGACGATTTCTGGGATTGGTGAAAATTGGCAGGGCGCGACCGCCGGGCGCGCCGATTAATGTGGAGGCAGGCGTGTCGCCTGCTTCATCGAAACATGCAGCCGACACGGCTGCCACTACCGACGGAACTCAGGAAGTTCTCGCGCTCGAGTTTGCAGATGACGCGAAGCTCTATGTTCCACTCGAGCAGGCATATCTGGTTTCCCGATACGTTGGCGCCGGAAAAAAATCGCCGCCGCTCAGCTCCCTCGGCGATGGAAGATGGGCTCGCGCCAAAATAAAAGCTGCCGCCTCCATTTTTGATTACGCCGGAAAAATGCTCGCGGTCCAGGCAGAGCGGGAAACACACCCGGGCTACGCATTCGCCCCGGACACAAAATGGCAGGCGGAATTTGAACACTCATTCCCGTTTCGCGAAACGCCCGACCAAATGAAGGCAATCGTCGACACCAAGATCGACATGGAACGTCCTCGACCCATGGATCGCCTCATCTGTGGCGACGTCGGTTTCGGCAAAACCGAAGTGGCTGTCCGCGCCGCGTTCAAGGCCGTTATGGACGGAAAACAAGTGGCCGTGCTGGCGCCGACGACAGTCCTGGCTCAACAGCATTTCGAGGTATTCCGGCAGCGCATGCTCGATTACCCCGTGCGCATCGAAATGCTCAGCCGTTTCCGTTCGCAATCCGAGCAGAAGAAAGTGTTGCAGCTATTGCGCGAAGGCGGCGTCGATATTGTTATCGGCACGCATCGGCTCATCTCCGGCGACCTGATATTCAAAGATCTGGGGCTGGTAGTGATCGATGAAGAGCAGCGTTTCGGTGTGCTGCACAAGGAAAAATTCAAAGAACTTTTCAAGCTGGTCGATGTGCTAACGCTCTCGGCCACGCCGATTCCGCGCACCCTTTATCTTTCGCTTGTAGGCGTGAAGGACATGTCCACAATCGAGACTCCGCCGCTCAATCGTTTGCCCGTGGAAACAGTGGTGTCGGCGTACGACGAGCGCCTCATCCGCGCGGCGATTGATCGCGAAGTGGAACGGCAGGGTCAGGTATTTTTCCTGCACAATCGCGTGGCGAGCATTGAGCGGATACGGGATCGGATCGTTGATCTTTGTCCCTCGGCGAGAGTTGAGATCGGGCATGGCCAGATGGATGCCGACGAACTGGAAGGCGTCATGGCGCGATTCATTGCCGGAAAAATCGACGTGCTCGTGTGCACCACGATTATCGAAAGCGGTCTCGATATCCCGAATGCGAACACCATCATCATCGATCGGGCGGACCAGTTTGGGCTCGCCGACCTGTATCAATTGCGCGGCCGCGTCGGGCGAGCGGAGCACAAGGCGTACGCTTATCTGCTGCTTCCCCGCGAGATGATGACAGTGGGCGCAGCGCGCAAACGGATCAGCGCCATCAAACAGTACAGCTCGCTCGGCGCCGGTTTTCGAATCGCAATGCGCGACCTGGAAATTCGGGGTGCGGGCAGCATTTTGGGCACGGCTCAAAGCGGCCACATCATCGCGATCGGCTTCGACTTATATTGCCAGTTGCTCAAACAGGCAGTGACGCAGCTCAAAGGCAAAAAGCCACGGTTTCGGGTGGACGTCGATCTCAAGCTCGATTTTGTCGCTACAAATGAAGCTGAGTTCGTGCCAGCCACTACAACAACAAGAAGCGGCGGTCTCCTCGGACGCCCCAGCCTCGGCGAAGGCGGGCAGGCCGCGGAGGCGTTTGCAAAAGCGGCGTCCCCTGCACGCATTCCCGCCTTCATTCCAATCACCTACGTCAGTGATCCCAGTTTGCGCATCCGGGCCTACCGCGATGTAGCGGAAATTACCACCCAGGAGCAATCGCAACGTCTCCGGCGCGACTGGCGCGACCGCTTTGGGCCGTTCCCGGTGGCGGTTGACAATTTGTTTGGCCTCATCGAAATCAAGCTCGCCGCGGCACGATCGGGGATAAACCGCGTCGAAGTGCGTGAACGCAAATTGATGTTGACGCGACGCGGAGATTTTATACTTGTCGCGGGCAAATTCCCTCGTTTAGTTGGAGCCAAAATCGAGCAGTACCTCAGGGAGATTCTGGAACTGATAAAGAAATTATGAGAACCTTAACGCGTCCATTTACCGCCGTCTCGCTTGCGGTCTGCGCGCTCGCTCTATTACCCATTTGTTGCGCTGCGTTCGCCCAGGAGCCTCAGGTAGTCGACGGCATCGCTGCGATCGTGAATGGCGACGTCATCACCTACTCACAAGTGCGGCAGTTGTCCGCGCCGCGCGAAAAACTGTTGCGATCGCAATTCACTGGTCAGGAGCTGGAAAACAAGCTGAGGGAAGTCCGGCAGCTCGCCTTAAAGGATCTAATCGACCGCCGACTCATCATCCAGGCGTTCAAAAAGGAAAGCTATCAAATTCCCGATCACGTTGTGGACCAGCGCGTGCAGGACATTATCCGGGAGAACTTTGGCGGGGACCGCAACACGTTTGTCAAGACACTTGAGGCGCAGAATTACTCGCTGGGCGAGTTCAAGGAAAAAGAGATGGAAAGGATAATCGTCTCGGCGATGCGCAGCCACAACGTCAAGACCAACTACATTATTTCGCCCACCAAGATTGAAGATTTCTACAGGAAACATCGCGACCTGTTTACCACCAAGGAAGAGATCAAGTTGCGAATGATCATGATTTCGGGGCAAAAGGACACTGGGAACGCCCAGGCGCAGAAGTCGCTGGCTGAAGAAGTGCTCGGCAAACTCGCCAGTGGCGGCGATTTCGCTGAAACGGCGCAGATTTATTCTGAAGACAGCACGAAAGAGAACGGCGGCGACTGGGGCTGGATCCAGCGCAACACTCTCGCGGCGCCGCTGGAAAAGTTCGCCTTCAACATGCCAGTCGGCAGAATTAGCAGCATCATCGACTACGCCGGTAATTACTACATCCTGAAGGTAGAGGACAAACGCGGCGGCACTACAAGGTCACTGGCCGAAGCGCGAGGCGACATCGAGAAAAAGCTGATCCAGGACGAAGCCCAGCAAATTCAGGAACGCTGGATCGCCAGCCTGCGCGAAAAAGCTTATATCCGCACTTTTTGATTTAGCGTTCGGGCGCTGGACATTCGGCATTCAGCGGAGGGAGTTTTCTTCTGCTCATGCTTTTGCCCATGGTCGTAATCGAACTTTCGAAGAAAAAATGTTCGCCTTTGGATGCGAATGTTCGTCTAGTCGTTAGGCCGCTTTCCATGTGAAAACATTCACCACAACGCTCACCGTCGGAATTGTTTCGCAGGGCGGTGGCTACAACATTTGCGAGCTCACGCCAGTGCGCGGCAAAGAACCTATCTGGGTGATAGCGTCAGGGAAGAGTTGCCGCTGCCCTTGGCCATGCGCAAGTTTTCTTCTGCTTCCGGGAAGTCTGGATGCAGACGTAATGCTTCTTCGAATTGCGCGATTGCGCTGGAAACATCGCCTTCGCGCATGAAAATTGTTCCCAGGTAATTATGCGGCTGGGCGAGCTTGGGATCGAGCTTGGTCGCCGCTTGTAAATGCGCTTTTGCTTCTGACAGATCGCCCTGGTCCAAGAGCGCAGTCCCGAGATCTATTTGGGCGTCAACATAACTGGGATCGGCGCGGACCGCTTCTCGATACTGCGCAGTGGCCTCGCCCATTTTGCCGTGTTTTTCAAGAAAGGCGCCATAACTATGGTGGGCCTGCGCAGACTTTGGCGCCAGTCGGACTGCGGCTTCGCATTCCGCCGCGGCCTGGTCATCATGGCCCAGTTGCTCCAGCAGGTACGCATAGCCTGAGTGGTATTCGGCGTTGTTCGGTTCCATCTTCAGCGCCGTTTCATAATGCTTGTGCGCCTCATCCAATTCTCCCTTGCCAATGAGAATGGTCGCGAGACCGGCATGCGCCTTCGCCGAATCCGGATTTAAACGTAGCGAAGTGGAAAAGGCCTCGGCGGCTTCATCAACTCGGCCGGCGTCCTGCAGAGCCGTGGCGTGATTAAGATGAGCCCGGGCACTGGTCGGAAGATCGGCGGCGATCATGGCAAGCCGGTCGAGTTCGCTCCGGGCCGTGTGCGTTTGTCCAAGCCAGAGTGCTCCCAGTGGAATAACGAAGACGCCTACCCATTTCGCTCCGTGCAACGCCCAGCCAGGAAGAAAACCTTTCGCCGAAATATCCGCTGTCCCGCCGCTGATCCCGAGAGATTGCCTGGTGGATTTCTCGCGCACTTTCCAGATGAATCCATCGTAATAAAAATGGAGCAACGCGGAGGCGGTCACCACACCGGCGAGAATGCTTTTGACTGATTCGACGCCGATACTCGACTTGTAATAGCCGAGCGCCCCATAGGCGAAGATCAAGCCGACATAGAGACCAATCAGTGAGCCGCTCCGCCGGAACACAAAACGCATGAACCCGCCGATCGAGCTGTCTGACTCGACGCGTTTGCGATTATAAATCCAGACCAGCGAGAGATACTGGACGTCGTGAAACACTTCGAACAACGCCACGCCGACGAGAACGCTGGCCACGATGTTGTTGCAGTACCACCAGAAAGTGATGCTCGTGGCCAGAAGGACCAGCTTCACCGGGCTTGGTCGCTGTCCGCGCACCCACGACCAGACATAATTTACAAGGAACAATCCAGCTACAGCGATCGCCACCGCCAGCAACCCTTGCTGCGCCGTGTGGAGAAGCGCCGGCGGGATGAATGGGCCACCCGCGGAATAATAGGTTTCCAGGGTGTCGGTCATTCGCTGCGGTGACAGCAGCACCGCAGTGGCGAACCAGATCCCGCATAATGCGAAATCCAAACGGCGCGTTATCTCTGCGAACGAACCGACTTTCGCGTCGTAAATACGGCAGAACCCGTACGTCTGCATCATGCCGTGCCAAACGCCCCAGACAAAAGCGACGAGCACAATGCCCTTGAGATCCCAGATGGAAAACGCGGCGCAGACGACGACCAAAAAAATCGGCGCAAAAATGAAGCGCCACTTGAAGCGCTGGAATAAAGCGCGATCGCCGTAGGCGCGGATCATTCCCGGCAGGTGATGACCCATTGCGCCAAATGCCGCGACGAAAAGGTAAATGTCCTGTGCGCTCCAACGCGCCTGCGCGACGAGAAAGATCGGTATGATCAATAGCGGAGTGCAGACGTAGAGGACCAAGTCCCGCCAACTATCGAGGATCCACAAGCTCGGCTTTCGGGCGGCTGAAGACACAGCGGGCACGGTTTGTGGACCTGAGAACGCGGTAACGTGCTGCATGCCGGGAACCAGTTTTCCTTAAACCGCGGGAAAATCAATCATGGATTCGCACGTCGCGTGCAATTTTCCATTTCAATTGCGTTTGGGGCGTGAGCAGAGCCTGCCAGCGCTGGACCCCGGCTACAGGCGCTTGCTACGTGGCAGTCTGTTGATGAAGATGCACCATGCAGCCGCGCATAGGAATTACGCTGGGCGATTGCGCCGGGATCGGCCCGGAAATTGTAGATCTCGCTCTGAACTCCAATCATATTGCGCGCATCGCTGAATTCAAAATCATCGGTAAATATCCCGGTTCTCGACCGGGAAATCCTACAGAAGAAACTGCGCGCGCAGCCGCAGCTGCCTTGGAAGAAGCGGTTACCCTGGCGCGGCGCGGCGAGCTCGATGCAATTGTAACCGGCCCGGTCCACAAAGCACGGATGTACGAAGTAGGCTTCAGGTTCCCAGGGCAGACGGAATTTTTTGCCGAGCGCTGTGGCGTCAAAAATTTCGCCATGTGTCTGACAGGTGGAAAAATCACGGTGGCGCTCGTCACCGCGCACCTTCCATTGCGCAAGGCCGCGAGCGCTCTCGAGCAATCGGAGATTGTCCGAGTCGGGATGTTGCTTGCGAACTTCCTTGATTCACGATCCATCTCCGCGCCGCGCATCGCGGTCGCTGGATTAAATCCGCACGCCGGCGAATCAGGTAAACTTGGCCGCGAAGAAATCGAAATCATCGCGCCAGCGATCGCGGAGCTGAATCGATCACCAATCACTGATCACCGGTCGCGATGCATCTTCGAAGGCCCCCACTCACCTGACACAGTTTTTCATCGGGCGATCGAAGGCGAATTCGATGCAGTGCTCTGCATGTATCACGATCAGGGACTGATTCCGCTGAAACTCCACGCCTTTCATCAAGGTGTGAACGTGACGCTCGGTCTCCCTTTTCCTCGTACCAGTCCTGATCACGGCACTGCATTTGAAATTGCCGGCAAAGGAATTGCCCGTCCCGATAGCATGATCGCCGCCATTAATCTCGCCATCGAGCTAGCTCAAAACTGCAGCGGCGCTCTGCGAGGATCGACCTCGACCTAATCCCGGCGGTCACAGAGCGCCGCGGCAGAAAATCCTGCTCTTGCTCTTACTCATGCTCATGCTCGATTGCAGGGACCTCGAGCATGAGCACGAGCAGGATTGAAAAATACGTTTCCGTTTTTAACATCGGACTACAGAACACATTCGTTTATCGGTGGAATTATTTTCTGCGTGCGTTGTTCGGATTAATTCCACTGGCCGGCACGGTGTTTCTGTGGAGCGCAGTGTTCAAGGAGCGCCGCGGCGGGCTGCACGGCTATGACTACGGTTCGATGATTTATTATTATTTGCTCACGATCCTGGTCAGCAACCTGGTCACGCCAACCGAGGACGAATGGCAGATCGCTGCTGATATTCGCGAAGGGCAGATCAACGCGCTTCTCACCAAGCCGATGAGCTATCTGGCATACCGGTTCAGTATTTTTTTAAGCAGTCGCCTCGTTTACACGTTCGTTACTCTGCCACCGATCGCGCTAATCTTTATTTATTTCCGCGGCTACATCGTTCTGCCGACCGATCCGCTCGTCTATGTGCTTGCCACTGTGTCGATGTTCATGGCCGCGTTCATTCAATTCTTTATCACGTACAGCCTCGCCATGATGGCGTTTTGGATTCTGGAAATCTCCACCATCGTGTTCATCGTTTACTCATTCGAATACTTCCTGGGTGGCCAGATGTTTCCCATCGATATCATGCCGTCTGCGGTCCAGGCCGTGATGAAATGGCTGCCGTTCTATTACGAGCTGTTTTGTCCAGTCGCGATCTTTCTCGGCCGATTAACAGGAGCTGACCTTGTGCAAGCGCTGGTGATCCAAACCGGTTGGCTGTTCCTCGCCTGGGCTTGGGCAAACTACATGTGGAAACGCGGCCTCGGCCATTACCAAGCCATCGGCGGATAAAAACGTTCCCGATTGTCAAAACGAACGCCTAACGCTGAACGCTCAATTCCGTTCTTCTGACTTGGACATCGGACGTTGGGCGTTGAACGTTGGGCGTTTTCATCCGAAATAGCACCCATCCATGGCCCGACTTCACGAGTATCAAGGCAAATCCATTCTTGCAGGTAATGGATTCAAAATCCCACGCGGCCACTCGGCTCGAACCGCCGAGGAAGCCGTGGTGGCAGCGGCGGAGTTAGGCGGCGAAGTCGTCATCAAGATTCAGGCGTGGACGACTGGTCGCGCCGGCATCGGTGGCGTCGCGTTCGCAAAAAAGCCGGATGAAGTTCGCGAGCACGTGACGCGGATGCTGGCGATGAAAGTCGGCCAGTTCCCAGTCGAAGCCGTGCTTGTTGAGGAAAAGATCGACATCGACCGGGAGTTCTTTCTTTCATTTGCCATTGATGACGCGGCGCGCGCGCCAATAATCATCTTCGCCGCTGGCGGCGGCACCGGAATCGAAGAACGTGCGGGCTCGACCCGCCGCCTCCGGTGCGATGTGAATCAAGGCCCCGTCGACTCAGCTGTAAACGAAGCCGTTGCTTCGAGTGGACTTTCGCCAGAGCAGGCCACGCAACTCGCCGAGTCCATCCGCAGGTTGTTTGCCGCAGCGCGCGCCGTTGAAGCGCGGTCGCTGGAAGTCAATCCCCTCGTCTTGACCAAAGGCGGGAACTTCGTCGCAGCCGATTGCCGCATTACGATTGACGATTACGCCGTGGCGCGTCACCCCGAGCTGGGAATCGAAATTGCGCGCGAGTTCGATCATCCACCGACTGCTCTCGAACGCGTCGCCTACGCAGTCGAACAAAACGATCATCGCGGCACATTTTATTTCGCACAGTTAGCGACGGATGCTGCAAAAGGCTCCCAAGGCCTGGTTGGTTTCCATGGCGCCGGTGGCGGCGGCTCAATGATGTCGATGGATGCTATCGTGAACGCGGGATTCACCATCGCCAATTTCACCGACACCAGCGGCAATCCGTCCGCATCCAAGGTCTATCGCGCTGCGCGAATCATTCTGGCCCAGCCCGACCTGGTCGGTTATTTCGGTTCGGGTTCGGGCGTCGCGAGTCAGGAGCAATATTGGTCGGCCTATGGATTGGCCAAAGCTTTTTGGGAACTCGATCTGGATATTCCTGCGGTGATCCGTCTGGGCGGAAACACGGAAGATCGCGCGGTGGAAATCTTGCATCGAATGTCGAAGCTGTTGCGCGCGCCGGTCGAAGGTTATCGAAAAACCGACACGCCCGCCACGATCGCCACGCGCTTTGCCGAACTTGTGGAGAGGGCGGGCGGCACAAAGTGGAAACCGCGCATCCCCCGTGCGCCTCACTTCATCAAGGATTCGTCCGTTGTTTCCTTGCCTGTCAAAAACGGCAGCGTTTGGATCGATACCAAGCATTGGCCACAAATCCGCGGTGCGATCGAGACGCACTCGAGCGGATTGATTGTCGATCGCAAAGGCGTGCCTGTCCCATCGCTGGCTGATGAAGAGTTCGTTACCAAAGATTCCGAATTACTCGCGTGCGATGTCGAGTGCCGGCTTGCTGGAATCGAAGGGTTCTACCTGGAGCTCGACATTTCGGGATTGAACGAACTAATCGGAGAGGCTCACTGAATGGCAATTTTGATCGACGAGAAAAAGCGCGTCCTGGTACAAGGCATCACCGGCCGGGAAGGCCGGGCACGCACGCGGCTGATGCGCGACTATGGAACCAATGTGGTCGGCGGCGTTACACCGGGTAAGGGCGGACAGACTGTTCTCGACGTTCCTGTGTTTAACACGCCACAGGAAGCGGTAGACTCGTTAGGTCACATCGACATCTCGGTGCTTTTCGTGCCTGCGGCCGGCGTGAAGGAGGCAGCGATTTCTGCGATTGAGGCTGGAATTAAACTAACCGTGCTGGTTCCCGATCGCGTTCCGGTGTGGGACGCGATGGAAATCGCGGCAGCCGCAAAAGCAAGTGGCGCAATGTTCCTTGGACCAAACACGCTTGGAGCGTTGAGTCCGGGCAAGGCTGTGGTCGGCATGATTGGCGGTCGCGCGGAAAGCGCGCGACAATGGTTCAAACCTGGCGTTCCCAAGGGCGTGGGAGTGATCAGCCGCTCCGGCGGCATGGCTTCGAGCACCGGGTATTACCTCGGGCAAGCCGGCGTGCGGATTTCAACCATCGTGCACATCGGCGGCGATGCCGTGATTGGCGTTCGTATTCCCGATGCCGCGCTGATGTTCGAGGCTGATCTTTTTACCGAAGCCATCGTGATCTTCGGTGAAATCGGTTCGTCACAGGAGGAAGAATTGGCACAACTGATTGTCGATCGAAAGGTCATCAAGCCGGTGATCGCCTACATTGGCGGCAAGGCTGCGCGCGAAGGCACACGATTCAGTCACGCCGGCGCGATTATTGAGGGCGGCCGCGGCACGCACGCCGGTAAAGTGAAAGCTTTGCGCGAAGCCGGCGCCACCGTGGTTGATTCGTTTGGCGAATTGCCGGACGCGGTCGTCAATATTCTAACGCAAACGAAAGGACAAAGTCTCATGAGCGAAGCTGACCGGAAAGCAACGTGGAATACTGCTATCACGCGCGTGGAACCTAACAGAGTGGGAGTGCGCGGATACGATATCGCCGAGCTGATGGGACACGTCTCCTTTGGCGCGGCGGTTTATCTGATTTTGACGGGCGAATTGCCGCCGCCGGAAATCGCACGTTTGATGGACGCTATTTTAGTTGCGTCGATCGATCACGGGGCTACGCCTCCAAGCGCCTTGGCCGCGCGAACTGTCGCATCGACCGGAGCAAGATTAAGCGCAGCGGTCGCTGCCGGGATTATGTCCATTAATCGTCATCACGGCGGGGCAATTGAAGATTGCGCCCGACACCTGAAAGCAATCGCCGATCGCGCGACACGCGAATCTATTTCATTGGACGAATCCGCCGTTCGCACACTAGCGGCCATGAGAGAATCAGGCGAGCGGATGCCGGGTTTTGGTCATCGCTATCATACCAAAGATCCGCGCACGGCGCGGCTTTTCGAGCTGGCGCGTGAGGCAGGCGTTGATGGCGCGCACATGCAAGCGGCGCGCGCGGTTGAAAAAGCGTTCGCGGATGCGAAGAAAGCATTGCCCATCAACGTCGATGGTGCTATCGGCGCCATCCTCGCCGATCTGGGAATGAATCCCGCCGCCTTAAATGGTATTTTCATGATCGCCCGGACGCCCGGCCTCGTGGCCCACGTGATCGAAGAACAAGCTCGCGAGAAGCCGATGCGCCGGATCGACCCGGTCAATCACGGCTACGATGGCCCGGCGCCGAGAAAGCTGCCCTCTTAATCACATAGCGGTACGCTCGTGAAGTTAAGGATGCAAAAGAGACGCGGGGAACGCCCACACACGGCGGGCAGGCTGCGCACTCCGAAAGTCCGCCATCGGACGGACTCGTCCCGCGGCGGGCTTCGCGGAAGAAAATAGGCGTATCGCCTTTTCGCACGGCCCCCGCCTTGGGAGCGCCAGGCGTCTCAGGAACTGCGCTGAGCGCATCATGCCTAACGAAACAAAAGTCTTGATTTTTCGAAGTGTCTTGATCAAGAATCGGCGCTTCAAATGAAGCTCCACCATGAAAATACACTCTACTTCAGCGTCGGCACCCGTCCGCCGTACCTTTGGCGAAGGCGGGTTCTTTAACCTTCGTGTCTTAATCGGCTTGTTTGTTATCCTGGCTGCCGTCCTCCTGGCGCTGGTGGGATTCGGTACGTTCTCCGTCCAAGCGCAGCAAAGGTATCGGTTTGTCCCGAACTCCATCGACCCGCTTGTTCCTGCGGGCTTCGACTGTGCTAAAATTCGCGAGCTAGGCATCGATAAGCAGGAGAACCTTCGGGCAGGGGCAATCATGATAGCCTGCGGCGAAGCCGAGGGAGGTTCGGCATCTTCCAGTCACGCCTTCTCGCAGTTTGTCCAAGAATTGCTGCAGCCCGCAGCGTACGGCTCCACGGACGTTGATCTGATTACCGGCACTGAGACTTTCCCCAACGTTACTCAGTCCGAGACATTCACTGCGAGTAACCCTGATAACCCAAACCAGATCGTTGTAGCCTACAACGACTCACGTGGCCGCAACGTTAGCCCCATCAACATCTCAGGCGCGTCGGTCTCCACCGACGGGGGCACCACCTTTACACGCCTCACCACAGCGAGTGGTCAAAGCCCATTTTCGAATACCGTGGGTGATCCCGTTATCTTGTATAACCGCCCAACCGGCACCTGGTTTACCATTTGGCTCGATGGCGGCTGCGGCGGTCAGGGGCTTGGTGGGTATAAGTCCACCACTCCTGGGAACGCGAATAGCTGGACCCATTACTGCATTCACAATAACAGCAGCGACGACCGGGAATCTGGTTGGGCGGATAACAACCCATCTTCTCCTTTTTACGGTCGGATGTACACTTCCTGGAACGACTTTAATGTTGGCGGCGGAGCCCTATTCGCTCGTTACTCGACTGACAACGGTCTCACCTGGACCAATGCACGACAGATCACGACTGGAACTCCCTTTATTCGCAATGTCCAGATCACCGGCGACCTGGCCACAGGCGATGTGTACATCGTTGGAATGAACGAGGGCGGCGGTGGCTTTCCACACAACGATTCAAATCTCATCTTCAGATCCACGGACGGTGGCAACAGCTGGAGCAATACCTACACAGGTCCCAGCTTTCCCGGCCCAGGCGTGACGGCTGTGGGCTATTTCGCCTGCATGTTTACAGACGGCGGTGGTTACTGGCGACACGAGGGCTGGGGCGAACCGGGCGCCTACAACGGCGTGGTGCATTACGTTTATGCGCAACACGGCGCCGGCGGTGATGCTGGCGACGTCTATTACATCCGCTCGACGGATCGCGGGCAAACCTTTAGCGCACCGGTGAAGTTGAACACAGATGCCACTACGCGGCCTCAGTGGGAACCCAACCTTTCCGTCAGCCCCAGTGGCACTGTTCTCGCCGTATGGTACGACGCACGCGAAAGCGCCGGCTGCACTCGTGGTAACCCTGCCGTTCCCTGTTACCGGATGTGGGCTCGCAGGTCCACCGACAACGGCGTGAGTTGGTTGCTCGACGATGCCTTCTCGGATGTAGTCAGCCCGCTGCCGGCGCAACCGGACCCGGGTATCCAGGCGACTTATGCGGGCGACTATGACTATGCCTCCTCCTCCCCCAACCAGCACCTTCACGCATGGGTGGACGGCCGCGTGACGATTAGCGGGAGCTCTCAGCAGGATGCCTTCCACGATAGACAGTCCGTAGGCGCGCCATCGCCTACACCGACGGCGACACCTACCGCAACGCCGACTGCGACCCCAACCGCTACACCTACAGCTACAGCTACACCTACAGCCACACCTACGCCGGGCCAAATTACGCTCAGCGCGCGTGGTTATAAGGTGCATGGGCTGCAGACAGTGGACCTCTCCTGGACCGGGGCGACATCGAGTACGATTGATGTTTACCGTAACGGGGTGGTAGTCGCGACTGTCCCGAACAACGGCTTCTATACCGATCACCCCAACGGCCGTGGCCATGCCACTTACACCTACAGGGTATGCGAAGCCGGCACTGGCACCTGTTCCAATCAAGTGACGGTGACGTTCTGAGATTTCAGACGGAACCTGTGCGGGAACTCGCACAGTGTGCGAGTTCCCGCCAGGATAAATGGCTGTAGCCGAATGCCGTTGACCGCGGTAAGGTGGAACGCGTTGTCCTCAACGCGTTGGTAAGTACATGGCGGCTCTGCTGGCTCGCTATGGCCCAGCGGGTCTAGCTGTGCCTTCGGCGATTGGCATCGTCTTCGGAGAAGCCGATCCACCCCATAACTAATCACCGATCACTGGGCAATTAGGGCGTTGGGCGTGGATGCGGCGTTGGGCGCGACCTCGGCGGAATATGAGGTGGAGATGTTGAATTTACGCTGCGAAATACACCGCCACCAGCGGTCCCGGCAAAGGCAAACCCGTTGGAATCGATCGCCAGTGTCCAGATATTTCCATTCGGTGGAAGTAATCCGCTGCTTACATCGGTCCAAAAGTCCCCATCATTTTTCGAACGGAAAGCACCGCCCGAGGCGCCTGCAAAAACATGCCCCAGTCGGTTGATTGCCACGCTGTTCACGTCTAGGGCGGTGAAGTGACTATTTTGCTCCGTCCAAGTGTCCCCATCATCCGTTGATCGAAACATACCGCCGCCCTTACCCATGATCGAATGTGTCCCGGCAAAGATGTGGCCGTTGGTATCATTGATAGCTAGTGCAGCAACATCGGTGGATGTGAGACCTGTGTTAGCGGGGGTCCAACTGTCTCCGTTGTCCGTTGAACGATAGATGCCGTCGCCGCAACCGGCCGTTCCAGCAAAGATAGTTCCGCTCGAATTGATCGCCAAAGACCAGATATTTCCGCAGTCCAAGCCGTTGTTTGCCGGAGTCCAACTATCTCCGTTATCTGTCGATCGGAAAACGCCGCCCCCAAAATACGTTCCTGCGAAAACGTGACCACTTGAATTGATCGCCAGCGCTCGAACGTCCGTTTGGATCGCGCCATGATTTATCTCCACCCAGTTGTCTCCGTCATCGGTAGAGCGATAGACGCCGCCGGCTCCGCCTACAAAATCAGCTCCGACGAAAATGTCGTGATTCTCGTTGAGCGCCAGAGCACTTTCGTACAGGGCAGGCAGGCCATTGTTAATCTTCTGCCAGCTCGCGCCATTGTCACTCGATCGAAACATGCCGCTCCCATAGGTGCCGGCAAAAATGAGATCAATAGGGTTGACGTTTGGGTATTGAATTGGGATAGCGAATGGACGCCTCGCAATTGTGCGGACCTCGGTGGCTATTAGTCCGTTGTTCTTTTCGATCCAAGTGCTCCCATCGTCGGTCGACCGGAAAACACCGTTACCAAAATAAGTCCCCGCAAAGAGGTCCCCATTTGCGTTCGTCGCGAACGAAAGCACGAAGAGAGCTGTTAGCCCATTATTTACCTGAGTCCAGTTATCTCCGTTATCAGTGGAACGAAACACACCATCGCCATAACTGCCGGCAAAAAGCGAGCCGTTGGTAGCAGCTAAGAGCGCATTGATGCCATTCCCTGTGTTCAAGCCGTTGTTGACGGGCTGCCAGGTGTCGCCGTTATCGGTCGAGCGAAGTACGCCGACAGGACCACCGAGAGGGTCGCCTCCCGCGAAAATGTACCCGCTCGCGTTGATGGTTAGCGAAAGAAACGTACCATCCGGGAATCCAGTGTTGAGTGGAATCCAACTGTCTCCATTGTCGGTGGAACGAAATGCGCCGCCTCCAAATGTCGCGGCAAAGATGTTTCCGTTGGTATTGACTGCCAGAGCCGTCACCCAAGTGTTCGTCAAGCCGTTATCGATCAGAGTCCAGTTCTCCCCGTTATCAGAGGAGCGATAGACCCCTCCTCCCGGCGTTCCTGCGAAGATGTCGGCGTCGGAATTGATCGCCAACGAAATGATGCCGAGAAATTGCAGACCGTTGTTTACCGCAACCCAGTTGTCACCATTGTTAGTCGATCGAAAAACTCCGCCGCTCCATGTTCCTGCAAAGATGGAACCGGCGTTATTGATTGCCAACGCACGCACATTGGTGTCTGCCAGTCCATTGTTAACTCCAGCCCACGTTTCTCCGTTGTCGATGGAGCGAAAGATACCGCCGCCCTGAGTGCCCACAAAGACGTCGCCGCTGGAGTTCGTGGCTAACGCAATTCCATCACCCCCCTGCGGACCGTTGGTTTGTGCCCAAAAATTGTCAGCGGGCCGTTGCACACGCGCTTGGGCGCTCTGGTTCTGCAAAACTTTCGAAGCCGGTGTGATCCCTCTCATCTCCTTTGTAACTTCTGGCCCCGGCCGAGCGAATGCATCGTGGAACATCACCACGACGACACCGGCCAAGATCAACGGGAGACCAATTAGCATGCGTGATTCAAATAAGGCCGACTCATTATCAGACTTTGTTTTCATTTGTTTTTTCCAAACAGAACAGGTTCCTTTCTAGCTAAAACGGCGGACGCAGTTCAACCCTTTTAATTTTCGAATACGGATCGACCGTTTTGGATCATCCGATTCGTTGTAGAGGGGCCGTCCCCAGCTGCGGGCTGGATCCCTACCTGCGCGTGCGGACACGCGCCTCTACACAATCGGTGGAACCGGTCGACGCGGCGACTCCTCAACGCGTTCGCATGAAAATGCGGCCTGCCCCGCCTAATTTCTCGCGCCTTCGGCGATTCGTTCGCCATCGTCTTCGGGAGAAGCCGATCCACCCTTCTTTAGCCCCGCAAAGCGGGAACGCGTTGCAAATGCTCCCAGCGCTCCGCTTTCACCGATCACTTCTCACTAATCACTAATCTTTTACCGGGGAGTCGGGCGAGGATGCGGCGTTGGACGTGGCCTCGGTGTCACCCGAGGCGTGGCACTAGGCGTCGGGGTAGCGGTAGGTGTTATTGTTGGGGTAACTGAAGGTGTCGGTGTTGGAGTTGGAGTTGCACTTGGCGAAGGAGTTGGCGACGGGGTCGGTGCACCAGCCAAAGGATAGACGTAGGCGCCGCGACTGCGTGTCCAGACTGAGAGGGTAGTGCTACCCCGATCGATCTGCATGTCCCATACCATGGCGTGCGGCAGACCGTTCTCGAAGCGTTGCCACGTCGGGGAAGCCACCGTTATGTCATCGGTGTAGTAAACACCCCAGTCAGTACCAGCAAAGACCTGTTGCGCTTGATTAGGATTCACAATGATTGAGTCGACCGGAATGTCCGGGAGATCGCCCGTCTTATCGGCCCAGGTGAACGAGCCACAATTCGCAGTGCATGTTACCTGAAACACATGACCCGGTGTGGTTGGCGTGTTAGTGTCGAACCCACCAATAGCCGCGTAGCCGATCGGCAGAGATGCCGATGCCACGGTTGGATCGAGCGCGATACCCAGCACTGGCCGATTGGGCAGCACCGTGTTGCTGTCAGTAACATTTACCCAGTTTGCTTGCGCTTGAGCGCCGGTGCCGAGGTTAAAGCCAATCCATGCGTTGCCGTCGTTCGTGCCCACAATGGCCACGCTTTGATATTTCGGCGAGTACTTGACCTGGTTGATGTGCGAACGGTTCCCCAGTGTTTGCTTGGTCATATTCTGGGTAATCGGATTGTTCGTCACGTACCAGTCTGCCGAACTAAACGAAGAATTGCCGCCATGAATTGTCTCCCACACCCGCGTGGTGCCCGCAACAAGATGACCGCAACCGCCCGGAACGCCGGGTGGATCACAGTCGTCGCCACCTGGGATACCGCCATGGAAAAGGTCGTATGGCAGAATGAATGATTGAGTATCACCGCTCCAGCCACCCGATACTCTGCCGCTCCACGGAGCATTTTGATTCGTGCAGTTACTGACGCAGCGATGAAGAGATCCGCTATTATTTCCCTGCCAGAAACGAAGACTGGTTCCCGTGCCTACTGGATCGATGCGTGAATAGAACCCGTCACCGCCGACCCCCATCTGCCATAACAGAGGTCCAGTTGGCGTACCGGCAAAGGTAATCGAACTGGAGCCGTTGTCCTGCGAGCCACCGCTGGCCTGTGGCGAGGCTGCATTAAGGAAGTTACCGCTGATATCCCCAGAGTAAAACTCGATGGTGTTCAAGCCGGTATCCATGTTGAACCACGTCGGATCCTGGGTCTGGTTCACAATGTCAGCGTTCGTCGTGCCATGGGCGCCCCCATCGTTTCCAATTAGCAGGATGCTGGACGAGCCCGGCAGGAAGGCAAGTGCGTGCTGGTCCACATGCACAGGACCAGCCGCGCCGCTGTAAGAATACCCGCAGGTGGTATCGTTCCAGATATTTCCTGTGCGAGTTGCAAACCAGACATCAAAGGTGTCGAAGAAAACGCGCTCGGCATCATTTGGATCCACTACGACTCCCTGGTCGTACCAGTTTTGGGGATAGTCACCAGCTCCGCCCTGGCAATCTCTGAGCGCGCCGCCCTGGGAGCCCTCCATGAAAGTCCAGCTTGCGCCGCCGTTAATCGTAACCCAGGCGCCGATCTGGCACCCGGGTGCATTGCCGCAACCACCGTTACTGTTGCCGACAATAGATTGTACTTGAGCATAAATGTAATTCGGGTTACTCGGCGCCACAGCAATCTCGATCCGGCCTAGTTGATCCCCTGTGTTGATATCAACGAACGGGGAGCCGTTACCGGCGTTCATCGGTGCGTTGGTCGAGTAGGCGCTGCCGGCGACTGCATTGCCGAAAATAAAACCATTGGCGTTGCCTGCGATCGAGGTGAAGCTCGGGCAGCCGCTTGATCCCATTGCCGCACTATAGATGCCGTTCGCTCCGTTCAGACCCAGATCGTATTGGACGGGCGTCGCAAAGCCGCGTGTCCCAACCGCCGCGATGATGCGCGTCGTCCCGCCTCCCATATCCGTCAATTCCAAGCCTGTTATGTCCTGGCGCTGGGTATTGAAATTGTTAGTCGCGCACGGACCAGTCCAGTCAACGCCGCCGTCATACGAGAAATAGAGACCTTTTTTTGTTCCAGCCACAACCTTGCTGCTGTCATTAGGATCCACACGGACTTTGCCAACCGCGTTATACTGCGGAAACTCACCCGGAGGCTCCGTGTAAGCCATACCAAAAACATCGGCGCCGAGCATCGTCCAGGTGGTTCCCGCATCAGTGGACTTGAGGATGCCCTGGCTACCCATGGAAAAGGAACCGTAATTGAAATCGCCCGTACCGGCATAGACGGTGTTATGATCGTTTGGATCGATCACAATGGTGTCGATGGCCGTTGTGGAGATGAGCGGATCATCGGTTACTACGGTCCAGCTGGTGGAAGCATCGCAACAGTTAGTCGTTTTCCATACACCGCCTCCAACGGACCCAAGATAAGCCACAATGCTCCCGTTCACCGTGGTCGTTGGATCGACTGCAATGGAGTTTACTCGCCCTTCAGTTGTGGTGTAATCAAAACAGCCCGAGCAGCCAGTCATGCGTTCTGGCTGCGGACCGAGACCGATAAAGCCAGTGCCAGTCAGGGCCAGTGGGCTGAATGGATTCAACACGGCAGGCACTCCTGCAGGGACGCCTATGTGTAACCGTGCATGCTGGGCGGCGGCAGCACGCAGCCATTTGGGATCAAAGCGGCCTGTGGGATACGTCAACCGATCGTTCCAGAATTGCTCCAACCGCCCAAGATCGGCAGCCTCAGACTCTGGTCTCTGGCCCGGTGCCGGCATATAGCGCGGTGGATTCGGCGCTTTCGTCGCGCCCGCACGTGAGAAGCGATCAGTGAGAGGTGAGAAGTGGGCAAAAAGCGCCAGGGCCGCGCCCACGAAGCAAAGTGTAAAGCCGACTAATGCGCGAAGATTAAAATATCCGCCTTCGCTAACGGTACCGCGAACAGGTTCGCGAGCAGGTCGCGCGGCAGATATCGATCGGGTGCCGGAATTTTTCTTCATTTCTATCGAGTTGGAGTTTGCGGAGTAGCGTTTCCGAGAAGCTGACCCGTCCCTTGCCTTCGCTCGGCGTCAGATGGCTTTATTTCAGGAAGCTTCAAGATGCAGGAAAACGCCGTTTATAGATTTTCTGCCAGTTTGGGTCAAGTTGTTTTGAAAGAGGCGTTCTATCCATTGGAGGCGCTGGCAAAATGGACGCAAGCTGGCTCCTGATGCCTGAACGCTCCGCTTGTATCTCTCCATTGGTTTTGAGGACAAGAGGATCAACCTTGGCGCGTTGAGCTCCCAAGGTAGAACGCGTTGTCCTCAACGCGTTGAGAATGTAACCACGGAATATGTCATACTTGCGCCTTCGGCGATTGCCTTGCCATCGTCTTGAGGACAAGACGATCCACCTCCGCCGAAGCGGCTGCGAGGGCTGAATGAGCGGAGCGGGTGTTTCGTGGGCTGACGAATCATTCGCCGAAAAGATTTTTTTACAGAAGATAACGAA
>DASREQ010000055.1:0-3045 GCA_035651975.1 Candidatus Udaeobacter sp.
TTACATGCTGAACGCAATGCGGTATTACCCCGAGCTAAAGCGCGGACCGGGCATGGACGATGTGCGGGGTACGCCAGCAGAAGCGAACGCGATTTACGAGAAAGCCGTGATGCCGCTCTTATTTCGCCTCGGTGCGTACCCGCTATTCGGAGGGCAAACCATGGCGATACGCGCAGATGGCAAGACGCACAGTAACCTCGATGGATTCGAACCGTCGGCCGATGATTGGAGTCGCATTCTTGTTGTGCGATATCCCAGCCGCCGCGCGTTCTTCGAATTGCTGAGTGACCCGCAGTGGTTGAAGTTCGCGCCTTACAAGCTGGCGGCGCTGGACCTTGTGTTGGTGCCCACGTCCGGCCAGATCGTTATTTCGGATTTGAGATGGGTATTAGGCGGGATCTGCCTGATGGTCTTCTTCGGAATGGGCTGGCTGCGCGCAAAAGGTCAATCGCGCAACTGACCGCGCATCGCACGATCACGCGGCCGCAGCCGTTGTGACTTAGCTTTTTTGCTCGCTTTCCTTTTGCCTCGCTGTTGCAATGCTCTCTCTTCGGCGAGACTGATGCCCACCCAATGAACGCTTTTCGATCTTTCATTTCCGTTGTCTGCATCGCGGCGTGCATTTTTCACGGATGCGCCACTTCGGGGGCGGACCGCGTCGTTCAAATCGGACCGAGCACTTACAAGATGAGCGGTGTTGGCAATTCTACTGATTCTTCCGGCGAAGCGGTCAAAGCGCGGCTCTACCAGCAGGCTGCGGCGTTCTGTCGGAGCAAAGGTGGCGATATGATTCCGTTGAACAGTACGGCACAGGACTCGAAACCCGGACAGTCTGCGTCTGCGGAGATTCGGTTCAAATGCGCAACTGCAAACCGGTAATCGTTCTTCGGTGTACCAATGTCTCTCTCGTTAGGGGAACTTTGCGCTTCTCCCGCGATACCGTGAAATGGAATCAACAGAAATTAAAGTCATGAAATTAGCATCAATCATCCGAATCGTTGGGCTCGCACTCTCTTTCCCCGGTGGATTAATCTCGTCAAGTGTTGCACAGGAGTCTCGATGGGGTTCGCCGGATGAGGACATCGTTAAACTCATCACGGCTGTCGAGGAAAAGTGGGCCACTTCAGCCTGTAGCCCGCAACCGGATCTGAAGGACGTTTTTGCAGACGACTTCCAGGGAACATCTCCAACCGGGCGCCGCTACGGCAAGGAGGAAGCGATTACCACGGACACAAAGGCCCTGTCGCGCGACTGCCAACTCGGGAACCTAAAAGTCAGATTCTTTGGTAACTCCATGGCCATAGCGTACGGAGCGGAAAGCAGCATCAAGAAGGACAACGACGGCAAGGAGGCCAAGCGTTGCCTGGTGTGGACAGACACGTGGCTAAAGCGCGCAGGAAAATGGCAGATCGTGGCGGCGCAGGACACTCTTGTCCCGTGTAACCCTTAGATTGTGCCGCCGGGTGTCCTATTGTCGTTTATCACCCGGAGCGTTTTCGGAGCGTCGCCAATTTATCGCAGTCTATCGGCCCATGGAGCGAACGGCGCCTGGGTTTGTGCTCAACATTGAGAGTCGCCAAGATCCTCTGCCCCTTACAAGCGTATTTGCCAGAACCGTTCCCTTTCTTGTTAAATGGTAAGCGTATGAGCTATCCACCCCGGGTAATTTTACGCGAGGTCATCGACTCCGATCTTCCGATTTTCTTTGAGCATCAACGCGACCCGGAAGCCGTGCGGATGGCGGCGTTTCCCTCGCGGGACCGTGACGCGTTCGTGAAACATTGGGCCAAGCTCCGGCGCGAGCCCTCGAACATCATCCGCACAATCGTTTGCGACGGAGAGGTGGCCGGGAACATCGGAAGCTGGATCGCAGAGAACCGGCGGCTGATCGGCTATTGGATTGGACGCGAGTTCTGGGACCGGGGAGTTGCGACGGCTGCCCTCGCCGCTTTCGTTGCCGAATTCAAAGAGCGGCCACTGCACGCTTTCGTGGCCGAGCACAACGTCGGCTCCATTCGGGTTCTGGAGAAATGCAATTTCGTGCTGTCGCCTGAGCACCCTCCCACCATCGACGGCGAAGACGGGATCCACGAGCTCCTGTACATGCTCGGGCGTCGAGGAGTATGATCCATGTCGCTCGCGTCCCGCGGCCTGCGAACTTCGTTTGTTCCCGCAGGCACTGCTGGATCGCTTACCATTGTGCGACGCCACTGCACCCGCGCATGAATGCGAGAAGCAAAATCGTTGCAACAAATGACACCAGTAATGAGCCGGCACACCCCAGCCGGCTGGAAAAAAACGCGAACACACCCGAACCGTTTCTACACTAGCCGCGCGTGGAAGTGAGATCAGGACGCCTGCTGCCAGTGCTGGTCGTGTCGTAATGGTTGTGGCGATTTTTACGCATCAGACCGATGAGCCCGAGCAGACCCGCCAACCCGATCCACCCATAATCGTGATGTTCATCGCGATCGCCAGAGGCGTCGGCAGCGGCGGTATCAGACCTGGTAGCTGCAGCGGGTGAAGTCTCGGCGTGAGCTGCGATTGGGCACAGAGCGAGTCCGGCGGCCACCGCAGCGTAAACATGAAGTTTGATCGATTTGTTCATAAAGCTGATTACGCGCTGCGAGCTGATATCAGCTGTAGAGGAGCTGATTATCACCCCACCTAAAGATTGGTAGGGAATCGCCCGATGGACCGGAACCATGGAGTAAATACATATTGAGGCAATCGCGCCAGGCGACCCTGGGTTTGACGTCGCAGTTGATGGAAGTTGTACTGGAGGGTCCGTAACATCAGCGTGCAGAGGACGAGTACTTTGCTAACACTCGTGGGCCTGAGTTGCAGCGTGCGGAATTAGCGTGCTAGCTCAGCAACATGACCTTCGCGATCAAAACTGCGGTTAGCGATTTACAAGCAAAGACGTTCGCTTTCCGGGTGCAAAAGACCATGTACGGAGGAAAGCGCATCGCGCACGGAGATATGATTTTCATCTTCGCGAGTGAAAATGAAGGCGGCAAAGGTCTGATCGCGTGCGGCACAGTC
>DASREQ010000056.1:0-12133 GCA_035651975.1 Candidatus Udaeobacter sp.
CTACCTGGGCGTGGAGCGAGGGGGCGCTAAGAGCTAAGAGCAAGGCCCCAATGGTTGCGACTGCGCAGCGGTGAGTATTGAGCGTTGGACGTTGGAGGTTGCGCGTTTTGGAGGAAGCGAGGGATTTCATACGTTTGTCCTCCTATTGCCCAGGTGGGGGCACTTCGAATCGCACCAGCGCGATGATGTGTGGTGAGTCCGCGTCGGCGTTGGGATCGACCACAATTACCCGGTGCACGCCGGGTTGGGTCGTGACAGAAAACGAAAATGCCAGGGACCCGTCCACAGCAACGGTAGGCGTGCCGCCATCACCGGTGACCGTCCCGCCATCAAGCGCTTCAACCGCGACCGGCTTGCCGGCCATACTTGCAGGAAACTGCAAGGTCACACTCGACTCTGTCCCGGCATCCACGGTCACGGTTTCGAAGCTTCCCGTGTCGCTTCCGTCACCCTGAATAATGACACCGTCCTGAGTGATCTGATCGGACTGGGCTACGGGCGCTTCTTGCGCAATGGCTATGCAACTGCCGCCGAGCCAAAGAAAAAAGGCCGGCAACAGGTTAAGTATTGTTTTCTTCATGTTTTTCCCCTCGCGCCGAGAATAACCGGTTGGCTGGGAATCCGGATAGTCGGGAAAAACCCTGATTTTTGTCTTGCAATTATGTCGGGAATTACCCTACAAACGTCCTCCCCCAGAGATGAAGGCGCCAGGCAACGACGAGAGGGGACAAACCCCTGACAAATTGTCAGGGAAAACCCTGATCCGGCCGTTGGCGAAAATACAAGTACTGATCGTACATCAGGCGTGTTGGATTCGCCGGGCAATGCGTAGTTTGATCGACGGAAGCGGCCGATTTGCCGTCTGCGCTGAGACAGACAATGCAAGAAGTGCCATTACCTTATTCGAGCAGCATCAGCCGAAAATTGTTGTCCTGGGTATGGCTTTACCGCGCGGTGACGGGCTTCACCTGATCAAGACACTTCTGAAGCTGGCGCCGCCAGCGCTAATTCTTGTGCTTTCCTGGGATGGGAGCGTTGTGTCGGTCGGCCGCGCGCTACGCGCCGGCGCAGTTGGCTACCTAACGGTCGAGGACGGCGACTTGGAACTGCCGATTGCGCTCGATACGATTGTTGCTGGAACTTGCTACATCAGCAAAAGCTTGTGGAACATCGTTCTAAAGAGTTTCGCGCGTGGCGTGCTCGGCAGAGCGAATGGTGAAACAAACTTGCTCACCGACCGTGAACTGGAAATCTTCACTCTGATCGGCCGCGGCGCTGGCATTTTGGAAATCGCGAAAGAGCTGGGAGTCAGCGTCAAGACAGTCGAAACGCATCAAATGCGCCTCAAACAAAAGCTAAACTTGGTCAGTGCCATGGAATTGAGAAAACACGCGATGCGCTCGGTGTCCGAACCTACGCAGGGCTCGATGAATCGGCGCCGGTAATACTCGAGGTAAGGTGGGATTGTAGCGTTGAAATTCTCCAGCCTACCGGCAGCGATTCTGGGCGGTCTTCGCAAACAATCGTCAAAACGCGGCGGATGCTCCAATTTCCGCTCGTCTAGAAATTTCGGGGCCGCGCAGAAAAAGTGTTACAGTAAAGTGTTACAGTCGGCGCAAAGTCTCATCCATGAGAATGCATAAGTCATTGATGCATCGCGAAGAAAGATGGTGCGCGGTAGAGGTTTCGAACCTCTGACCCCTACCGTGTCAAGGTAGTGCTCTACCACTGAGCTAACCGCGCGTTGAGCCAAACGTGATAAATGATCAGTGATAAGTGATCAGTCAAGACCAGCCAAAAACCCAATCACCGGTTCAGCGATGACTTCGACCACTTCGTGACTGGACAACTTCGATGCGTAAGGCGACTGTTCGCGTCTCGTGAGTACCCTGTTTTTCAAACAATTTTTGAAACGACCGTTTCAGATTGCGTCAATCGTTCCCAGTTCCAAGGCATTGGTGGAACGTGTCGCCAGCAAGATCGACTTTAGCCAGCCGCGCGTCATCGCCGAGTATGGGCCGGGCGAAGGAGTACATTCGCGCGAGATTGCACGACGGATGTGTCCGGATTCACATCTGCTTTTATTTGAATTGGACCCGACGTTCGCGCGCGATCTGGAGCGGCAGTTTTCTGGGGACCGGCGCGTGCAAGTAATCCACGGGGATGCAGCTTCATTGCCACACGAATTGACACATCGCGGCATCGATTGCTGCGACTACATTCTTTCGGGCATTCCGTTCAGCATTCTTAAAATTGAAAAGAAACGCGCGCTCTTGCAAAAGACATACGACGCGCTGGCGCCGGGTGGCAGTTTCATCATCTATCAAGTCACGAACGAATTGAAGCAGCACGCGACTCACTTCGAGCACGCCGAATCAGAGTACTTCCTGCAAAATATACCTCCAATGTTCATCACCGTTTTTCAGAAGAGGCATCCGCTTGATCACCACAAACGGAGAGCCCTTGAGCGGGCGAACTTCAGCGTTAGCGCACATCGTTCGGCATGACGCAGAAGCCGACCCGGACAGAAAAAGACTCGATGGGCGAAATGACGCTTCCGGCGTCTGCTCTCCATGGCGCATCGACTCACCGCGCAGTGCTGAATTTTCCGGTGAGCGGTTATCGGTTTTCACGGCCGTTCATTCGCGCTCTTGGCTTGATCAAATGGGCTGCCGCGCAAGCAAATCACGATCTCGGACTGCTCGATGCGGAGCGCTCCGCCCTGATCGTGCAGGCGGCTGAAGAAGTTGTTGAAGGAAAGCTAGACGACCATTTTCCACTCGACATTTTCCAGACCGGTTCAGGCACGAGCACAAACACCAACGCCAACGAAGTCATCGCTAACCGGTCTGCGCAACTTGCGGGCAAGCCGATCGGCTCGCGGGAGCATGTGCACCCCAACGACCACGTCAATATGGGCCAATCCAGTAACGACGTGATCCCGTCCGCCATTCACATTAGTGCAGCGGAACAACTGAAAGACTGCCTCATCCCGGCTCTCACAAAATTGCACACCGCACTTGAGAGCAAGGCGAAGGAATTCTGGAACGTCATAAAGACCGGCCGTACCCATTTGATGGATGCAACGCCGATCCGGCTGGGACAGGAATTCTCCGGTTACGCACAACAGGTTGCTTATGCCAAAGAACGCGCGCAGAAGTCGATCGAGGTCTTGCGTGAATTGCCGCTCGGCGGAACCGCAGTGGGCACCGGCCTAAATCGCCACCTTAATCTTCCAGGAAAGATGCTCCGGCATTTGGAGCAACGAACCGGCATTGCTTTTTACGAGGCAAAAAACCACTTTGAAGCGCAAGGTGGAAAGGATGCGGTCGTCGAAGTGAGCGGTCACCTGAAAACGATCGCGGTCAGTTTGTTTAAGATTGCAAACGACATCCGCTGGCTCGGGAGCGGTCCGCGATGCGGGATCGGCGAAATCCAATTGCCGGCGACCCAGCCTGGCAGTTCGATTATGCCAGGGAAAGTAAACCCGGTGATGTGCGAATCGGTAATGATGGTCTGTGCACAGGTGATCGGCAATGACACGGCCATTACCTGGGCGGGCGCAAATGGAAACTTCGAGCTCAACGTGATGATGCCAGTGATGGCGCACAATCTTCTTGAGTCGATCAGGCTGCTGGCAAACGTGGTCGACGTTTTCTGCGATAAGTGTGTCCGCGGCATCGTCGCGAATGCGGACCGATGCCGCGAATTGATCGAGCTATCCATGGCAATGGTGACGAGTCTGGCGCCCAAGATTGGCTACGATCGTGCGGCCGAAATCGCGAAAGAGAGCGCAAGAACGGGCCGCACCGTGCGCGAAATCGCCCGCGAGAGGAAAGTTTTGCCCGAGAGAGACCTGGAGCGGGCGCTGGATCCGGTCAAAATGACGGAACCGGCCGGCAAGGAAGGTTAGCTTTTACTGTTCCGGGGCAATGGTTGCAAAGCTCGAAGGCCCCCAATTCTCCGGCGGAGCAAACATCGCCATCAAATGCCCCAGCCACACGTATGACCAGACTGTCTCTTTCTATCGCGACACGCTTGGGCTGCCTTTAATCGAAGAAGAAAAGGACGGCTGCATTTTCCAATTCGGTCCGAACCGTCTCTGGATCGATAAGGTACCGAATCTGAGTCATCCGGATATCTGGCTGGAGTTGGAAACAAACGACACCGAAGCCGCTGGATCATTTCTGAAAGTGCATGGTGTAACTCGGTGCGACGAGGTGGAGCAACTAAGTGAGGACTTTAATGGCTTCTTCATCTCGGCGCCGAACGGAGTGATTCATCTGGTCATTGGTCCGGAGAGCTAGCGGATGTGTCGGTCAAAAGCTGTTGCAACGAGCACTGACCTCTGACGTTTTAGAAAGAGCACCCCTGCTTGAGGTTCCCTGGCCGCCCCGTGCAACCCTCATCTATCGACGACGCGGCAATCTGGGTTAACGGTCTTGTTGATGACGAAACAGGAAATCGCTGGCGCGCTGGAGCAAATCGCGACGCTGCTCGAATTAAAGAATGAAAACCCTTTTAAAATCCGGGCTTATACGAATGCTGCGCGTGTGATCGAAACATTCGGCGGGAATGTCACCAACTTTCAGGACGAAGAAGCGCTTTCGAAAATTCCAGGAATCGGAAAGAGCATCGCGCTTAAGATCAAGGAACTTGCGGCGACGGGATCGCTGAAATATCTGGAGGAATTAAGCGCGGAATTCCCGTCCGGAATTCTCGAGTTGTTCTCGCTGCCAGGGCTTGGCGCCAGGAAGATCAAAGCTCTTTACGACAAGCTTCAGATCAGTTCCGTCGAGCAGCTGCAAAAGGCATGCGAAACCGGGCGTGTCGCTGAATTGCCCGGTTTCGGCGAAACAACCCAGCAAAAGCTGTGTGACATCATTGCAAGACGTGCCGCGCATGCAGGTTCATTTCAATTCGGCCAGATCGCGACCGAAGCGGAAACACTCCGGTCCGATCTTGCAGCGCACAACGACGCTTTGCGGGTCGATCTGGCTGGAAGTTATCGGCGCCGAAAGGAAATCGTACATGATTTGGATCTTTTGGTGGCGACAAACAAGCCCGAGAACATCACGAAATTCTTTGTTTCCCATCCACTGGTGGACTCGGTTATCGCGCAAGGCCCCACCAAATCGAGCGTGCGACTGCGATCGGGAGTGCAGTGCGACCTGCGAGTAGTGAGTGCGACGGAGTATCCTTTCGCTCTCGCCTATTTCACCGGGAACAAGGAACACAACATCGAATTACGCAGCCGTGCGCTTCAGCGTGGCTGGACGCTTAACGAATATCGACTCGCTCCGCTCCCGGTGGATCCGAGGGCGAAAAAGAAAAGACCGATAAAGAAAATTCCAAAGGTGCAGGAGGAGACCGGCGTCTATCAAGCAGTTGATCTCGATTTTATTCCGCCGGAGTTACGGGAGAATTGGGGAGAATTCGAGGCCGCCGAGAACCATTCACTTCCGGAATTAATTGAGAAGGAAAACCTGCGCGGCGCATTTCACTGTCACACCGCCGCCAGCGACGGGCACAATTCCATCGAAGAGATGGCGGAAGCTGCGCAAGAGCTCGGACTTGAGTACCTCGGAATCGCAGACCATAGCCGCAGCTCGACTCAGGCGCATGGAATCGATGAAGCAAAGCTCCGCTACCAAATCGCCAGTATTCGGACGTTGAACAAAAAGCTGCGCGGCTTTCGCTTGTTTGCGGGTGTGGAATGCGACATTCTCCGCGACGGTTCGCTCGATTTTCCAAACGAAATCCTCTCAGAGCTCGATTATGTCGTTGGGTCCGTTCATTCTGTTTTCAATTTAAGTGAAGCCGACATGACCCGCCGCGTGATCCGGGCCATCGAGAATCCCTTTGTTACCATGCTGGCGCATCCAACCGGCCGATTGTTGCTGAAACGGGATCCCTATCAGATTGATATCCCGAAAATCCTCGACGCCGCAGCGCGTACAGGGACATGGATCGAGCTTAACGCTGCGCCGAAACGCCTCGATCTCGACTGGAGGTGGTGGCCATTAGCGAAACAAAAAGGCGTTAAGTGTGTGATTAATCCGGACGCGCATCGAACGGAGCGATTGCGGGATTTGTGGTTCGGAATCGGCATCGCGCGAAAGGGCTGGCTGACCAAATGGGACGTGGTGAATTGTCTGCCGCTTGGAAAGATCGAACGTGCGCTGCAAGCAAAGCGCGAATCGGTAGAGCGCGCTCGCTGAGTGCGCCGAAATTTCACGGAGGCCCGGCGGCCGGTCCCTGTCGTTTAACACCCTTCTCTCTGCGGCATAAACATGGTGAGGCATTTGCAGGCCCCGCCGGCTTTAATGAATTCGCTCATCGGCAATTCGTGGCAGCGATAGCCGCGGTCTTGCAGCGTCGCGACAAGCTGCGGCGCGCCCTCGGGCAGGACAATTTCTCGCTCGATGACGACCGCGTTACATGAAAAGTGCATTGCTTCCTCTGGCAAAACGTCGATCAGACCAGTGACATGTTCGCGAATTGCACGTTGGCCGTATTCGTCGAACGCGGATGGAAACCAAAACGCCGAACCGTCCGGCAGTGGGCAAAAACAGGTGTCCAGATGATAAAAACGCGGATCAACCAATTCCACTGAGATCACGAGACAGCCAAGGAGGTCCGCTATGGCGCGATGAGATTGAATGTCGGATCGAAATTTGTAACCGCAGAAGAGTGCATCGCCCCCAAAAAGTGCGTCGCCTTCGCCCTCGAAATAAAGATTCTCCGGCAGCCAATTCACTTCATAACCGTGTTGTTCCATCCATTTCGCAAAGAACGGCTGCTCGCCAGCGCGCTCTTTGTGCCGGAAATTGCTGGGGATAAATTTACGACCAACCGTCAATCCGGCGTTGGCCGTGAAAACCATGTCCGGAAGCCCGGGCTGAGGGGAAATCATATGAACTTCGCAATGGAGATTCGAGAGTTGTGCCTGCAATTGTTTCCACTGCTTTTGCGCCATCGCTGCCTCGGCGCCGCGAGCGCGACTCATCCAAGGATTGATCTCGTACTCGATGCCATAGTAATCGGGCGGACAGAGGAGCAGCTCGCGCATGGGACCCCAATTTACTCGCGAACACGGGGCTCACTAAGATAATCGGCGAGCTCTCGTAGAAACGGTTCGACGTCTGTGACCAGACCGAGTGATTGCAGGGGCTGGTGTTCGACCGCGCGCTCCACTGCAGCCGGATCAATATCGACGCATACTGTTTTTGCCGTAGGAGCGAGCATGCTGGCAACGGCCAGCGAATGCTGGACCGTCGCCAGCAGCATCACGTGGGTCACATCGGCAAGTTTTTGTCGCATGACTTTTTGAGCTTCGATCACGTCTGTCGTTACTCCGGGAATCGGGCCTTCGTCGCGAATCGCACCAGTCAACACGATATCGACATTGTGGCTGGCGCAGGCATGCATGACGCCGCGCGTGAGGATTTTCTTCCGAACGGCAGCGGAAATTCCACCAGCCTCGCGAATGGAATTAATGGCCCGGAGATAGTTCTCGTGTCCACCTCGCGCAAAGGCAAGATCGGGATTTATTCCCAACGAGGTTCCGTACAGAGCGCGTTCCACGTCGTAGGCCGCAAAAGCGTTTCCAGCGAAAAGACGATTGACATAACCTGCTTCAACGAGGCGCACCAAATGGTGACCCGCGCCGGTTCGTATAATTGCAGGGCCGGCAACAACTGCGATTTTGCCTGCTGCAGTGTGCGCGCGCCGCAACTCCTCACCCAGTTCGTGAATAATGGCCGATTTTGGTTCGTCGGCGTCAACAATCGTGTTGATGAATTGAAAGATATCGGTGCGCGTCGTTGAACGCTGTACCGGCACAACGCGCACCCCTTGGTGGCCGATCACAATTTCGTCTCCCTTACTGACATCGAAGAACTTGACGGCACGGGCGGATTCTTTTTTTCGATCAAGCGCGATGGCGCTGTTGCTCATTGCAGGTCGTACCTCGATTTCCTTACCGGCGAGGCGGACAAACGTCTGTTGATTAGTTGTCACGTAGAAATCGCGGGGGAAAACCCCGTCTGCAGGCGCGCTGGCGAGTTGTACATTGGCACGCTCAATCACTTCGGCTCCGTGCTGGCGAAGGCGCAGCACCAGCTCGTCGAGCGCTTCGCTGGTTTTAGCAGACACTTCAATCCGCGCGAAACTCTGGTCCGCGCGTTTTTGCCCAATCTTGATTTCGCCGATCTTAAAATTCGCACCGTGGGTCAGAATCTGATCCAGAACCTTTGGCAAAATGAGGGAATCAATGATATGCCCATGTAACTCGATCGTTTCCGAAATCATTTCTAAAATCTAGCCGATCAGTGTGGCCTCGCCAGTTGCGCGAGAAAGTCGGCTCGCAATCGACGCTTTCCTGGTTCAATTTCCTTACCAACATGGAAAAACCAAGCGCACGCGGTCCCTCCCCGAGCCGCAAAGCACATCGCGCGCTGGGACGGATACTAAATCGAAAACCCAAACGCGCGCCATGCCTGCCTGCAAAAAAAATTGCCTCAACCGTGAACCTCTCCGCGAGCCGTTAGAACAGAATAGCCATGCAGGAGCATTTGCCAGCGCTAGCGACGAAGATCGCAAAGATGCTGTCAATCAGGCCCGAGTACCTGGTGACGCAGCCTGCGGAGTTGCGAATTCTGCGAGAAATGTCAGACGCAGACGTCAGAGAATTTGCAAAAAGTCACGGCTGGTGCGTAATACGCCGTCTCGGAGGGCGGCAAATCGAATTTTACAACGACGCGAGCCGGCGCGATCTGTAGCAACCGCTCTGTGGCCGTTCGGAATTTTCCGGCAGTGACTTTGACGCCCCACAGGCGCGTGACTACAGCCACGACTGGACAGCGCAACGCTGTTGGCTTACCAATGCGCCAGCGGTAATCAAATGGAAGCAGCGAAAATTTATTTTATTGTTTTCGGGGTTCTGACGATCGCCGGCGGCGTAGTCGGTTATGTCAAGGCGGGCAGCGCGGCGTCGATCATTGCCGGGTCAATCACTGGAATACTGCTGCTTGTAGCCGCATTTCTTCTTCCCGAACATCGCGCAATCGGGTTGGCAACTGCACTCATTATCTCGCTTTTACTCGCTGCTCAGTTCGTTCCAAAATTCATACGAACCGGAAGAGCCATGCCTGCGGGAATGATGTCGGCCCTAAGTGTGATCGGGGTCATCGCAGCGATTATCGCCTGGGTAAAAAAGTAATCGCGTGGGAAGAATTCGTCTGCGCACGTGGCGGCGGCTGGTGCTGGTGATATTCAGCGCGCTTTTCGCCGCGATTGTGTATCGGTGGATTTCGCTCGAACGCCTGCAGCACGTTGCGCCATTGGAAGTCATCGCGACACCGACGCCCACCCCGACGCGGCCACCTCTCATCAGTGGAAAACTCGACACCGCGAAATTGTTCAACGGCATCACGCTCCATTCAACAGTCGAAACGATACCTGGGGCCGATGCAACGACCGAGCGGGCCCAGGCAGACAGCTATGTGCTGGACCTTAAACTGCAGGCACGAATACCTTCGCCAAATAAGACTCTGGAAGAGTTGGCCAGAGTTACTCCTCAATTACCGACGCTATTGCCCGGGTTGGCAACGATGCTGCCATCCAATCCGGTTTCACCGCTTTACGCTGAGCTCTACGATACGAAAGCCAGAAAACTGCGTGAAAACCTCGCTCGCCTGGATTTGCTCCTTTCGCGGCATAACTTTTTCGATTGCCAAACCGTTTTGCAGCTTCAGCATCCCCAGACGCACCGAAAAGCCCTTTTGCTTCAGGCGGATATGGATGTCGATGCTGACGGTTCTGACGCAGACCGGATGCCCGTTGGCAGTGGCACCCCGGCAAATTTCAAACCGTTCACCAGTTATCGCTGGCCGAAGAAGACGCCCGCTCCTAATCCATATCTTGCGGCTACCGAAGCGGCATTGAAACATGCGGAAGTGGAGTTTGCGCTTTCTACAACCCCTCCCGCCCGCAAACGCGATCTGCGCAAGTTGATCGCGCAGTTGCACGCGGAAATCGGCACATTAAAAAAATACAGCTTCCTGATCGGCGCGACCGACCCCTTTATCGTGGTACCGGGTGCATTTATGCATGGCAGCGAGCCGATTAAACCCGGTGACTACGCACTTGTCATTTTCGGCAGCTCGATTTATCCCGCCCTCGTCGGTGATATCGGACCGAATGACAAAGTCGGAGAGGCATCGCTGCGCATTGCAAAAGAGATCAACGCGCTTTCAACGCCGTACAACCGCCCCGTAAGTGATCTCAAGGTAACCTACCTGATCTTTCCCGATACCGCTGACCAACCGGTTGGTCCTCCGGATTTGGAGAAACTTCAGACGCGTTGCGAAGCGCTCGTCAAAGAAATCGGCGGCGCAAGCGTCCCACTGCATCACTGGGAAAATGTCATCCCGCCTTCGCCTACGCCTAGTCCAGCGTCGAGTCTGCTCGCGTCGCCGAGTGCGACCGCGTCGCCTTCATCTGGTGCATCGGCGACAGGATCTGCTTCACCGTCACCGACCTTTGCATTTCCCGTGCCCAGTCCGGTAGCGACCGCCTCGGCTGATTCGGCACCTGCGTCGACGAAATCACCCGCTGCAAAGCGGAGCCCGACCAAGAAACGTAAGCCTTGAATTCTGAGTGCCGGCTGCTGTGTCTAACCTGTCCGTGACGCGAAAGAACTGTATCTCGTACGAAATGATCATCCGTGACGCTGTTGAGGCTGACCTTCCAGTCATCGTTGAGATTTATAATGTAACTGTGCCGACACGCATGGTGACAGCCGAGCTTGAGCCGACGACAGTCGACGCGCGGCTGGCGTGGTTCCGCGAACATTCGCCGCAGCAATATCCATTCTGGGTCGCAGAGTCGGAAGGTCGTGTGATTGGCTGGCTCGATTTCAAAAAATTCCAACCACGTGCTGCGTATCGTGGCACAGCCGAGATCAGTGTTTACGTCCATGAAGAATTCCGGCGTCGCGGTGTCGGGCATCGATTGTTGGAACAGGCGATCGCCCGCGCACCGTCGCTGGGCTTCATAGCGTTGGTCGGTCTCATCTTTGGGCATAACGAGCCGAGCTTGAAATTATTTCGACGTCTCGGCTTTGAACGCTGGGGATTTTTTCCTGGTGTCGCTAAGCTCGATGGCGTCGAGCGCGATCTCGTGGTGATGGGTCGACATTGTCCAGCGCGTTCGACTGCGCGCGCGAAAACGCAGGTTCAATCACCAAACAGCAACCAACTCAACGAGTGCTTGAACCTGATGCATACGCTTATGGAGTATCGGCAGGAGCCGATTCATTCAAAGCTGCTAAAAATCCGCGACAAATATTCGATGTTGCACTTGGACGTGCTGATTCTCATTTATCACTTCGCAGGAATTTGCTCCGGCAATATTCTCGAGATTGGTGCCTTCGTCGGCGGAGCCACGATTGCCGCAGCACTTGGCTTGCGCGATTCCGTAGCGCCAAAGAAGCTTATTGCCATCGAACCGGGTGGCAGCGTCAAGCACAAGCGGCTTGGTACGCGCAATATTTTCCGTGATTTGGAACGTAACCTTGCCAGGCAGCGTGTGTCGGCGTTGGTCACCACTATCAAGGGCCGTTCCTTTGACCCGGCAACAATCTCTGCAGTCAACGGGGCGCTGGGTACGGACAAAGTTGGTCTCTTGGTTCTTGACGCCGATGCTGCCAAACGACGCGACATCGAGTGCTACGGTGAGAGATTTGTAGACGGATGTTGGATGGTAATCGACGACTATTATGGAGCTGATACCAACGCAAAGATCACTCCGAGTCGAGCCGATGTGGATGCATTAACCACAGCCGGGTATTTGGAGCCGCTCGGCTTTTACGGCTGGAGCACATGGGTCGGACGATGGCGTGGCGCACAACCCTGAAGCTATTTGTTGAAAAACGTGAACGGTTAGCGCTTAAAGCCTGGGGCGGGCGAACGAGATCACTTACGGCCCAACCAGGCTCCAGCCGGCTGGAAGAGTGGGACCAGACGCCCAGCCGATGAAACTGTTGTTGTTGAGATAATATATCGCCGTTTGACGGGAGCCGGCGTTATACAGCAGATAGTCGGAGTTGCCGTCACCGTTAAAGTCGGCC
>DASREQ010000057.1:0-33933 GCA_035651975.1 Candidatus Udaeobacter sp.
TTCGATGATTTTACCGATGCGATTGATTTCGTAAATCAAGTGGCTGAAGTGGCCGAGGAAGAGGAACACCATCCGGACATCGACATTCGTTATAATAAGGTTCGTCTGGTCCTCTCGACCCACAGCAAAGGTGGCTTGACCGAGCTTGATTTTGGTCTTGCCGAACGGATCGATACCCTGGCCGAATAGATATGGACGCGCGCTCCGCCGTCCGGAAGCCGCAGCGCGGTTTCCCTACCGAGACGGGAGACGCCCTTCGTCGGCATCAATGAATTGGAACGACGTCTGAATGTCCAATCTGTCGGTCATACCAGCTTCCTTCTTACGGCGCTCTAATATTTCGGAAACTTCGTCGTTCCATCCGCGTTTGCGCATGAATTCGTTCCAAACGTAAACATCGTTTTCATCCGGTCTGCGCCCATTTTCGAAGCACCATTGCAGGACTTCTTCGTCCGTTCCGCCGCGTTTCACACGCTCGACTAGTTGATTGTAATTGACCCGTAGAAAGTTCGCGCATTTTTCGTCGAATCCTTTTCCAAGGTTCGCATGATAGTCCTGAGGCAATTCGCCTTTGGCGTGCAACCGGATTTTGTCCAGCATCCGGCCGAAATAAAAGAGACCTCCTACTTTTTGGGACGGACTGCGGAGAGCAACGGTCGCCATGCAAGAAGGTTGGCTTTTTCAGGCGTCGTTCAAGGCCCGAAAATATTTAGCGATTTAGCGATTCAGTGATTTAGTGATTTCGATTCGTCAAATCACTCACTCGTTAAATCGTTAAATTGCTCCGATGGACCGGATCGTTGGAATTGAAACCGAATACGGCTGTCTTTTGAGCGAGGAAGAGCCGCACGTTAATTCCGAGCTCTGGCCGGCGAAGGTGAAAAACCATCTTTTCCGGAACGCCGAGGCCGGCACCATTGATCTGCATTACCGCGACTACGAAGAGCCACCCGGCAACGGAGGTTTTCTACGCAACGGCGGGCGTCTCTATCTGGATATGGGACACATCGAGTACGCATCGCCGGAATGTCTGCATCTGCACGATCTGGTAGCGTATGAATTGGCCGGAGACGATTTGCTGCAATCATCACTGATTGCCCTGGGCGCGCAGGATCGCGTCTCGTTTATCAAAAACAATGTCGATCACCACACCGGTGCTACGTTCGGTTGTCACGAGAATTATTTGATGAAGCGGGAGGCGCAATTCACGCCTCCAATTCTCGGGACACTGCTTACTTTTCTTGCGACCCGGCAAATCTTCACCGGCGCCGGCCGCGTCGGTCAGTCCAATCCACTGGCGTTCGATTTCGAGCCGCCGCAACTGGAAACACAGGTCAATTTCCAGCTAAGCCAGCGCGCCGACCATATCGTGAACGACATCTACCAGTGGGTGCAATTCAATCGCGCCATCATTAATGCTCGCGACGAGCCGCTGGCCGATTATCGAAAATATCGGCGGCTGCACTTGCTCATCGGTGATTCAAACATGAGTCCGTATGCGACGGCACTAAAGATTGGAACAACAGCCTGCGTTTTATCGTTGCTCGAGGATGGCCGTTTACCGCGAAATCTGGTCCTGGCCGATGCCGTGCAGAGCACGCGAGACATCTCCCGGGATCCAACTCAGCAATGGGTTGTTCATCTTGAGAACGGCAAAACCATCGGTGCACTCGACGTGCAGTGGGAATTTCATCATCTGGCGCAAAAGCATCTGCGCAATAGCAACGCGGAAACCAACTGGCTGTTGGAAAACTGGGGATTCGTTCTCGAGGCAACTGCAAACAACCATGAGGCGCTCATCGGGGGGGTCGACTGGATTACGAAGAAATGGTTGATGGAAGCTTTCGTCGAGTCAGAAGGATTGAGCTGGGACGATCCATGGCTGCAAAGCATCGATCTGGAATATCACAACATCGATCCACTTCGGGGGTTGTTCTTTGCTGTCACACCGGGAAAGCGGATTGCGGAGTGGAACAATAATGTCCGACGTCCCAGCGCGACGCATGTTCCGCCAGGTAACACGCGTGCGTCAGGTCGTGCTCGAGCGGTGGCTTTTTTTCAGGACTGCAATTCGCCCTATGTTATCAACTGGGATTCCATTGCATGCGATAACCGCGATTTTCTTGTGATGGGTGACCCGTTCCAGACTTACAACGAAGAAGTGGACCGGTTTCTGGCCAAACCACGCGCGACAGACGTTGCCATCGATCCGCCCGGTAATTGAATGAACTCAGTCTACCCCCTGGAAGCGCAATTCAGGCCGGGCATGGCAGAGTCGCGAACACAATTCCTTTAATTAAGCCGATGCAGGGCGGAGATACCGTAATTCTCCTGGAGATTTTGCGCCTCGGCGGCAACTTGTGCCGCGTCGAGCTCGATCTGCTTTGGGTCTTCTTCGGTCTCGACTTTGATGAACCCTTCGACCGGGTGTTTTACGGCTTCGGCCAGGTCGTCTAGCGATTTGATTTCTTTGCCGTTCACCTTTGTCACGGTCAGATAGGAGAGATCATCATAGCCAATTGTGCTGTTCGCAGGGAGGACCTGGCTGAGGATAACAACGCGCCGATTTCTGTCAGGAAAGAGCTCGGACTGGAAATGGTCGAGGTAAACCAAACGCTGGGGAGCTTCCCGTTGCCAGTTTGGACCCCATTCTTTGAGATACTGACGGGAAAGTTCCTGAAAAATCAGGCCACCAAGAACATAATATCGCGGCGCCTGATCGAAATAATATGGCGGGCTCACATAATCCTTCGCGTCGCGGTGCTCCAGCGTCACATTCAACTGCATCGGCTTGCCGTTACGTTGAATTCGAAAAGGAACGACATCGCCGCCATAAGCATGGGCCGTCAGCAAATTTGTAAACTCGATTTTACCATAAAGCGGGTCCACATAATTGCCGTTTTGGTCGATCGCATTGTTTGCTACGGCAGTCACGATGTCGCCGACCTGGAGTCCCGCTTTCATGGCCGGCGTGCCTTGCTCCACGTTCGTCACATAAACGCCACCGACATCCTTGCCTTTTTCTGCAGCAAACTCGCGCAGTGCGGGATCGCGTGTTGGAAAAAACGAGAAACCAGCGGAAGGGAAGCCCCGGTAATTCTGGCCTTCTGCGTCCTTTAAAAAGTGCGTGATCACTGGCGCAGGGATTGCATCCAGTAGTTGTGAACGGGAATCGTAGCGCAGTAGCAAGCCAGCGAGCTTGTTCTTCTTAACCAGAGGCACGGTGTAGCTGTTCTCCCGGTACTGCATCGGGATGCTGATGCGGTACGTGAGGAATTCCCCAACATCGATCGGGTACGGCATCATTTGCACCGTTGTCACCAAGCCTTCGGTGGCGAGTAACGCACCGGTCGGCTCCAGTTGCCACGCAGCCAACCGGTCGCCCACGACCGTGTCTGGCGCGATTTCGAGCGGAGTGATTCCGTCGAGAAACGTTTTTTCCGCGGGTTGAAGCAGCGCGAGATTGGCTTCGTAATCAATCACCTGGACGGTGGCCGCGGTTTTTTCACCAGACTCGGCGCGCTCGAGCTCGACGTAATTTTGGTTTGCAACCAGGTCCGCCGTCACCAGGACACGGCCTTTAGACAAAACTGCGCCAAGCGCGCGCTTTGAGAACGGTGCTTTCTTTTGCCATGGTCGAAAGTAATCATAGGACTGTCCGGTCACGTTCACTCGGACCAGCGCCAGCTGTTTTTGCTTGCTTAGGGCTGAGGGGACCGCGGACTCCTTTTTCGCCAGCGCCCCGCTGACTGTGAAAAGAATGAGCCCGAACGCGATAAGAGAATTCCTGGTCATCTTTAGATCTTGTTGGCCTGTTCCGTTTCTTTTGGCGCCGGTTGTTCCTCAAGATTTTGCTCTTTCAGCACGTTGTAGCGTGTCTTGATTCGTTCGCGTGCGGCTTCTACCTGACTTCGATTAAGGACTAGCGGAGGCCCCTCGCCAATCATTCGAATAACCAACTGCTCGGGCGATTGGGCGAAAGCGTTCGCCAATTCGTCAAGCGTTCGAATTTTCTTGCCATTTACTTCATCGACAATGCCGCCGCGGTACGGAGCCAGATAGGTATTTATCGGATCTGGTAGGATATTGCTGAGTACAATGACATCGGGATGCTGAAGGTAAAGCTGGTCGATAACGAAGTATTCGAAGAAATGACGCACCCGCAGGTCGGCTGTCCGATACGCCTCCAGCATGTCCAGGTTTAACGGTTGAAAGAGCAGACCGCCGTAAACGACATAACGCGGCCGCACATCATAGCTGTGGCCCTGGACCGAATAAGGCCAGGGCTTGTATAATTTGATATGCACAGTCAGCGGATGCTTGTTGCGAAAGACATCCATCTTGACCGAATCGCCCCGGAACTTTCGCTCGACGACTTCTTCGAACTGGGCGCGTTCACCTTCCAATTCAACATTCGCATCGCTGGCAATGGGGTGACCGTCGATAGCGAGGAGAACATCACCCGGGAATAGGATGCCATCTGATGGCCCGGCCGCCACCACGGAGCTCACCAGCACGCCGCGATCGTCATCCTTTAGTCCCAGAAACTTCCGTTGGGCGGGATTTTGTAATTTCGCATAGGTAATTGCGAGGTCGGGATATTCGTCATAATGCCCGTTGCTAATATCCTGCAAAAACCGCTTTATTACCGGCGTGGGAATCATGTAAGCCACTCCCTGGGCGACATCTCCGCTGTAACCCTGAAAGGCAACGCCGACCACTTTGCCGTCTTGCATTACTGGCCCACCGCTGTTTCCCGGATTGATCTGCGCACTGATTTGTATCGCCAGATGCTGATCGACCGACGAGTGGGTGTAGAGTTGGAAATCAATCCTCGAGACGATCCCGGTAGTGACCGACATCCGCTCGCCTCCTATTGGATAACCGTACGCCGACACCGTCGACTCAAGAGAGGGAATCCCGCCAAATTTTAATGGCAACATGTCCTTGAAAAAGTCGGGAGCCGACACGGTGATCACCGCCAAGTCGCAATCGTTCGCTATAAATTGTACTTTCGCCGGATACTTATTGGGATCGCCGTCGCGTTCCACGGTGAGGTAACGGCTGTTGGCGACCACGTGCGCGTTTGTCAGGATGCGATTGCCGTTTATAACGAAACCGGCACCAACGCCGCGCTCAAGAGCCCCGGCGTTCCAGGGTGCTTTGTAGTCCGGTTCTACGGCAGTCGCTGTAATCCGAACCAAACTCTTTTGCACGGGTCCGTTGGGCTTTGGCGGCGCAATTGGAACGGGTACCGGAACTACTGCTTGCGAAGGAGGGCTCGATCTTTCTGCGCCTGGTGGAGGCGCCGGTGTGCTTTGCTGCGCGTCCAAGATCGGTCCAAACAGCAAGGCGGCGTAGATTAAAACAAGGATGCGCTTCATGAGCGGAAAGGCAGCAAACTTAGATCGTCTACTCGAAAATCAAGATTCGGATTTGCATCAGGAAGTGGCCTTTTTCGGTGACAACAGACATGATACATGCTTTCTGCGTTCAAATCTCTGATAAACGAAGAAGGTTTGGACAGCCCCTCAAATTCCGGCGCGGTCGAGAATTGATTTCACCACAATTTCGGCCTCAAAGACTTCCCGAGCCAGGGCGTAAGCGGCTCGGGAATGCTTCCTGTAATCTGCGTTGATCCGCTTCACAGCATCGACAATTTCCCCGAGATTTCGGAAAGATAAAAGGCCTGCTTCGCCGCCGTAGAATTTCGTAAAGCCGGTTTCCTGAGTTATGACCGGTCGGCCTGCCGCGAGGTAACACACGCTCCTGTCACTGAACCACCCGGTATTGAGGCGCACATATTGGTCCTTCGCTACGGTGAATTCACCCTTGGAGCGCTGGATGTAGTCCTGGTACAGCCAGTAATCGACGCTCATTTGCAGCGGCGAAATCAGGCGCCAGCCGTTTCGCTCGAAATTCGCCCGGGTTGCAGCGTGCTCGATGTTGGTTGCCAGTTCAAATGTCTCGCCGGCTTTTTTCGGTGCTGGAACAAAACGCAGAAATTCGCGCGATTTGCTCCAGAGATATTTTTTGCCGCGCCATGTAATGTCTTTCAGACCGCTGGTGGACCAGTTGGCTACTGACGTGAGCACAGCCGCGCGGCTGGGGGAGCGTCTTGTTCGCCAGAGATCGGTCACCACTGGTTGCCGTGTCGGCAGCCATTTCAATCCATGCGTAGGGACCGGAAAGCTTTTCGTGCCGATGTTTTCGCCAAAAGTGAAGAGGGCATGGTGCCGCCCCAGGTATCGCTTGGTCGATTTCACCCCCTTATCGATCTTGATTTGCTCGACGCCCGGATCGCTTTCGATGTACAGAATGCGATCGGAAACGAGCAGGTCGTCATGGAACTCCTGTGCGCCGCAGATATTCAGGATTGCGTCCGCTTCGCGATAAAGCTGCCGAATTTTTTTTAATCCCATTCCGGTCGTGGGGTTGCCCGGCGAATAACGCGCGCAAAATGCCCAATGATTTTGGAATTCGAATTCTCGCGACAACCGATTTAGAAGTCGTGCTGTGTAATCAACCCCAGTAGTGACCTCAAACGTTTCCGGGTTGTAGGGAATGCGGGCTGAATCTTCGATGTAATAGACATTGTGACCGAGCCGTTGCAGCCCGACGATGTAATGGATGTGCTGCCAGATCACCCCCGCGATGGGCATTGAGCCCATGAAGCCCATGACGACGATGCGCTTCGATTTCATCGAAGCGGAAACGTCCAACGGTCAACCTCCAACGTCCAACACCCAATGGTCTGAATCGGGCGTTGGGAGTTGAACGTTAAACGTTGGGCGTTGAAACCAACCATCATTTGGCAAATGTCTTGACCACTTGAGCTGGGTTCCCAGCGACTACCGTATTGGGTTCAACGCTCTTCGTGACAACTGATCCCGCGGCAACAACCGAATTTTGGCCGACGGTGACCCCTTTTAAAATTACTGCGTTCATCCCGATCCAGACGTTGTTTGCGATTTTCACAGGAGCAGTTTCTAACTTGGGGCGGGCGGGCCGATTCTTGAAATACGGTGCGAGAGCTTGTGCATCAATGAGACGCTGGGCCGGTGCGAGCGGATGAAAATCCGAGTCCGCGATGCCGACGTTCCAGGAAACCAGGCAATACGACCCGATCTCGATCTTCTCATCCGCCATAATCAGCGCGCCATTGAGGAGCGTGAAATCGCCGATCGTGCACTGGCCATGCTCGCCAACAGAAAATGAACAGCCGGCGTAACATGAAACATGCCTGCCGATAATGACAGCAGCTGATTTTTTGCTTCGGAGTCTCCGAAAGATTTGAGCGCTCTCGCAATAGAATCCCTCGCCAAACTCGACGTTTGGCGGAATCGGATCAGGCCACCAGTCCCCTTCGATATGTCGATCTTCTTTAACGTTACTCAATGCACTACCTCAGTCGGGAATTTCCCTGATGCATATAGTTTCGCGTAGATCCCGCCTCGTGCGATCAGCTCGGGACCGCGGCCTTTTTCGACCAGGCGCCCGTGTTCGAGCACAATGATTTGATCGAGACCGTGGATCGTTGCCAGCCGGTGTGTGGCAATTAAAGTTGTCCGGCCGCGCATTAATTCCTGGATGGTTTCCATAATCGCCGCCTCGGTCGTGGGATCGAGCGCCGAAGTGGGTTCGTCCAGCAGCAAGATCGGCGCGTTCTTCAAGAATGCGCGAGCGATACCGATTCGCTGCCGTTGGCCCACGCTCAAGTGCCCGCCTCGTTCGCCCACAGCGCTGGAATAGCCGTTCGGCATTTGGCGAATAAACTCGTCCGCCTGCGCCCGGCGTGCCGCTTCGATGATTTCTTCTTCTGTCGCGTCGGGCCGGCCATACGCGATGTTTTCTCGTACAGTTGTGGAGAAAAGCAACGTGTCCTGTAGGACGATTGCTATCTGCGCGCGCAGACTTTTTTTGGTGATTTCCCGCACATCACGATCATCAAGCATGACGAATCCCGTTGAAGGATCGTAAAATCGCGGGACCAGGCTCATCAACGTGCTCTTGCCTGCGCCGGTCCCGCCCACGAGACCTACGATTTGGTTTGGCTCGATTCGCAGATCGATGTCGCGCAAGACGGGTCGGTCGCCGGCGTAACCGAAATTCACGGATTGAAATGAGATCGCCCCTTTGGCTGATGAAATGGCAACTGCATTTGGCGAATCGCGTACGTCGTCCTCCCGGTCCAACACTTCAAAGCAGCGTTTTGCACCGGCGGTTGCCCCTTCCATAGCCCACGTGGTATAGGTGAGGGACTCCAGCGGCTGATAAAGCATCAGCAAATAGGCGCTGAAAACGAGCAATGATCCGAGCGTAAGCGTGCCGCTCAGGACGTGCAGCGAACCGATGTAATACATTGCAGCTGTGCCAATCACCATCAACGTGCTGATCACCAACGCGCTGTTCACATTTGTTAACGTTAACCGCAGATTGGCCTGCAAACTTTGCCGAGCTTGTTGCTGGAACTGGAGCACTTCGAATTCCTCGCGTCCGAAGGCATGGACCATTCGAATCGAGCTGAGACCTTCCTGGGCTTGGGTAAGGACTGCGCTTTCCCTCTCCTGGATAGATGTCGATTCGCGGCGGATTCGCTGGGCGAACAGATAAATTGTGCCAACAACTAATGGAACAATGGCAAGGGAGACCAGGGTGAGCTGCCAATCGAGGCGCAACATGATTAAGAAAGTCCCGACCAACGTGATCACGGACGAAAAGATGTTGGTGAATCCTTTGTTGTAGATCGTCTGGATCGATTGTGAGTCGTACGCGACCCGGAAACTGGAATCGCTCGAACGGCGGGCATCGTGAAATTTGAGCGAGAGAGATTGCAAATACGAATAGAGATCGGTGCGTAATTTGAGCAATGCTTGCAGGCCGATTTTCACGAAAAGGTAGTTTGTGATCCAGTTCATCATTCCCCAAAAAAGCTGGACCACGATGAGAGCAAGACAGAGCAACGGGATCCAGATGCGCCAGTCACTCCCCGCCACCGGACCTGGACGAAGGAAATCGTCAACGATCATCTTAAACGGCCATGGTTTGAGCAGGTTCAGGCCAACGCCGAGCAGGGACAGAAGCAATCCAAGGATCGTTTGCCCAAGAAACGGTCGGTAGTAACGAAGAACGCGCCGGTAGATCGACATCTCAATTTGGGATTGCGGATTGTGGATTTCGGATTGAACTAGTCGGGCGTTTGCCAGCCTAACCGAAAATCGGCAATCGAAAATCGAAAATCACCAATGCATCATCTTATCCAAATCTGGTTTGAGTGGGTCGAGCAGTGGGGCTATCTCGGCATCATTCTGCTAATGGCAATGGAAAGCTCCATTTTGCCAGTGCCGAGCGAAATCGTCATTCCTCCGGCGGCCTTTCTTGCTACAGAAGGCAGGTTTAACGTGTACGGCGTCATCGCGGCGGGTACCTTTGGCTCGTGGCTTGGCGCGGCAGCAAGCTATTGGGTGGCATGGTGGCTTGGACGTGTCTTCATCGCCCGGTGGGGGCGCTACTTTCTTGTCAGTGAACGAAAACTCGAGCGTGCTGAAAGATGGCTGCATCGCTACGAAGCGGGCGGAATTTTCTTTGCGCGGCTTTTACCGGTCATTCGTCATCTCATTTCTATCCCGGCCGGGATCATACGGATGAACTTTGCCACATTTAGCGTCATGACGTTGGCTGGATCGGCGACTTGGTGCTCAGTGCTCGCCTGGTTTGGTCGAAGGGTACTCACGCGTCCGATGATTGAGTCAAAGGATGCGGCAGCGTTGATTAAAGCGGTAAAGGAGAGTGGTAATTTTCACATGATCGTGATCGCGTGCGTCGCGATCACTTGTCTTTACCTGCTGGTTGTGAGTTTGACCGGAAAAAAGTCAGATGCTGACGGTAGTTCGCTATCAGATCTCGATTCTCGCGGGCATTGAAACCGCTGGGCTCCGGCGCATCAACGACATAAGAAACGACGGTTTCCCAGCCGTCTTGGCTAGGTTTCGATGGCTGCCCAAGCCGTCGCTGTTTGATAAGGCTTCACCTGGATCCCGCCTTCGGAGGGCACACGGGGCGCAATATTTTGTGTTTTAAAATTGAACAAAAGTGTCGGCGAGCGGTCAGTCATAAAGTGCATAAGGGATGAATAACTGCATAGGGCTTATGGATGAGATATTCACAAATGGAAATGGTACTGAAATTGCTTCCCAAAACGGAGGCAATCGTATGAAAAGAAATCGACAAATTTTTAAGCCTCGAAAATTTTCGGGTCTGTCACTGGGTGACCTCATTCTGGCGGTCAGCTCGTGCACGAGTAACAACAAAGAGACGGTCGCGACCGTCGCAGATCTTTTCGCCAGCGGTCAGGTGCGTTTGCAGGACAACGGACGGTTCTTGCGCGCCCGAGTTTGTTAAGGGCGAGGCCGGTATTTTTCTGAGCCGCTCCGGTGAGCTTTCGCCGGAGCGACTTTTGTTTCTCAGTGCTTCGGCGCGCAACACAATAGCGCGCGTCAGGCCGCGCGCTCCAAACGCGTGTCCCAACGTCCGTACTCAATGACACGCTTGCGTTCGGAGTGCGGTGCTGCTGCACCGCTTTCAATTCTTACGAGACACAAGGAAAACCTCACGCCACCGGAAACAAAACACTTTTCCGTCACGCGTGCCGCTTTTATGTTGCGCGGGTGATTGATCGTTATTCCCGGCCAGAGATGAACAAAGTCTGGTCGGACGAGCGCAAGTTTCAGATTTGGCTGGATATTGAGGTGCTCGCCTGCGAGGCGATGGCGGATCTCGGCCAAATTCCGAAGAATGACGCAGCGGAGATTCGTAAGCGCGCGCGCTTTTCAATTCCTGAAATCCTTGAAATCGAAAAGCGCACGAATCACGACGTAATTGCCTTTCTCGAAAACGTTGCTCATTCAGTGGGACCTGCAGCGCGCTGGATTCACCAGGGGCTAACGTCGTCAGACATTTTGGATACGACGCTGGCCGTGCAGTTAAACGAGTCGTGCGAAATTCTCCTGGCCGATTTGAAATCTCTCCGAACGGTAATCGGGAGCCAGGCGCGACGATTCAAATTGACGCCAATGATCGGGCGCAGCCACGGTGTGCATGCCGAACCAATCACGTTTGGCCTCAAGCTTGCGCTGATGTACGACGAATTCGGCCGCGCCGAAGAACGTCTCACACAGACGCGCGAACGAATTCGTGTCGGCAAGATCAGTGGCGCGGTCGGGACCCACGCGCATATCGATCCAAGGATCGAGCGAGCGGTGTGCGAGAAGCTCGGATTAAAACCGGCGACGCTTTCTACCCAGATCGTGCAACGCGACCGTCACGCGGAATTCATGACCACGCTCGCCGTGATCGCCTCAAGTATCGATCGTTGGGCTACGGAGTTCCGTCATCTCCAGCGAACTGAGGTGCTCGAAGTCGAAGAATTTTTCGGCGAAGGACAAAAAGGCAGTTCGGCAATGCCGCACAAACGCAATCCCATCACCAACGAGCGGTTGAGCGGATTGGCGCGCGTCATTCGGGGTAACGCTGTTGTGGCGTTGGAAAACGTTGCGCTCTGGCACGAGCGCGACATCAGTCATTCAAGCGCGGAGCGAATTATTCTGCCGGACTCGTGCATTCTGCTCGACTATATGCTCGTGAAATTGCGGGACGTTGTCGAAAAGCTCCAGATCTATCCGGACCGAATGCAGCAAAATCTCGAGCTCACCAAGGGTCTGTATTTCAGCCAGTCGATTCTCCTTGCTCTCACACGCGCGGGCGCGGAACGCAAAGCTGCGTACGAAGCGGTGCAACGCGCCGCGATGAAAACATGGAAAGGCGAAGGGACATTCGCCGAAAACGCAAAACACGAAGCAGAAATTGCGGCTCGGCTTTCGGCATCGGAAATCGATCGTCTTTGCTCGCTCGACATCCATTTCAAACATGTCGATGCGACTTTCAAGGCGCTGGGTTTGGAGTAAGACTCAAGAAAAACCTCAGCGATCACGGCGGCAGGAGCGAACGACGAGCATGAGAAGCGCGCTCATTCATATCGCAGCGCCTCAATCGGATCGAGGTTCGCGGCGCGATAAGCCGGGTAAAGACCGAAGCCGATTCCGATGGCTGAACAGACAAGAAGACCGGCGATGGCCCAGCCGTAAGGGAAAATTAGCTCCATTTTGAGCCATGCTGCCAGGAGATCGCCAACAATGATGCCGAGGATAATTCCCAGAATACCGCCGGCTTCGGAAATGAAGACAGCCTCGGTCAAAAACTGCCGTAAAATATCGCGGCTACGGGCACCGATCGATTTGCGGACGCCAATTTCCTTTGTGCGTTCGGTCACGCTCACCAGCATGATGTTCATGATGCCGATTCCAGCCGCGATGAGTGCGATAAAACTTACGACGAATGCGCCCACCCGAACATACCCGGCGACGTTGGTGAAAGCGCTCTTGAGTGAGTCGTTGCTGTAAATCTCGAAATCGTTCGGCTGGTCCGGGCGCAAGCCCCGAGCGATCCGCATGGCGCCGATCGCGTGATCGAATGTGCGATTGTAAGTATCTTGCGTGAACGCCTGCGTCGCGATGTTGACGGTTCGTTTCGATTCGCCGTAATCCTCGAAAAAGCGCGTGATGGGCATAAGAACGAGGTCGTCCTGACTTTGGCCGAACGCCGTCCCTTTTTCCGCGAGCACGCCGACGACTGTGTAAGTGTGTCCGCTCACGCGAATGACTTTGCCGATGGGCGTTTCGTGAGGGAACAGTCGTTTCTCGACGATCTTTCCAACGACAATCACACGGCGCGAAAACTCGACGTCTTCATCATTCAAATTGCGGCCATAACCGAGTGTGTGAGCGTTCGCGGTGAGAAAACTTTTATTGGTTCCGACGATGAGAAGACTCGGCGTTGTCTTTACTCCGTTGTAGACCGCCTGGCCTTTGACTTCGTAACCAAAACTTTTGAGGCAGATCTCTCGCGCCTCGCCCTCCATCAGTCGGTAATAATGGAGCGCCTGTTTGTAAGTGATGTTATGCCGGTTGCGAAATTTTTCCTGCGCGTCGCCGCTTGCGCTGACGTTGGCCGGATATTTGGCGAACTGAAAAATGTTGGAACCAAGGAAACTAATGCCGTGCTCAATCGAGTATTGCAATGCTCCGATCGCCGTCATGACCGAGATCACTGAGAAGACGCCAATGGTGATGCCCAGCATTGTCAGTGCGGAACGCAATTTGTTCGCGCCGAGCGACGCCGCGGCCATCTTAATGATTTCGCTGAACAGCATAGTGCCGAAACCTGCAGTGACGGAAATTGGAGTAATGGAACAATGCCAAAGCGACTTCCCCCCTGTCCGCATTGCTCCTGCACTCCATTACTCCCAAACTCCTATTCATAACGAAGCGCTGCGACTGGATCGAGACGCGACGCTGTCCAAGCCGGCGCAAATCCCGAGAACAAGCCGGTCAACATAGAAACGACCATGCTGACCAGCACCAGGCCAACCGAGAAACGAATCGGAAAAGAGGGGAAAACTTTGCCGATCCCGAAACACATTAGATAAGCGACCGCGAGCCCGATGAATCCGCCGAGAAGACAAAGCGCTGTCGATTCGATCAGAAATTGAAGCAGGATCGTCCGACGCCGCGCGCCGAGCGCTTTGCGGGTTCCGATTTCTTTCGTCCGCTCTTTCACGCTAACAAATGTGATGTTCATGATCCCGATCGCGCCGACAAAAAGCGAGAGGCCGGTGATAAACAGCCCGGCAATCGCAATTGAGTTTTTCACCGGATCGAGCGTGCTCTTGAAGGCCTGTTGCTCGTTGATTGAGAAATCGTCCTTTTTCTCCGGCGGCAATCCGCGAACGCGCCGCATCAAACCAGTGAGCTCATCCTTGGCCTCGGCGAGTTTGGTCTTGTCTTTCACTTTCACGCGCACGTCCGACTCGCTTTTGGCCGAAAAATACTTGTTAAACGCGGCCAGCGGCATCGCCACCATCGAGTCCCAACTGAACAAACCGAGAAACGTGCCCTGCCGTGTATTTACTCCAATGACTTTGAACAATTGGCCATTGATCAACACCGATTTACCGATCGGGCTTTCGGAAGGAAAAAGCGCGTCGGCAACATCGTAGCCGATCACGACGACATTCGCGCCGCCGCGCGATTCGAGTTCGTTGAAGAATCGCCCGGCCGTACAATCGATTGTCGATGTGACGATAAAGTCGGACGTCGTCCCAAGAACAAAGACGTTGTCCACCTGGTTCCCACCATATTTAACGGATCGCATCAGATTCGACGTCGGCACCGCGACCACCAGGTTCGAGTTCGGAGTAGCCGCGATCATCCGGTTCAAGGTCTCGGCGTATTCGGTTTTGATTTTTTTGCGGTCACGGTAGTTCCACCAGTCGTCCACGGGCTTCCACGGCCATTGCGTCACGTAGAGAACGTCATCGCCGAGCACAGCCATACTTTTGTCGAAACCTATGGATATGCCGTTCACGGCGGTGCCCATCAGAGTCACAGCGATGATGCCAATGATGACCCCGAGTGCTGTGAGCGTTGACCGCGTCAGGTTCGAGCGCATTTGCGCGACTGCGATCTTCCAGCTTTCGCTCAGCTCGTAGAGAAAGCGTTTCATGTCGACTTTATCTCACAACCGGCAGGTCGAGTTCCGGGATAAATCCTACGTGATCCAGCTCGATGAGTCCGTCCCGCAAATGCACCGTGCGACGCGCGTGGGCGGCGATGTCTCGCTCATGTGTTACGAGGATAATTGTGTTGCCGCGCCGATATAAATTCTCGAACAACTCCATGATTTCGTCGCCGGTTTTGGAATCAAGGTTTCCGGTCGGTTCATCGGCCAGAATAATGGATGGTCCGTTAACCAGCGCGCGCGCGATGGCTACACGCTGACGTTGACCGCCGGAAAGTTCGTTGGGTTTGTGATGAATGCGATCGCCCAGGCCAACATCTGCCAGCACCTGGGTTGCCCGCGCTTCACGCCGTTCGGGATCGATCCCCGCGTAGATGAGTGGCAACTCGACGTTCCGCAACGACGTCGATCGTGGAAGAAGGTTAAACGTTTGAAACACGAAACCGATCTCGCGATTGCGAACGGCAGCGAGCTCATCGTCATCCATTTCCGCAACGCTTTTGCCATTGAACTCATAACGCCCGGAAGTCGGAGTATCGAGGCAACCGAGCATGTTCATGAGCGTCGATTTACCGCTGCCGCTCGGCCCCATGATGGCGATGTATTCGTTGCGGCGTATCTGCAACGTTACGCCGCGCAGAGCCCGTACGACTTCCTCGCCCATGACGTACTCTTTGGTAATGTTCTCAATGTCGATTACCACCGGGCCGAGTGGTCTGATTGAATTTCGACTTTCCATCGCAACCTCGACAGTCGCTCCTTGAGACTACTTCATTCCTTCTTTGTCGAGGGTCACCTTCGCGCCTTGCTTTAACTTTCGGCTGATTGCGGTGTAACTGCCCGAGATCACCTGGTCGCCTGGCTTAATACCGCTTTTGATTTCCGTGTAAGTGTCATCGGAAATGCCAGTCGTCACTTTCACCATTTCAGCCTTGCCCCCCTTTTTCAGGAACACAACCTTGGCGAGTTTTTCGTGTTCTTCTTTCTGCGCCGCTTTTTCCGCGCGTTCATTGACGAGCTGCGCGTTGTTGTCGGCCTTGTCGCGCTGCGTCGCCTTCTGCCTTTTCTTTTCGATTTCCTCTGGACTCAAATTGCTGTCGCCAGTGCGAATGGTCACCGCCTGCATCGGCACGGCCACCGCGTCTTTCACCTCGTTGGTTTGGATGTCCGCGGTACAACTGAGCGCGGGACGCAAAGCCACATCGTGATCCTCAATATTGATTTTCACCTCGAAATTTGTCACTTCCTCCTGTGTGCCTGCGCCGGTCGTCTTTCCGGTATTGGCGATTTGCTGCACTACGCCGTTGAACTTGCGATCGCCGTAAGCGTCGATTTTCACGCTCGCTTTGTCGCCGAGTTTGACGTTGACCACGTCATTCTCGTTCACATCGACAATAGCCTGCATGTGGGTGAGGTCGGCCACGCGCATGACTTCTGTGCCGGCAAATTGCCCTGTGGCGACCAGGCGTTCCCCGAGTTTGCTGTTTAGAATGGTGATCGTTCCGTCCAGCGGCGAATAAATCGTGGTCTTGGAGAGTTGATCGCGCGCCTGACTCGAGCTTGCCTCCGCGCGTTCGATTTCGTGCAGCGAACTTTCATAAGTGTTTTTGGCCACGTCAGAAGCTGCCTGCGCCCCGTTGTATTCCTGCTCAGAGATCAGCTTCTTGTTGAACAAGTCCTCGGCCCTTTTGAGGTCCTGCTCCGCTTTCATCATCGTCGCCTTCTGTTGCAGGTTGGTCGCCTTCGCTGCGCTGATCGCTGCCTCCTGTTGCTCCAAAAGCGCCTTGTAGGAGTCAGGTTTGATTTTCACCAGCAGATCGCCCTTTTTGACCCGCATCCCGTCATCGACCGGTAATTCAATGATTTCGCCGGCAACTTCCGGCGAAATCTTAACTTCAACCTCAGGTTGTACTTTCCCGGTTGCCGAAACCGTTTGCACAATGGTTTTGCGAATCGCCGTCTCTGTGGTGACCGGAATCGGCTTTTCCCGCTTGCTCCAGATGATCGACGCGGTGATCCAGAGCGCGACCAGCGCGATCGATCCGTAAATGATTTGTTTTTTGCGCCGGGCACGACGCTGCTTCGTGGTCAAAGGCGCGGGCGCGGGTGTGCTTACGGCTTGGTGCATCGAAGGGACGGTTCTTGGGGTGAAGGCGTCAGAATTAGTCGCTTGTTTTGACTCTTGCAAACGAAATCCCGTTCATAACAATCTACGATGCACCGGGGAATGGCTTTGGATTCAGTTGATTGGGGTTTCCGCGGATAAGCCCGGTCCCGGCCCCCTAATAGGGCAGGCCAATTCCGTGTCGAGACTGAATTTGGTGAATCGCCCACTTCGCGTGCTCCGCGATTAAACGTTCGGGCTCGGCTGCAGCGCGTTTAAGCGCGGGCAAATCGAATGAATCTCCAACATTGCCCAATGCGACACAGACGTTACGAAGAAACCCGCGTCGTTTGATTCGTTTGATTGGGGAATTTCTGAAAAGCGTGCGGAATTCGTTATCGTCCAGGCTCAAATAATCCCGCAGCGACATGGCGGTCGTTGAGTGGCGAGCAGAGAACGCAGTCTCCCGCGATACCTGGGCAAAACGATTCCACGGGCAGGCATCAAGACAATCGTCGCAGCCAAAAATTCTGTTTCCGATAAGTGGTCGAAGCTCGAACGGGATGGAACCTTTGAGTTCAATTGTGAGATAGGAAATACAGCGGCGCGCGTCCAGGCGGTGAGGAGCGGTGATCGCGCCGGTGGGACACGCTTTGATACAGCGCTCGCAGGTTCCGCAGCGATCCGGCACAGGCTCATCCGGCGGCAGTTCGAGAGTGGTCAAAACTTCTGCGAGAAAAAACCAGGTCCCGAGTCGCTCGTCGATTAGCATGGTGCTTTTGCCGTGCCAGCCAACGCCGGCTTTCGCCGCGTGATCGCGCTCCAAGACTGGTCCTGTATCGACGTAACATTTCTGCTGCCCGCCGAAAGCGCGAAGAAACTTGTCGATCTTGTCGAGCTTGCTCTGGATCAAATCGTGGTAATCGTCGCCCCAGGCATACCGCGCGATTTTACCGGTCTTCGCTGTGGCCGCGGACCTCTGGGCCGCGACTCCCTGGAAATAATTCACCGCAAGCACAACGATTGAGCGCGTGCCGGGTAAAACCTTCTGCGGATCGCAGCGTTTCTCTTTTCCGCGCTCCATGTAACTCATTTCACCGTATCCACCTTCATCCAGCCAATTTCGAAATTCGTCTGCGTGCGGCGCCGAACCGCAGTCTGCGACGCGGCAGGAGTCGAAACCAATTTCGCGCGCAAATGAGAGCAGGCGTGTCTTCAGTTCCACCTGTGAGATTTCGCGATCCATTGGATGTGCACGCGCCTCAGTCGTAACGCTGTAGCCGGCGCTCATTGGCGACAATACCTTTTGAACTTACTCAAGATTGCCAGGGCGACTTCCTGGCCTGTAAGCGCCGATGTATCGACGCGGATATCGGCAATTTTCGCATACAGGGGGAGGCGCGCTTGTAACATTTGGGCGAACGCGTTTCTCGGGTTTTCGTGTTGCAACAACGGTCGATTGCCGGTTCTCGAAGCTCGTTTGAAAAGTGTTGCTTCGTCTGCCTGCAGCCATACCACTGCACCAAGTCGTTTCAACAGGTCGAGGTTCTTTTCGCGCAATACAATCCCGCCGCCAGTCACGATAACTGCCGGCCCGCTGGGCGCGAGCGCCTGCAGCATTTCCGTCTCGGCGTCACGAAATGCGTGCTCACCGTGTGTCGAAAAAATTTCCGGGACAGGCATCCCGAATTTTGACGCCACCATTTGATCGGTATCAAATTGCGAGAAACCGAACCGTTGCTGCAAACAGCGCCCCACTGCGGACTTTCCCGCTCCCATCATGCCGATGAGAACGATCGATCCGCTATGTTGATTCATACGCGCAATATCGCATTAACTGCGGTATCGGCATCTCTGCTGACGAACCCTGACTTGCCACGGCGAGTCCGTCCTTTTTGGCTGGAAGCCAATGCCTCCTGGCGTTTTCTGAGAATGGAGCCGGCGGGAACCCAGCGACATGGACGGACACCCAAAGGGTGAGTTTGCTGGCGCAAACGAATCAAACATCCTACAATCGGGCCATGCCAGAATCGAAGCCGTTGGTAGCTGTTATCATGGGCAGCAAATCAGATTGGGAAACAATGCGTCGCGCCGTCGAAGCGCTCGACGAGCTGGGCGTGCCTAACGAGTCGCGCGTACTCTCTGCGCATCGAACACCGGATGCGACGGCTGAGTTCGCGCGCAATGCGGTAGCGCGCGGGCTGCGCGTCATCATTGCTGGCGCAGGCGGCGCGGCACATTTGGCTGGGGTGATCGCAGCTCACACCTGGCTCCCCGTGTTAGGAGTGCCGATTCAGTCGAAGCTGCAGGGACTCGATTCACTTCTTTCAACGGCGCAAATGCCGGGCGGTATTCCCGTAGGGACGCTGGCCATCGGCGATGCCGGCGCCAAGAACGCTGCCCTACTGGCAGCCGCCATTCTGGCTACTTCTGACGAAGCAATTCGAAACAGACTGGAAGAGTTTCGCAGGAAACAGTCCGAAGCGGTCCTTTCGGCGAAGCTGTCAAAGTGAAGACCGAAACTGTAGCGGCGACCTATGATCGCCGTGGGCGGCACCAGACCGCTGCTACAGAGCGCGCAGTTGAGCTTCTCCGCGCTGGCGAAGTCGTCGCGTTGCCTACCGAAACCGTTTACGGTCTCGCTGCCGACGCCCTGAACCCATCTGCAGTAGCAAAAATTTTCGAAGCGAAAGAGCGACCACGTTTCGATCCCTTGATTGTTCATCTGCCTGACAAACAATGGCTCGAGCGCGTTGCGAAAGTCGATAATTACTCCCGCGCGCGGATCGAGAGAGTGATCGAGCAGTTCTGGCCCGGGCCACTCACGCTCATTTTGGATCGCCAACCGATCGTTCCAGAAATCGTGACCGCCGGGCTCTCCACAGTCGCTGTACGGATGAGTTCACATCCGATTTTTGTTGCAATTATTTCTGCATTTGGGAAACCGGTCGCCGCACCCAGCGCGAATCGGTTTGGTCGGATCAGTCCCACGACGGCTCAGCACGTTCTTGATGAACTCGACGGACGCATCCCGCTGATTATTGATGCTGGCCCGACCACGCACGGCATTGAATCGACGATCATCGCTTTTCGTGACAAGAAGATCGATGTCCTGCGGCGCGGGCCAATAACGACAGAACAACTAACCGAGTTTGGAGAGATCGACTTCGTTAGCCCGCCGCAGAAAGTTTCTTCTCCTGGCCAATTGCCATTGCACTACGCACCGAAGACTCCGCTTTGCTTAATCGAGAACGCTAAATCGTTTCCACTGGTGAAAAACAACCGGGTTGGTTTGCTGGCGTGGAATGCATCCATCCCGAAAAAAAGGTTCGCGGCCGTTCGAACCCCAAGTGAGCGGCAGGACTTACGCGAAGCCGCTGCGAATCTATTTCATTGCCTACGCGAACTCGATGAGCTGCATCTGGATCTTATTGTTGCAGAACGAGTTCCTGCTCGGGGACTGGGCGCGGCGATTCTCGATCGCTTGGAACGCGCGTCGCACGGCTCTGATATTCGAGACACGCATGGATAAAACCTTTAAAAAGCGGATGCGGTTTGTTCGGTTTGCTTTGGAATTCCGGGTGATATTGGCAACCCACGAAATAGGGATGATCGCAGAGCTCGATCAACTCGGCCAGCGTTCCGTCCGGTGATGTGCCAGAAATGACGAAGCCGTTTTCATTCATCCGGTCCCGGTATTTCATGTTGAATTCGTATCGGTGCCGGTGGCGCTCCATCACTTCGGTGCTGCCGTAAATTTTCTCCGCGAGTGTGCCTTTGGCGATTTTCGTCGGCCATGTGCCCAGGCGCATGCTGGCGCCCATGTTCTTGACGCCTCGCTGTTCTTCCAGCAACGAGATCACTGGTTCCTTTGTGTTCTTGTCGAACTCGGTGCTATTCGCGTTTTTGATGCCACAGGCGTTTCGCGCAAACTCGATCGTTGCAACCTGCATCCCGAGGCAGAGCCCAAGGTATGGAATCTTGTGCTCTCGTGCGAAACGCGCGGCATTAACCTTTCCTTCAACGCCGCGAAGGCCAAAACCGCCGGGAATCAAAACACCTGAGACATCTTTTAACTGGCTGTTGACCCCGTCTTGCAACGATTCTGCCTCGATAAGGTCAAGTTCGATTCCGCAATCTTCGCTCGCAGCCGCGTGCGTGAGCGATTCGTAAATGCTCTTGTAAGCGTCCCGAACATCGAAGTATTTGCCAATCACAGCAATTCTGACTCGCTTTGCGGGGCTAATGACGCGCTTTACGAAATTTTTCCATCCTGCGAGATCAGGCTGCCGCGTTTTCAATCCTAAAAGGTCGCACACCAGCTGGTCCAGACCTTCCGCGTGAAGCGTCAATGGCACCTCGTAAATTGTGTGCGCAACATCGCGCTCTTCTATTACCGCTTTTTCCGCGACGCTGCAGAACATTGAGAGCTTTTGCCGCAGATCGAGATCGAGCATCCGCTCAGTCCGGCAAATCAAGACCTGCGGTTGCAACCCGATCTCGCGCAGCTTGGCAACGCTTTGCTGGGTCGGTTTCGTCTTCAGCTCGTGAGCGGCCTTAATATAGGGAACGAGGGTGACGTGCATGTTGAGCACATTTTGCGCTCCCACTTCAAGAATGAATTGGCGAATTGCTTCCAAAAACGGCAGCCCTTCAATGTCACCCGTCGTACCTCCGATTTCCGTGATGACGACGTCGTATTTGCTTTCGTCCGAAATCTCCCGGATGCGTTCCTTGATTACATCGGTGACGTGCGGAATCACCTGCACAGTTTTGCCGAGATAATCGCCGCGTCGTTCCTTTAAAATGACCGACTCGTACACCTGACCACTGGTGAGATTGTTGTGCCGTGTGAGAACACAATTCGTGAACCGCTCATAGTGGCCGAGATCGAGATCGGTTTCCGCGCCATCGTCGAGCACGTAGACCTCACCGTGCTGGAAAGGATTCATCGTGCCAGGATCCACGTTCAGATACGGGTCGAATTTTTGGAGAACGACACGCAGACCTCGCGCTTCGAGCAGAGTTCCAAGCGAAGCCGCCGTCAACCCCTTGCCCAGGGAACTAATCACACCGCCGGTGACAAAAATGTATTTCACGGGCGCGTCCTCCGTCTCGCGCGAGCAAGCTTTTGCTCCAGCGCCGTTGCGTCTTCTGGCGTGTCAATGCCAGGCGATCCTGTAGCAGTAACGAGCACATGAACCTTTACACCATTTTCCAGTGCGCGCAATTGCTCGAGTGATTCAGCGCGCTCCAGCGGACTCGGTTTCCACCTCACGAATTGGAGCAGCGTTTCGCGCCTGAATCCGTAAATCCCCTGATGGCGGAGGAACAAAGAGCGACGGCCGCGCAGTTGACGAGCCGACACAATGGAGGAGGAGTCGTCCCGTGCAGCTGGGATCGCCGCGCGAGAGAAATAAAGCGCATTGCCTCGAAGATCGAGAACGACCTTCACCTGGTGGGGAGAAAAAGCGTCCGCCGGATTCTTGAATGGATGCGCAGCCGTCACTACGCCTACCCTGGGATCCGAGCGCAATTTTCCGACAAGCTTGTCGATCAAGCGAGGATCAATCAGCGGTTCGTCGCCCTGGATATTAACTACGTATTCGAACTGCTTAGTTTTCTTCGCCACTTCGGCTGCACGGTTGGTGCCGCTGCCGTGATTTGGCGAAGTCAGCGCGACCTCTGCGCCCCAGTCAAACGCCGCCGAGGCAATCCGCATGTCGTCGGTGGCAACGACAACCAAATCCAGACTTTTAGCGCGGCGGCAGCGTTCCCAAACGTGTTTCAGAAGCGGTTTGCCAGCAATGAGATGCAGTGGTTTACCAGGAAATCGCGTAGAACCCCAGCGGGCGGGAATAATTCCAACCGCTCTACTCATGCGTAAGATCGATGGTCCTCATGATTGTTGATCCAAAATGAGCTGTGCCGCGGCAGGGAGGTCTTTTGCGGTCCAGTCCGCGGCGCTGGCACTGACATCGCGGTCAAATCCAGTTTGAACCCGAATCGTGCGCACACCGGCGTTGCGGCCACACTCGACGTCGATCTCCTTGTCCCCGATAAAAAACGAACGCGCCAGATCTACTTGGTGTTCTCGCTTGGCTTGCAAAATCATTCCAGGCGATGGCTTACGGTGACTGGAATGTTGACCAGGAACGTGGGGGCAAAAATAGGTCGCATCGATCAAGCCGTGACCCAGTTGGCGCGAGACTTCCGATTCAACCGCCCGATACTGGCCAACAGTGAAAAAGCCGCGGCCGATGCCGCTTTGGTTCGTAATGACAATGATTTTGAACCCTTTTGATTTTAACCGCCGTAATGCTTTGGGAACGCCGGGAAAGACCTTCACTTGTTTCGGGTGGGAACAATAATCCGCGTCCTCGATGATGGTACCGTCGCGATCTATAAAGACGGCGGCTGACAATTCGTTAGTCACCTCCGGATTCCTCTCGAAAACTGGCAATCAATTCGTCCCGTGTCACGGTGGCTGTTCCAAGCTTGCTCACTACCACGGCGCTCGCGTGATTGGCGATTTCCGCCGCTTCGGTTGGAGTCGCTCCGCAGGCGAGACCGAGGGTGAAGAGAGCGATGGCCGTATCACCCGCGCCAGAGACGTCGAACACCTCTCGCGCCTTGGTTGGAATGTAGTGTGGCGTTTCGTTTTCTTGGAAAAGCATCATGCCCTGTTCGCCCAACGTAATGAGGACATTTTGTGTTTCCCATATTTTAAGCAGTGCTTCGCCGGCGCGCTTCAGATCCGTATCCTGGGGCGGGATGGCATCCGTATCATGACCGGGAATACCTGCGGCGAGAAAAGCTTCGGTGCGGTTCGGCTTTATCACCGTCAGGCCGCGCCACTCGACCAGGTTACGGGGATTGGGGTCCGCGGCGACGATCTTGCCGGCCGAGCGTGCGGCGGCTGCGATTTGCGACACCAGTTCGGTAGATAAAAAGCCCTTCCCGTAATCTTCGAAAATAATTGCGTCGGTCTGCGGAATATTTTTTCGGACGGCGGCCACGACTTCTTTAATTTGAGGCGCCGATGGCCCGATAAACCTTTCGCGGTCGACACGAACGACTTGTTGATGGCGCGCAATGATACGGGTTTTGACGATGGTATGAAAAGTCGCCTCTTCAACGGCATCGGACGTGTCGATCTTTTGTTCGGACAATAATTCCCGGAGTTGCTGGCCGCTGCGGTCTTTGCCCAGCAGACCGATGATCGCCACGCGGTCCACAAACTCGCGCAAGTTGCGGGCGACGTTGGCGGCACCGCCGGGGTAGAATGATTCGCCGGTCACCTCCACAACCGGAACCGGCGCCTCAGGCGAGATGCGGCCGACTTTTCCCCAGACAAATTCATCGAGCATCAGATCACCGATTACCGTGATCTGCCGGGAAGATGCGCGATCGAGGATCTGGTCTAGCCGGGTCAGATCCATAAGGAACGGAGGCGGCGGGGCTGCAGAGGCAATGGAGTATTTCGATTAAGGCGATTCAAAATGTTTTGAGCAGGGATTTGTGTATAGCAGCGGTTTTGCTTAAGGTTCGCTTCATTAAATCCTGAATACGAACCCGAAATCAACATTGGAAGGTCCCAATGATTCTGTTTACTAAACATTTGAAGGTAATTCTAGCTGGGGTCTGTGGCTTTGCCCTGTGCACGCATGGCGCGCAGGCACCACAACACATCAATATTAACCAATTATCCACGACTGTGGAAGATGTTGTGGTACCGTTGCCGAACGAGATTTTCGGGGCATTGAACAAGCTGGGTGCGGTCAATTGGAAGGAACATGTCCGCAGCGATAAGGGGCCAAACTTCACGGAGCGGCCGCGTATTGCCCTCTTGTTGGGGACGGTGATCGCCGATGGTTTTATCGCGGTACAGGCTGAAGACGCGCCGACAGTAAAGGAAATCGGCCAGCGGGTCCTTGGATTAGCGAAAGGGATTGGCGTAGGGAATTCAATCACACCGCACGCCAAGGCCATCATCGAGGCTGCGGATAAGCGAAATTGGGAAAACGTTCGGCAGGAACTGGATCGGACTCAAAACAGCGTGCAACAGGCAATGAACGAGGTTCATGATGAAAAATTATCGCAGCTCGTCAGTCTGGGCGGGTGGCTGCGTGGCACCGAAGTATTGACCTCAGTAGTTAAACAGCATTTTTCCACTGACGGCGCCGAGCTGCTGCATCAGCCCGATCTCCTGTCTTATTTTCAGACAAGGCTCAAGGCGATGCCGGAGTTTAACCTCCCGATCATTCACCAGATTCAGGATGCCTTGGTGGAGGTAAAGCCTTTAATCGACGTCGGCAATGCCAAGATTCCTGCCGAATCAGTCAAGAAGGTCAACGAAATCACGACGCGGCTCGGTACCGGCATCGTTACCAGAAATTAGGAAATCTCGATGAACGGTTTCGCAAAAGTCCTTTCTCTCGCCAGCTCCCTGCTGGCGGCCGTCGTCATAATGCAGCGTGCGGCTTTCGCCTCGGTGGATGACGCGCAGTCATTTGCTCTTCAGGCGGCAGAACCATACGTAAAACAAGGATTTCAAGTGCGTGAGGACTACTGGGGAGGCGACCTCGGTTCGGGCGAGAAGAAAGCGGTCCGGCAACAATTATTCAAAGGGAACGAATATTGGTTCTGGCTGGGAACAGAGGTCGATAAGGCAAAAGTATCCGTTCACATTTATGATTCGGATGGAAAACTGGCGGAGGAACCGGACAGCTGGGAGAAAGGCCATTTTGCGGCTGCGCACGTCATCCCAAAGACCACTGGCAGTTACTTTATCATCGTCAGTGTCGAGCAATCGCCGGAGGAACGCACGCATTGGGCGCTGGTGTATGGTTTCCGGTAGGGTAGGGTTAGTGGCGTTGGCTTTGAGCCAATACGCCATCGGCAAGGATGCCGATGTCATGGATTGATGATGACTGAGACGCGCACCCTGCAGTTTGAAAATCCGCGAGCGTTGCAGTCGCTTTACGCCAACGATATCAGACTTTTGAAGAACCTTGAGGATTCGCTCGGTGTGAAAGTGACCACGCGCGAAGGCTGGGTCAAACTGGAAGGAGACCCTGGCCGCCTCGATAAAGCGCAACACGTCTTTGAACAGCTCGAGAAAGCCCGTCAGCAGGGCGTGGACATCCAAAAACACGAATTTAATTATGCGCTTAAGGCCGTGTCCGAAGAGCGCGATGAAAATCTTGGCGACGTTGTTTCAACCAAAATCACCACCTCGTCGCGAAAGCCGCCGATTGTGGCGCGAAGTGCAAACCAGCGAGCGTATGTTGAGGCAATTCAAAAGCACGATGTTGTTTTTGGAATCGGACCCGCCGGCACGGGCAAAACCTACCTTGCCGTCGCCATGGCAGTCGCCGCTCTTAAGAGAGAGCAGGTAGCCCGCATTATTTTGACGAGACCCGCGGTCGAAGCCGGTGAAGCGCTCGGTTTTCTTCCGGGCGATCTTGAGCAAAAGATCACGCCGTACCTGCGTCCGCTCTACGACGCCTTGCGTGAAATGTTAGAACCGGAGGAAATGGAGCGCGCGCTTGCGCGGCAGACCATTGAAGTGGCTCCCCTTGCATACATGCGTGGGCGTACCTTGAATAATGCTTTTGTCATTCTGGATGAGGCGCAAAACACAACAACCGAGCAGATGTTCATGCTGCTGACGCGAATCGGTTTAAACTCCAAATGCGTGGTAACCGGCGATGTCACACAGATTGATTTGCCGGCGAACAAGCGCTCCGGTGTTGTGGAAGCATTGCAGGCATTAAAGGCTGTCCCCGGAATCGCTACCGTGTACTTTACCGAGCGCGACGTTGTGCGGCATGAATTGGTGCGCGCCATTATTGGCGCGTATCAGCAGCACCGATCGCCTGCGCCATCATCACGCAAGTAAAAAACGAAAATGTTCGATTTTCTCAAACGCGGAAGACTGATTAGACGTGGCCTCGCCTCGCGGAAAATGCGGCGCCGCCGAGCACGCAGCGAACTAAGACGCAATCTGGAATACTCGCCTTACACCAAGGTCGCGATTTTTGCGGTGTTTGTCGGTGGCCTCGCGTTTCTGGTATTTAGTGGCCAGCAACCTGAGCCGACCAAGAATTTTATTATTGCGCTGCTGGTCCTGGCCACCGCAATCACTCAACTGTGGATCAATCAGCCGAAGAGCTTTTCGCGAAGCTCGCGCATCCTTCTCATCTTCAGCGTCATTCTGGTGCAACTGGCTGTTATCAAACTGCTGCTTGTGCTTTGTAACAGCGGAAATTATAGATTTTTGAGGCCGGAAACGGCGGGGTTAATCATGCCCTATGCTTTTGCGCCGCTTGTGCTGAGCGTGTTGCTAGGCCGCCACCACGGGCTTTACGCCGCATTTTTTGTAAGCCTCTGGAGTAGTGCCTTGTTTGGCCCGATTGATGCGCCGCTGCTGATAACGAGTCTCATCAGCGGATTCACCGCGGTGTCGCTCACATTACAGGTTCGACGACGCGGCCAATTGATCCGTGCTGGATTTTGGGTCGGCCTCGCAATTTGGTTGTTGTCGCTGACGTTTGGTCTAATCGGGCCGATGAATTGGTTTTATCCGACAGCCAATGACTGGGGCATGATCGGTGTCCAAAGCGCCCTTGCTGTGGGTAACGGAATTTTGACTGCGACGCTGGTGGGAGGCGCGCTGCCCATTCTTGAAAACCTGTTTGAAATTACGACGGACATTTCCTGGCTGGAAGCGTCCGATCTCAATCATCCGTTGCTCCGCCGCATGACTATCGAAGCGCCGGGGACTTATCATCACAGTCTGGTGGTAGCCAATCTTGCAGAAGCTGCTGCGGAAGCGATCGGCGCAAACGCAACGCTCTGCCGCGTCTGCGCTTATTTCCACGATGTCGGCAAGTTGGTAAAGCCGGAATATTTCACTGAGAACATGAGCTTCGAGCGCAACCCGCACGATGACCTCGCGCCGACGATGAGCGCACTGATTATCATCGCGCACGTGAAGGAAGGCGTTGATCTCGCCCTTAAATATAAACTCAATCAGCGAATCATCGACATTATTCAGGAACATCACGGCACATCGCTTGTCCGCTATTTTTATCAACGCGCGCTTCAACAGCATGAGGATGCGCGTGCCGGCGGCAAAATTATGAAGCTGCGGGAAGACGATATTCCGGAGGTTAAAGAAGAGAGTTTTCGCTATGGCGGACCGAAACCCCAGACAAAAGAAAGCGCCATCGTCAGCCTGGCGGATACCGTCGAAAGCGCCTCGCGCAGTTTGGAGAAGCCGACGCCGCAAAAGCTAGAAACGCTTGTCAACGAACTGATAGAAGAGCGCATCAGCGACCGGCAATTGGATGACTGTGATCTTACGCTTGGTGAGCTGAAAATTATCGCCGAGCGCTTCCGATTCACACTTATGATGATGTTGCATAGCCGCATCGCCTATCCGAAGCCGGGGCAAAAAACGACCACCATCATCCCGCGCGACCAAAACCTTCGCCCCGACGTAATGGTCGCTACGCGAAAGCCTGAAAACGCTCCACCCGTATCAGCCGCGTAGGGTGAAACTTACAATTCCGGCGGCCGTGCGCGCGGTTCCCGGTCTTTGGACGTGGCAGTGCTCGGCACAGTAACGAAAGGACCGCCTTCCATTGGCGTGACTTTAGTGAAAGCGACATCGGGCATTTCGCTGGGCAATCCTTCGAGCGGGAAATCTTTTCGCAGCGGAAAAAACGGGTAGCCATCCCACATCAAAATGCGGCGCAGGTCGGGATGACCGCTGAATTTGATTCCCATCATGTCGTAAATCTCGCGTTCGTGCCAATTCGCCGTCGGCCAAATGTCGGAAACGGTATCTACAGAGGCGTCTTCTGGAACTTTTAACTTCAGGCGCAGATGAACTGCATACGGCATCGAATAAAGATGATAAACAATCTCGAAGCGCGGCTCTTCGCCGAAATTGTCGATGCTCGTGACGTCGATCAGGTAATCGAACAAGAGTTCGTCCCGGCAAAATGTCACGATCTCGCGGAGATCGTTCGCTGCGATCGTGCAAGTCGTTTCGCCGCGAAATTCAGTCTTGTTCTGGATTTTTGCGCCAAATGCCTCGCTTAACGAGTGTACCAATTCCTGAGCACTCATTCGCTATAGTGTTGTAGAGCAGGCGCCCCGCCTGCCAGAACGATGTCGGAGGGCAAGGGAAGCGCTGGCCCTACAATCAAAAATTCCGTTGCACCGCGTCATGCGAGCGCCTCTTCAAGCCTTTCCGCCAGTTCCGGTTTCTGATTTCTGAACGAGCGTTCCCGGGAAATTTTCTCCTGCAATTTCATCAAACCGGCGAGCAAAGCTTCCGGACGGGGCGGACAACCAGAAATATAAACGTCAACTGGCAAAAGCTGATCGATTCCCTGCAAGACGGCGTACGAACGATACATGCCTCCGGTAGAGGCGCAGGCACCCATGGCGATTACCCACTTGGGCTCCGGCATTTGCTCGTAAATTCGCTTCACCGCCAATGCCATCTTGTAGGTTACGGTACCGGCCACAATCATCACATCGCATTGCCGCGGTGAAAACCGCATCACCTCCGCGCCGAACCGAGCGATATCGAACCGCGATGCTGCTGCGGCCATCAACTCGATCGCGCAACAGGCGAGGCCCATTGGCATCGGCCAAAGCGAGTTTTTGCGCACCCAGTTCAGCGCCGCATCGAAGCGCGTAAAAATCACGTTGCCTTCAATCTTGGAATCGTAGGCTGTTGCGCGTTCCTCTGACATAACTAAAGGTTAAAATGCGGCTTCTAACGCGCAAGCCGAATCCCGAACGCAGGAGTGACAATCTTATTTTAGGTAGGGGCGATTGACCTCAATCGCCCGCTCGCTGATTATCATCACCCGTGAAGCGGGGCGGTTCAGGTGGATCGCCTCTACCTGACAGACATGACAAAAACGACACGCACTCATCTCGACGACCTCGAGAACCAAAGCATCTTCATTTTTCGCGAGGCCTATCACGCTTTCAAAAATATCGCCATGCCCTGGTCGATGGGTAAAGATTCGAACGTTCTTGTCTGGCTTGCCCGCAAGGCTTTCTTGGGGCGCGTTCCCTTTCCGGTCTTGCACATTGATACGACCTACGAATTCCCTGAAATGCTCGAGTTCCGCGAATGGGCAACAAAGCATCACAACCTCAATCTGATTGTTAAAATCAATACCGAGGCTCGCGCGCGTGGGATTGGGTATGAGACGCACGACCCGGTAACGGTCACGCATGAGTTAAAGACAGTGGCGTTGCAACAAGTACTGGCCGAGTACAAATGGGACGCGTTGATCACCGGCATTCGACGCGACGAAGATCCGACTCGGGCTAAGGAGCGGTATTTTTCCCCGCGCAACGCTCAGTTTGAATGGGATTACAAGGACCAGCCGCCCGAATTCTGGAGCCAGTTCGTAACGACAGCCTCAAAAGGCGAACATGTTCGCATCCAACCATTGCTCGATTGGACAGAGGTAGACATCTGGCGCTACATCCAGCGAGAAAAGATTCCCATCCCGCAAATGTATTTTGCTCGAAACGGCAAACGATTTCGATCGTTAGGCTGCCGTCCCATCACCCATCCCATCGAGAGCACTGCGTCAACAATCGACGAAATCATCGCTGAGCTGGAAGCAACAAAAACGACCGAGCGTGCCGGTCGCGCCCAGGACCATTACGAACGAAATGCGATGCAGAAGTTGAGGGCGAAGGGATTCTTATGATCGACCAAGCGAACGCTCAACGGGCAACTTCAGGCGTTCCGCCCAAGCTGCGCGTCGTCTTCGTCGGTCACGTTGACCACGGCAAGTCCACGCTTATCGGTCGCATTTTGCATGACACCGGTTCTTTGCCCGAAGGCAAAGTCGAAGAGATAAAGAAAGCGTGCGCAGCGGAAGGAATGGGATTTGAATTCGCCTTTTTGCTCGATGCGCTTCTCGAGGAGCAAAAACAAAACGTCACGATCGACACCACGGAGATCCCTTTTCGAACGCCGCGACGTCAATACGCCATCATCGATGCGCCCGGGCACAAGGAGTTCCTAAAGAACATGATCACGGGGGCGTCGAGAGCCGACGCTGCCATCCTGGTGATCAGCGCTGACGAAGGAGTGCGCGAACAAAGCCGCCGTCACGCCTACCTGCTGAGCATGCTTGGCATCAAGCATGTGATCGTCGTCGTAAACAAAATGGATCTGGTGAATTATTCGGAGAAACGATTTCGCGAGATCGAGCAGGAATATCGAAAATTTCTTGGCGAACTTGGATTGAAGGCACGGACGTTCATTCCGGCGTCGGCCAGGGAGGGTGAGAATGTCGCGCGGGCGAGCATGAAAATGAAATGGTACTGCGCGGCGAGTGTTCTTGAAGCGCTTGATTTGCTGGAGCCGCAGCGGCGCGATGTCGATCTTCCCCTTCGCTTCTGTGTTCAGGATGTTTATCGCTTCGACGGACGCCGAATTATCGCAGGCCGAATCGAAACGGGAACGCTAAGGGCGGGGGACCAGCTGGTGTTCTCGCCGGCTAACAAGTCGTCCGTGGTCGCTACGATCGAGCGTTGGAACGCGCAGGAAAACAACGGTCCAGCCGTTGCGGGAGATTCGATCGGGATCACTCTTAGCGAACAGATTTTTGTGGAGCGCGGCTACGTTGCATCACGCGAAAATGAAACGCCCATCGAGGCGAATCGTTTCCATGCAGACCTTTTCTGGATCGTACGCGAGCCGCTGCGCGTTGGACATTTGTACAGCCTCCGGTTGGCAACTCAGGACGTTAAATGCCAGGTCGTGTCCATCGAACGAGTGATGGATTCTTCGACCCTGGAGACCAAGAGCGACGGACGCGAACAATTAGAGCGGAACGAGATCGGCAGACTTACCATCCAAACCCGTGGACCACTCGTCATCGACAACCACGATCGGATTCCGAACCTTGGACGCTTCGTCATCATAGATGACGGGCAAATCTGTGGTGGCGGAACGATTTTCGGCGGGGTTTATACGGATCGCACCGTCACGAAGAGCAAAAATATCTTTTGGACGGAGGGAAAGATTACCGCGCGCGAGCGAGCAATACGGGCCGGCCACCGCGGAGCCGTGATCTGGTTAACCGGACTTTCTGGCGCCGGGAAATCGACAATTGCACAGGCACTTGAACGCGATCTTTTCCGTCGGGGAGTGCATACCTACGTGCTTGACGGCGACAACATTCGGCACGGATTAAATTCAAATCTCGGGTTCGCGCCGGAAGATCGGGTGGAAAACATCCGGCGTGTAAGCGAAGTAGCCAAACTTATGGCTGATGCCGGCACCGTGGTGATCACGGCGTTCATTTCACCTTACCGAATGGATCGCAGCCGCGCTCGCGAGATTGCGCTGGAGGGCAGTTCGGAGTTTATCGAAGTGTTCGTTGATGCACCGCTGGAAGTTTGCGAAGCGCGCGATCCGAAAAATCTCTACAAGAAAGCGCGGGCTGGCCAGATCCGTGAATTCACCGGCATTGACGCACCTTACGAAGCTCCAGAAGACCCCGAGATCGTGGTTCGCACGGATCAGCAGACTGTCGATGAATCTGTTGCGACGATCCTCGAACAGTTGTTGCCGCGTTTAAGACAGTACGACGCCAACGACTGACCCGCGACCTAATCGTGTCTCTGACCATTCGGGACGCCAGATTGAGTGATGCGCCGGAGCTTGCAGCGCTGATGTGTGAACTCGGCTACGAAACAACCAGCGCCGAAATGGGTGAGCGGTTAAGGTTGATCTTAGGCGACGCACGTTACAGTACGTTTGTTGCCGAGACAGACGATCAACTTTGCGGGATCGTCGGCACGCTCACGCACGCCGGCCACGAACATAACGATCCCTGCGGAAAAATTATCGCTCTCGTTGTTTCAAAGGCGCACCAGCGAAGTGGCATTGGTCGGGCGCTCATTACCGCAGCGGAGAAAAATTTCGCAAGCAGAAACGTGAGTCGGGTCACTCTGACTACACGATTTGAACGTGGCGGCGCAGCTCGATTTTACGAGGCCCTTGGCTATGCAAAAACAGGATTTCGCTTTGCCAAAAAATGTTCCGACAACCACTCCCGGGTAAATGCGCAACGCGACAGTCAGGTTAGGAAATCCAAATCGTCTTCGTGTTTGTGAACTCGCGAATTCCGGTGGCGCCGAGTTCGCGTCCAAAGCCCGAGCGCTTCACACCGCCGAACGGCAAACGCGGATCGGAGGCCACCATTGCATTGATGAAAACCATTCCGGCTTCCAAATCAGACGTGAAGAGCTCTTGTTCCTCGGGATTATTCGTCCACGCGCTGGCACCGAGACCAAACGAACTGTCATTTGCCATCTCGATCGCCTGGTCTGCGTCGCTTACCCGGAAAATGGATGCGACCGGACCGAAAACCTCTTCGCGATAAGCGGGCGACTCTCGTGGCACATTGACCAGGACCGTTGGCTCATAGAAAAATCCGGGGCCATGAATCCGATTTCCGCCGGTCAACAATTTTGCGCCCGCTGCAATCGATTTCTGAACCTGATCGTGCACGCCTTGGAGAATGCGTTCCGTTGCGAGAGGGCCAATTTCGGTGGCCGGGTCCATGGGATCGCCAACTTTCAACGCGCGCATCCTGTCAACGAACTGATCAAGAAATTCATCGTAGATTTCATCTGCAATGAAGAGTCGCTTTGCGGCGATGCACGACTGTCCGGTGTTAACGGTCCGGGCTTTGACCGCCGCGCTGAGCGCGCTTTCAAAATCCGCGCTTGGCATCACAATGAAGGCGTCGCTGCCTCCAAGCTCGAGCACGCTCTTTTTGATCTGACGTGCAGCCGCGCCTGCTACTGCGCTTCCAGCCTTTTCGCTGCCTGTTAGCGTGACCGCTTTCACGCGCGGATCGACAATTACCTTTTCGACCTGTTCCGGCTCGATCAGGAGCGTTTGGAAAACGCCGTCTTCGAATCCCGCACGGCAAAATATTTGTTCAATGGCAAGTGCGCACTGCGGCACATTTGAGGCATGCTTAAGTAAACCGACATTGCCCGTCATCAGGGCCGGAGCAGCGAATCGAAACACCTGCCAGAACGGAAAATTCCACGGCATGATGGCGAGGACCGGTCCGAGTGGTTCATAGTGGACATAACTCCGGGCTGCGTCGGTTTGTACA